>JAZBNZ010000025.1:0-15234 GCA_036350895.1 Woeseiaceae bacterium
GACATTTCGCTCGATCGTGACCAGATCGTCCAGGCGGTGCTGAATGTCGTCCGCAACGCCGTGGCCGCTCTCGACGGCCATGGCCGGCTCACGATCCGCACGCGGGCGACGCATCACTTCACGATCGGCAAGATCCGGCATCGTGTCATTGCCACCGTCGAGATCGAGGACGACGGACCGGGCATCCCCCCCGAGTTGCAGGACACCGTATTTTATCCGCTGGTGACGAGCCGTCCTGACGGGACAGGGCTCGGCTTGCCGGCGGCACAGGAACTCCTGAGCCGGCACGGCGGGCTGATCGAATTCGAGAGCCGCCCCGGACAAACCGTTTTTCTGCTGCGGATTCCGATCGAGCAGGAGGCCAGCGATGACTAGACACGGGCTCACGGCCTGGGTGGTGGACGACGACCAGTCGGTCCGCTGGGTACTCGAGAAAGCCCTGAAGCAGGCGGACATCGAGTCCCGATCCTTCGAACGTGCCGAGCACCTGCTCGACGCGATGCAGAGCGACGTACCCGACGTCCTCGTCACCGACGTCCGCATGCCCGGCATGAGCGGGATCGCGCTGCTCGAACGGGTGCACGAAGATCATCCCGAGCTGCCGATCATCGTGATCACGGCACATTCGGATCTCGATAACGCGGTTGCCGCCTACAAGGGTGGCGCTTTCGAGTACCTGCCGAAGCCCTTCGATATCGACGAGGCCGTCGATCTCGTCCGCAAGGCCGCGCGGGAGACCGCCGGGTCGGCGCCGGTCGACGAAGCCGCTGCCGGCTCGATTCCCTCGCTGATCGGGCGGGCACCGGCGATGCAGGAAGTGTTTCGCTCGATCGGCCGTCTATCGGGATCGAGCATGACCGTCCTGATCACGGGCGAATCGGGGACCGGCAAGGAACTGGTCGCCCGTGCCCTGCACGAGCATTCACCGCGCGCCGACAAGCCCTTCGTGGCGCTGAACACCTCGGCGATCGCCTCCGAGCTGCTCGAGTCCGAGCTGTTCGGTCATGAGAAGGGCGCCTTCACCGGTGCCGACGCCCGGCGCATCGGCCGTTTCGAACAGGCCGATGGCGGCACGCTGTTCCTGGACGAGATCGGTGACATGTCGCCGGCGTTGCAGACGAGGCTGCTGCGCGTCCTCGCCGAGAGCGAGTTCTACCGGGTCGGCGGCCAGCGCTCGATCCGCGTCGACGTGCGGGTGATCGCGGCGACGAACCAGAACCTTGCCCGCGCGGTCAAGGAGGCCCGTTTTCGCGAGGACCTCTATCATCGCCTCAACGTCATTCGCATCAACACGCCGCCGCTGCGGCAGCGTCGCGAGGACATTGCGCTGCTGATCAATCACTACCTCGCGAAGGCGGCGGACGAACTCCGTGCCAGCCCGAAGGCGATCGACGGCGAGGCGCTCGAGGTCCTGGAGGCCTACGACTGGCCTGGCAACGTGCGCCAGCTCGTGAATGCGACCCGCCGCCTGACCGTGACAGCGCCGGGCAGCGTCATCACGGCGGAGGATATCCCGCCGGACTTCGGTGGCCAGGAGGTCGGCGATCGCAAGACGTCGGAGTGGACCCAGAGCCTCGAGAGCTGGGCCGTGCAAAGCCTGTCGAACGGCGAGATACCGTTGCTCGACACCGCGCTGCCGGAATTCGAGCGGGTGCTCATCCGCACCGCGATGGCGCGCACCAAGGGCCACCGCCAGGCAGCGGCAAAACTCATCGGCTGGGGTCGCAATACGCTGGCCCGCAAGATGAAGGCGCTGCACCTGGACTAGCCACTCGCACGCGGCGAGCCCATCCGGCGTAAACTCCGTGTCACCAGTCAAGCGGAGGGTGTCGATGGGCATCTGGTCGACCGCGGGTTCACTCGCGAAGCAAACCCCGCCGGAGCGCAATCGCTACGTCGATTTCCTGCGTGCCGTCTCGATCATCGTCGTTATCGTCGGTCACTGGCTGATCGCGACCGCCTGGTACCAGGACGGCGAGCTGATTACCGGCCACCTCCTAAAGGATCGTCCCGGAACGCAATGGCTCACCTGGCTGTTCCAGGTCATGCCGGTCTTCTTCATCGTCGGCGGCTATTCGCACGCGGTGTCGCTCGAGAGCGCGCGCCGCAAGGGGCTCGCCTACGCCGACTGGCTGATCGCCCGGCTCAACCGGCTCATCGTGCCGGTCCTGGTCCTGATGATCGTCTGGGCAGGCATCGCGTTCGTCATGACGTGGCTCGACGTCCGGCCGCCGGTCATCCAGTACATGTCCCAGGCGTCACTGATACCGACCTGGTTCCTCGCGATCTACATCATGGTGGCGATCCTCGCGCCGGTTGCCTTCGGGCTCTGGGAGCGGCTCGGCTACGCGTCGGTGCTGCTGTTCGCCGCCCTGGCCGTCGCGGTCGATGTTGCGTTCTTCGCCGCGGACCTGCGTTTCCTCGGCTGGAGCAATTACTTCTGGGTCTGGCTGACCGTGCACCAGCTGGGTTTTGCCTGGCGCGCAGGCCGGCTGCCGGACGCCCGCTGGCGATTCGTCCTCGGTATCGCAGGCTTCCTCGCGCTGTATTTCCTGATCACGAAGGGCCCGTATCCGCTCGCGATGGTGGGCTCGCCGGACGAGGGGTTGAGTAACACCCTGCCGCCGAAGATCACGCTGATCGCCCTCGGCCTCGCGCAGTTCGGCTTCCTGCTCTCGTTCGAGGCGCCGATGCGCCGCGTGCTCGAGCGGGCCGGTCTCTGGACCGGGACCGTCCTCGTCAATTCGATGATCATGACGGTCTACCTCTGGCACATCACCGTGATGATCGTGTTCGGCGGGCTGTTGTACCTCGCGGGCGGCATCGGTTTCGGGCTCGAGCCGGGGACGACTGCCTGGTGGCTGTCGAGGCCGCTGTGGATCGGGGCGCTCGCGGCCCTGCTGGTGCCGCTCGCGCTCGCATTGTCACCGCTGGAACGACGCGGCCGCAGCCCCGATCGCCCGGTGCCGGGCGCGGTGCGCCAGGTCGCCGGCGCCGTGATGGTCTGCCTGGGCGTCGCGCTGCTCGCGCTTTACGGCTATGGCGGCGGCCCAGAGCCGTGGCTGGACGAGGCAGCCTTCGGCCTTGTCGTCGTCGGGTCCGTGCTGGCGGGCGTGCTGCCGGGGCCGGGGGCGCGCTGAGGACCCGTCGGGCCGGATACGTGATTCCGCGTATTTCCAATTCGTCCGGGAAGGCGGACGCTTCACGAATGAAAAAAGTATCCAGAACCGCTCTGTGGGTCGGCTGTGCCGTGGGCACGGTCGGCGCTGCTTCTCTTTCCCTCGCCGGCGACGCCGGCGTCGTCAAGCACATGCACGAGCACTTCGATGCCGTCACGGAAATCCAGAAGGCGGTGATCGCCGGTTCGCTGGAGGGCACGCGGAAACCCGCAAGCTATCTCGTCGGGCACGAAGCGCCCGACGGAATGCCTGCCGCATGGTCGCCGTATGTCGATGCGATGCGCGAAGCAGCCCAGGGCGTACTCGACGCCTCCGACCTGATGTCGGCAGCCAGCGCTACGAGTGAGCTCGGGCTCGCCTGTGGTGGTTGCCACTCTGCCAACGATGTCACGGTCGAATTCGACATGCCGCCCGAGCCTTCGGACGACAGCAAGACCGGTGCACACATGCAGCGCCACCAGTGGGCCGCGGATCGGATGTGGGAAGGCCTCATTGGACCATCGCGCTATGCGTGGAGCCGCGGCGCGGACCTGCTGTTCGAGTCACCGATCAAGCCGGCCGCGATGGGCGAGCATTCCGGTGACGACGCGGTGGTCGGCATGTCACGGCGCATCCACCAGCTCGGGGCAAACGCAACGACCGTCGTGGACGCAAACCAGGAAGCCGAGATTTACGCGGAATTCCTGGGCAACTGCGCGGCCTGCCACAGCGCATTGAAGGACTGAACACGTCCGGCCCGGCTGTCCGTCGGGCCGCT
Source organism: Woeseiaceae bacterium (assembly GCA_036350895.1). GTDB lineage: Bacteria > Pseudomonadota > Gammaproteobacteria > Steroidobacterales > Woeseiaceae > UBA1847. The sequence goes on from JAZBNZ010000025.1 coordinate 3,937, forward strand.
CAGAACACGCTGCGCGTCAGCCCCCCGTCGACGATGAGCGTCGACCCGGTGATATATCGGGCCGCATCCGACAGCAGGAAAGCGGCCGCCGAGCCCATGTCCGCGGTGGCGCCGTAACCGCCGAGCGGGATGCGGGCGAATTGCGCTGCCCGCTCCGAGTCCACGCTGATGCCCTGCCTTGCGGCGCTGGCTTCGTCCAGCGCACGAACCCGCTGGGTATCGATGCGGCCCGGTACCAGGTTGTTGACGCGGATGCCTGCGGGCCCGAGTTCATTCGAAAGACTCTTGACGAGCGCGACGACGCCCGCCCGGAAGACGTTAGAGAGGAGCAGGTTGTCCAGCGGCTCCTTTATCGTCGTCGACGTGACCGTCAGTATCGATCCGGACCCGCGTTGGCGCATCGGCGGCAGCACGCAGCGGATCATCCGCACGGCGCTCATCAGCGTAAGATCACAGGCCTGTGCCCACTGGGTGTCGTCGAACGCGTCGAAGTTACCCGGAGGCGGGCCGCCGGCATTGACGACCAGGCCATGCGGTGCGCCGAGGTCCCTGGACGTCGCGTCGGCCCAGGCCTTGATGGAGCGGGCGTCGGCGGCATCCATGACGTAAGCCCTGCAGTCGATGCCGTGGCGCTCGCGCAATTGCCGGGCCGCGGTCTCGATGTCGTCACGCGAGCGACTCGCGATCGAGAGCCGGGCGCCCTCCTTCGCCGCCGCCTCGGCGATGCCATGGCCGATGCCACGGCTGGCAGCGGCAACCATGATTACCCGGTCTTTCAGTTCGAGGTCCATCGTCTTCGATTCCTTGGCGGGTCGGGCAGCGACGTCGATCGTAGCTATCGCAGCGAGCCGGTCAGGTCGGCTACCGATGCGAAGCCGTGCCGCGCGAGGTAGTCACGGATACCGGCGTTGATCTTCCTGCACACGAGCGGATCGTAAAACAGCGCGGTGCCGACACCGACCGCGGAGGCCCCGGCAATGAGGAATTCGATTGCGTCGGTCGCCGAAACGATGCCGCCCTGGCCGATGATCGGCACGTGGTGCGGTTTCGCGACCTCGTAGACCTGCGCGGTCTTGAGCAGGGCGATCGGCTTGATCGCCGGACCGGACAGGCCGCCCTGGCGGTTGCCGATCACCGGTTTACGGGTCTCCGCGTCGATGGCCATGCCCATCAGCGTGTTGATGACCGCGAACGCATCCGTTCCGGCCTCGATGCAGCGGCGTGCGTTTTCCTGGATGTCAGTCTGGTTCGGCGAGAGCTTCGTGATGATCGGCTTCGTCGTCTGCGCGCGGCAGGCCTCGACGACCCGCGCCGACATGTCCGGATCGTTGCCGAATGCTACCCCGCCCTCCTTGACGTTCGGACAGGAGATGTTGATCTCGATCGCGTCGATCGGTGACTCGTCGAAGCGCTTCGTCACCCGCTCGTATTCCTCGATCGTCGAGCCGGACACGTTGGCGATGAAGCGGGTCTCGCTGAAGTCCAGTCCCGGCAGGATCTCGTCCACGACCCGGTCGACGCCGGGGTTCTGCAGGCCGATCGCATTCAGCATGCCGTCCGGGGTCTCGTAAACCCGGTGCGCCGGGTTGCCGAGACGGGCAGCGCCGGTAGTGCCCTTGAGAACGACCCCGCCGACGTCCGCGTTCGAAAAGCCCACGACCCGCGTGTACTCCTCGCCGAAACCCACACAGCCGGACAACAGCACGATCGGCGTCGCGAACGACATACCGCAAAAGTCGACGTGCAGGGGGTCTCGTTGCTGTGCGGCAGGCAGGGACATCACAAGATTATAAAGGCTAGATAGTTTGGGGTCAGAGTAAAAACTTCAAAGTTTGGGGTCAGAGTAAAAACTTCTGTGAAAATGTCGCTACCCCGAGGCTGGTCAAAAAGTTTTTACTCTGACCCCAAACTAACTATCCACCGAAGTTTTTACTCTGACCCCAAACTATCCCAAACTTCTACTGGTAGCCCTCCGCCTGCAGGCGGAACAGGTGTGCGTAATGGCCGTCTTCGGCCATGAGGCTGTCGTGGTCGCCCTGCTCGCGGATTCGGCCGTGTTCGAGCACGATGATCTGGTCTGCCTTGCGCACGGTCGAGAAGCGGTGCGAGATCAGGATCGTCATCTTGTCGCGGCTCATGCGGCGGAAGTGCTCGAAGATCGCGGCCTCCGACGCGGCGTCCATCGCGGCGGTCGGCTCGTCGAGCACGAGTATGTCGGCGTCGCTGCGCATGAAGGCCCGGGACAGCGCGATCTTCTGCCACTGTCCGCCCGAGAGCTCGCGGCCGCCCTTGAACCAGCGGCCGAGCTGCGTCGTGTAACCCTCGGGGAGATCCTCGATGAACGGTGCCGCCATGCCGGCCTCGGCCGCCCGGGTCCAGCGCTCGGGGTCCTCGATGTAGCGCACGTCGCCGGCCCCGATGTTCTCGCCGACCGAGAACTGGTAGCGCCCGAAATCCTGGAAGATGACGCCGATGCGGCGCCGGAGTGCATCGACGTCCCACTCTCGAAGATCGAGTCCGTCGAGCAGGATCGAACCCGCGGTCGGTTCGTAAAGCCGCGTGATGAGCTTGATCAGGGTGGTCTTCCCGGAGCCGTTCTCACCGACGATCGCAAGGCTCGTCCCGGGCGTGAGCGTCAGCGATAGATCGGTGAGCGCATCCGCCGAGGCGCCGGGATAGCGGAACGAGACGCCACGCAACTCGAGGCCGCGGGCGGGCTCCGGCCCCGAGACCTGCGTGCCCGGTGTCGCGAGCACGGGCTGTTCCAGGTAGTCGTAGAGATTGGAAACGTACAGGTTGTCCTCGTACATGCCGCTGATCGCAGAGAGGATCGCAGTCACGGCGGTCTGGCCCTGGCGGAACAGCATCAGGTACATCGTCATCGCGCCGAGCGTGATCTCCTTCGCGATCGTTGCGAGTACGATCCAGGCATAGGCGCCGTAGAAGGCCGCGGTCGAGACGAGGCCCAGCGCGAAGCCCCAGGCGTCGCGCCGGAGCGTGAGCTTCCGGTCCTCGGTAAAGAGCTTCGTGAAGATATTCTTGTAGCGCTCGAGCAGACGCGGCCCGAGCTGGAACAGCTTGACCTCCTTGACGCCATCCTCCCGCGCCATCACGGTCTCGAGATACATCTGCATGCGCGTGTCGGGGGAGCGCCAGCGGAACAGCCGAAAGCGGTCGCCCGAGAACTTGGCCTCGGCGAAGAAAGACGGCAGGCCGGCCAGCACGAGGATCACGACGGCCCATGGGGAAAACGCAAACAGCAGCGCCGCGTAACTCGCGAGCGACAGGAGATTCTGCGCGAGCCCGAAGGTGCGATTGACCAGCGACAGCGGCCGGCTCGACGCCTCGCGGCGCGCCTGGGTCAGCTTGTCGTAAAACTCCGAGTCTTCGAAATGTGCGAGCTGCAGCGTCAGCGCCTTCTCGAGGATCATTACGTTGACGCGCTGGCCAAGCAGAGCGCGCAGGAGCGACTGGCTCGCCGAGATGCCGCGCTGGCAGGCTGCCACCGCAATCACGATCACGGCTTCGAGGCCCAGCAGTTCCATGACACCCCGGATGTCGGGCGCCTCGGCGGCGATCGCCGCGACGACGCCGTCGACGATCAGTTGGCCCACCCACGCGATGGCGGCCGGCAGGATCCCGGCCAGCACGGTCAGGACCGCCAGCGTGAGCGTCAGTGGCCGGCTGGTCGTCCAGACGAGTTCCAGCGCCCGCCGGCTGTAGGCGAAGACGCCGAGCGCGCGGCGGAAGAAGCCGACATCGTCGGTGCTGGTGTCAGTCATCGAAGGGCGAACCGGGTTCAGGCGTGTCGAGGGATGGAGCCGGAATTTTCATCACGGTAGTTGTTCCGGACGGCGCCGTCCCGGAAACTTGCGCCTCGACCCCAGGATAACGCCGGGTAAACATCGCGCGATCATGTTCCACATCATCCTTTACGAGCCCGAGATTCCGCCGAATACCGGCAACGTGATTCGCCTGTGTGCGAACACCGGCGCAACCCTGCATCTCATCGAGCCGCTCGGATTCCAGCTCGACGATGCGAAGCTGAAGCGCGCCGGGCTCGATTACCGGGAATACGCCAAGCTTGCGACCTGGCCGTCGCTGGATGCCTGCATCGAAGGCCTCGGTGGTCCGCGAGTTTTCGCGCTGTCGACGCGCGGCGTCACCCGCTATGACGCCGTCAGCTATGCGCCGGGAGACGCGCTCCTGTTCGGCCCGGAGACCCGCGGCCTGCCGCAGGCGGTACTCGATGCATTGCCGGCGGCGCAGCGGCTCCGGCTGCCGATGATGGCGGGCAACCGCAGCCTCAACCTGTCGAATACGGTCGCGATCGTGTCCTACGAGGCCTGGCGCCAGCACGGGTTCGCGGGCGGCGGCTAGGGTGCCGAGGCGTCGTCCGCCTCGGGCTTGAGTTCCCGGCTCATCAGGGCGCCGACGGCCTCGCGCGGCGACAGTCCGCGATAGAGTATGCGATAGACCTGCTGGCAGATCGGCATTTCGATGCCGAGCTTGTCGGCCACCTCGTGGACCGCCTCGGCGGCCATCACCCCCTCGACGACCTGCTGGATCTCGGCCTGCGCCTCGGCGATGGGTTTGCCGGCGGCGATCGCAAGGCCCATCCGCCGGTTACGTGACAGGTTGTCCGTGCAGGTCAGCACCAGGTCGCCCATCCCGGCAAGCCCCATGAAGGTTTCCTTGCGGGCGCCGAGCGCGACGCCCAGCCGCGTCATCTCGACGAGGCCCCGATTGATCATTGCAATACGCGTATTCGCGCCGAAGCCCAGGCCGTCGGACATGCCGGCGCCGATCGCAAGCACGTTCTTGACGGCGCCACCCACCTCGACGCCGACGATGTCGTCGGAGGTATAGGCCCGGAAATTGGGCCCGGACAATGCCTTCGCGAGGTCGGCGGCGAACGCCGCGTCGTTCGCGGCCACGGTCAACGCAGTCGGGAGACCCTCGCCGACTTCCTTCGCGAACGTCGGCCCGGACAGCACCGCGAGCGGCAGGGAATCCCCGAGCACCTCGGCGACGACCTGGTGGGGCAGCTCGCCTGTCCCGAGTTCGAAGCCCTTGGTCGCCCAGCAGACGCGGGTATCGTCGGCCACCCAGGGCCTGATCGACGTCACGGTCTCCCGCAGCGCGTGCGAGGGGACGGCGATGAGGACGTCACGAATGCCGTCGAGCGCAGACTCGAGGCTTTCGTGGACGGTCAGGTTTTCCGGAAACGCGGCGCCGGGCAGGTAGCGGCGGTTCTCACGATCGGCCGCCATCTCTTCGACGTGAGTCGCGTTGCGCCCCCACATGCGGACGTCCCGTCCGCCGCGGGCAAACGCCAGCGCCAGCGCCGTGCCCCAGGAGCCGGCACCGATGACGGCGATGGAGTCTGCCCTCGAGCTCAATGCGCCCCCGGCGCGCCGCCCTCACCGGACTCGGCCGCCTGTGCTGCCGCCTGGGCCTGGGCCTGCTGCTGCGCCTGCGCATACAGCGCGTCGAAATTGATGGGCTGCAGCAGGAACTCTGGAAAGCCGCCGCGCTGTACCACGTTCGAGATGGCTTCGCGCGCGTACGGGAACAGGAGGTTCGGGCAGAAGCTGCCGATGATGATGCCGATCTCGGCCTCGCTGTGCCCGGTGATCTCGAAGAGACCGGCCTGCTGCAGCTCGACGAGGAAGTGCGTCTTGTCGCCGTCTTTGTCCTTGGCATCGACGGTCAGCGTCAGCACGACTTCGTGCAGGTTGTCGTCGATCTTCGACGTCGAGCTCCTAAGGTTGAGGTTCGTCTGCGGGGCCCACTCCTTCGTCTGGAATACCGCGGGTGCCTGCGGCGATTCAAAGGAGAAGTCCTTGACGTAGATCTTGATTATGGAGACGCGCTTGTCAGCGGCCTGGTCTGTTTCTGCCATGTTGCTGTTCCTGCATTAAGGAGTGGATGTTCGTTAGTCAGTGCTGCCCGAAGCGAGCAGCGGGTCGAGCTCGCCTTTCTGGTCCAGCGCGTAGAGTTCGTCGAAGCCGCCGACGTGGAAGTCCCCGATGAAGATCTGGGGGACCGTGCTGCGGCCGCTTTTATGTTCCATTTCGGCACGCAGGGCGGGGTCGCGGGAGACCAGGAGCTCGGTGTAGCGGACGCCCTTTTTGGTCAGCAGCATGCGCGCCGCGCCGCAATAGGGGCAGGTCTCTGTGAGGTATACGGAGACGACCGGGGTGTCCATGTCAGCCCTTCTTGCCGTCTTTCTTCTTGCCCTTCGGCCGCGTCTTCTTGCCCGTGACGACGGGGAGCCCGTCCTGGGTCCAGGCGTTCATGCCGCCCTTGAGACCCCAGGCCGATTCGAAGCCCGCTTTCTTGAGCCTGTCGACGGCGCGGTTGGAGGTTACGCCCGCGTCGCAGACGACGACGACTGCCTTCGACTTGTCGAGCTGGCCGAGCCGCGACTCGAGTTCGTCCATCTGGATGTTTTTCGCCCCCACGATGTGGCCGCGGCCATACGCCTCGGCGCTGCGCAGGTCGATCACGGCCGCGTCGTTGTTAATGAGCTTGACGGCCGTGCCGGGTTCGACGTTGATGAGCCCCTGGGCCTTGCGGCGGAGCTCCGTGAACACGAGCAGGAAGAAGCTTGCAAACAGCGCCAGCACCAGGATCGTGTGATTGCCGACGAATTCGAGATATTGGTCCATCGATAGCGCTTGCTTTTGTTGCGGGCGGCCGCCGGGTTCGCGGGCCCTTGTGGAAAAAGGGCCGCGCATTATAGCAGCGCTTGGCCCCGCATACTCGCCGGAGGAGCGCTTTCGCTGGCGAGGGCGGGACCCTAGAATGCGCCCATGACCCCAGCCAGCCGCCCGTTCCGGCTCATCCCGGCCCTCGCCGCCGCTCTCGTTCTTGCCGCGTTCCCGGTGGCCGCACAGGACGACGATCTCGCCCGCATCAAGGAGCAGGAACTCGAGGCCGTGCGCGATCGCATCAGCGACCTCAAGGCCAGCATGGACAAGGCGACCCGGGCGCGCGACAAGGTCACGAGCGAACTGCAGGCTGCCGAGGTGAAGATCGGCGAGCAGCAGCTCCTGATCCGGGACCTCGAGCGCGACCGGGACCGGACGGCACGCCGCCTTGGCGAGCTCGAGGGCGAGATAGAGACCCGCGAAACGGAGCTTCGGACGGAGTCCGGCGAGCTGGCCGAGCAGGTCCGCGCGGCCTACATGGCCGGCGGCCAGGAGCGCCTCAAGCTGCTCCTGAACCAGCAGGACCCGGCGACGCTCGGCCGGCTCCTCGCCTACTACGACTACCTCAACCGGCATCGGGCCGGCAACATCCGGAGCGTCAACGACCGGCTGAAGACGCTCGCCGAGCTCCGCAGCGAGGCCGTCGCCGAGAAGGCGCGCCTCGATGACATCGCAGAGCGGCGCTACGCCGAACTGGCCGTGCTCAACTCGGCCCAGGAGGAGCGTCGCGCGCTCATCGCCGAGCTCGAGACGCGGATGGCCAGCGAGAGCCGCGAGATCGAGCGCCTGGCCGCCGAGGAGAAACAGCTCGGGCGGCTGATCGCCGAGCTGACGAGTATCCTGTCGGACTATCCGATCACGTCGGAGGAAGCGTTCGCGAGTTACAAGGGGCGGCTGACCTGGCCGATAAAGGGCCAGCTCGTCCGCGACTACGGGCAGCCGCGCAGCGGTGCGCTCACCTGGAACGGCGTCGTGCTCGCGGCCCCGCGTGGCAGCGACGTCCGTGCCGTCTATCACGGCCGCGTGGTGTTCGCCGACTGGCTGGCCGGCATGGGCCTCTTGATCATCATCGATCACGGCGACGACTACCTGACGTTGTACGGTTACAACGAGACCCTCCTTAAAAACCCAGGCGACTGGGTGGCGCCGGGTGACGTGATCGCAACGGTCGGCGACAGCGGCGGGCAGCTAGCCCCGGGCCTCTACTTCGAAGTGCGGAAAGGAACCCGGACCGTCAATCCGCGGTCCTGGGTGACGCGGCAGCCCGGCGATCGCTAGGGCGAAAATCACCCGTCATCGTTTTTGCGCCCGGCCCGCCCTGTGCTAAGGTCGGACAGCGCAATTTGAGGGCAGGCTATGTCCCTGAAGCTCCGGGCAATTCTCGTCGTGGTCATCGGTCTCGTGATGGGCACCAGCCTGTCGATCGGCGGTGGCCTGCTCGGTCGCTCTGCCGAGGCGAGCAGCGAGGACCCGTCGCTCGAGCAGGCCCGGCTGTTCCTGGAGGTAATGCAGCGCGTCAAGGCGGATTATGTCGAACCGCTGGACGATGCCGAGCTGATGGAGGCCGCAATCCGCGGCATGGTTCGCGACCTCGATGCGCACTCCCAGTATCTCGACGCGGACGAGTACCGCGACATTCGCGTCTCGACCACCGGCAGCTACACGGGCATCGGCGTCGAGGTGGCCGAAGTCGACGGCGCGATCGAGATCGTCTCACCGATCCTCGGCTCGCCCGCGGCGCGTTCGGGTATCCGGAGCGGTGACCGCATCGTCGCGGTCGACGGCGTCGTCGTCGACCCCGAGAACCTGCAGGATACGATCGCGCGCATGCGCGGCCGCGCCGGCAGCCGGATCAGCCTGACCGTCCTGCGGGGCGATGAGCACATCCTCCACGAGATGCGGCGCGAATCCATCCGCGTCGCCAGCGTCTACTCGGAAATGCTTGCTCCCGCCTACGGCTATGTCCGGCTCGCCCAGTTCAGCGAGACGACGGCTCGTGAGCTGGCACGCGCAATCGACGAGCTTGCCGACGAGAACGGCGCCATGCTCGACGGGCTCGTCCTGGATCTGCGCAACAACCCCGGCGGCGTGCTCGACGCCGCCGTCGACGTCAGTGACCTGTTTCTCGACTCGGGCATCATCGTCAGCGCGGACGGCCGCTCGCCGGACGCCCGGTTTACCCGCAACGCGCATCGCGGCGATATCCTCGACGGGTCCGGCATCGTCGTTCTCGTCAACGAGGGTTCCGCGTCGGCGTCCGAGATCGTGGCCGGCGCGCTGCAGGATCACGGCCGGGCGCTCATCGTCGGCACGAATACCTACGGCAAGGGCCTGGTTCAGACCGTGATGCCGCTGTCGAAGGGCCGGGCGATCAAGCTGACGACGTCTCGCTACTACACGCCGTCCGGCGATTCGATCCAGGGCACCGGTATCACGCCGGACGTCTACGTGAACGACACGCCGGGCTATCCGAACCTGTCCCTCTCGGGTTTCGTGGATCGCGAAGGCGATGCACAGCTCACCGAGGCGATGGCTCGCCTGGACCGGCGCGGCGTCATGCACAGCCTGGCCGAATGACGCGATACCTCGCCGCGGTCGCGGCGGTCCTGCTTTCTGCACCGCTCCTGGCCGCCGACGCCAGGGTTGCGATCATCATCGACGACCTGGGCTATCGCAAAGCCGATGGCGTCCGGGCCGTCGAGCTGCCCGGTCCGGTCGCGGTCGCGGTGCTCCCCGATGCGCCGCTCGCCGCCACGCTCGCGCGGGCCGCACATGCCGCCGGCAAGGAGGTCCTCGTCCACCTGCCGCTGCAGGCCGTGCACGACGACGGCCTCGACGAGCCCGGCAGCATCATGCTCGACACGACTCGCCAGGGTTTTTCCGCGGCGTTCCGCCGCGCCGTGCTCGCCGTACCGCATGCGAGCGGCGTGAACAATCATCGCGGCAGTCTCCTGACCCGGCATCCCGGGCACATGCGCTGGCTGATGGAGGAAATCGGCGGGCAGGCGACCTGGTTCTTCGTGGACAGCTACACGACCCACCACAGCGTCGCGCTCGCGATCGCCCGTGAGCACGGCATCCCCGCGGCGAAGCGGGACGTCTTTCTCGACAGCGACCGCGACCCGGCCAGTATCGAGCGAGCGTTCGAGCGACTGAAGCGGCTCGCGCGCGAACAGGGTTCGGCCATCGGCATCGGCCACCCGTTTCCGGAAACGCTGGCGTTCCTCGAGGCGGCGCTGCCGCGACTCGCGGCAGAGGGTATCGAGCTGGTCGCACCCGGGGACCTGCTTGACAGCCGCGAGAGCCCGGCCGAGTATCGAGCGGGCCTCGACTCCGCCCGCGTGCTCGCAAAACCGTAGTCGCCGCAGACGCTTGAAACTCCTGCCGGCGCAGTCACTCTAAGCTTGTCAGCCAACCAGAAAGAATAGTAATGAGAATTGCCCTCATCCTCCTGGCCCTGTCATGCGCCTCGGCCGCGCCCGCCTCGGACTATCGCTCGCTGTTTGCGACCGGCGCGCCGGTCCTGCTCGCCCAGGCCGATGGGGGTGCCTGCACGACGGAATACGACCCGGTCTGCGGCGCGGACGGCGAGACCTACAGCAACGCCTGCATGGCCGGGGTCGCCGGCGTGGAGGTCGCGAGCGCCGGTGTCTGCGACGTTGCCGAGCCGGCGGCGGGAGAATGCGGCGAGGACTACGACCCGGTCTGCGGCATCGACGGCAACACCTACATCAATGCCTGCTTCGCCGAGAAGTCCAACGTCGAGGTGGCCGGCCTCGGTGCGTGCACGCCGAGCGGCTGCCCGTCCGTCGTGGACCCGGTCTGCGGCATGAACGGCCGAACCTACATCAATCGCTGTGAGGCGAACGCCAATCGGGTCCCGGTGCAGCGGGCCGAGCGCTGCGATCTCGACAATTGCCCGAACGTCTTCGCGCCCGTCTGCGGCGACGACGGCGTCACCTACGACAACGAGTGCCTGGCGGCGAACGCCGGTATCACGACTTTCACCGAGGGCATCTGTGGCGTGCGTCCGTGTCCGAAACTGTTCGTGCCGGTCTGCGGGTCGGACGGCATGACCTACAGCAACGCGTGCATGGCCGAGCGCCGCGGCGTCAGGATCGAATACGCCGGCGTTTGCGAGGACCAGGGCGAGAATTGCGAACGCGTCTACCTGCCCGTCTGCGGCATGGACGGCGTCACCTACGACAACGAGTGTCAGCTGGAGAACGCCGGTGTGGTCAAGGCCTACGCCGGCAAGTGCCTCGGCGACTGAGGCGTATCGCGGCCGGAACGAACCGCAGGAGACATCAATGCCACAAAGAATCTTTCCCTGGGCGAACGTGTTGCTCGCAGGATGCCTGTTGATCAATTCCGGCTGTGCGAGCGACAGCTACGCAGCGAAAGGCGCCGCTACGGGCGCAGGCACCGGAGCGCTGGCGGGGGCAATCGGTGCCGCCGCGACGGCGCTCATCTTCGGCGGCAATGTCGGTGAGGCGGCGGGACGCGGTGCCGTGTACGGCGGCACGAGCGGAGCCGTTGCCGGTGGCCTGTCGGGCTCCCGGCAAGACAAACGTATCGCCGA
>JAZBNZ010000026.1:0-7730 GCA_036350895.1 Woeseiaceae bacterium
GACGCCGATCCGCGACGACGTCGGTGCGCAGCCGACCGAATCCGAGGAGGTCATCTCGACCGCCATGGGCGGCGACTGGGAGCATCGCGGCAAACGTGCCGCCAAGGGCGAGGGCGCGAAGCACTACGAGTCGAAGCTGGACGAGTAGGCCGGGTATCGAGCCGCAAGTGCGAATGTTGCGAGGATCGTTCGCGTTCCTTTTGGCGAGCGCCGTCGCGCTGGCGCTCGGCGGCTGCGGCACGAAGGAGCACGAGCCGGACCCGGTCCCGGAACGGCCGAACATACTGCTGGTCGTCGTCGACGACATGGGTTACTCGGACCTCGGCGCTTTCGGCGGCGAGATTCCGACGCCGAACCTCGACGCGCTCGCATTCGAGGGCGTGCGGTTCACCAACTTCATCACGTCACCGGTCTGTTCGCCGACGCGCGCCAGCCTGCTGACCGGTGTCGACCCGCACCTGGCCGGACTCGGCAACCTGGCCGAAGAGTTGTCCCCGAACCAGGAGGGCCAACCCGGCTACGAGGGTTACCTGAACGATCGTGTCGTGACGATTGCATCGCTGCTGCGCGATGCCGGCTATCGAACCTTCATGACGGGCAAGTGGCACCTGGGCAAGGACGCGGAGATGAGTCCCGCCGCGCGCGGTTTCGATCGCTCGTTCGCGATGCTTACCAATGCGAGCCACTTTTCGGATATGCGCCCCGCCTACTCGCCGGATCCGGAGGCGAAAGCGATGTACCGGGACGATGGCCGGATGATCGACGTCCTGCCGCGCGGGTTCGACTACTCGTCGCAATTCTTCGTTGACAGGATGATCGAGTACCTGGACCCCGTCGACGGCGCGGCATCCCCATTCTTTGGCTACCTGGCTTTCTCGGCGCCGCACTGGCCGCTGCAGGCTCCGGATGCTGCGCTCGAAGCCTTCCGCGGCCGCTACGACGAGGGTTATGACGTGATGCTCGAGCGGCGCCTCGCAGAGCAGAAGCGCCTGGGATTGATCCCCGCCGATGCCGTGGCCGCGGCGCGCTCGCCGAAGGGCCGGCCCTGGAAGGAACTCGATGAAGCCGGGCGCGCCGTCGAGGCGCGGGCGATGGAGGTGTATGCCGCGATGATTGCCGAGATCGATCGGCACACCGGCCGGTTGATCGACTACCTCGGGAACCGGGGGATGCTCGACAACACCGTCGTAATCTTCCTGTCCGACAACGGTGCCGAGGGCCACGATCTCGACGATACCTGGCCGGCCGACCAGTTTCCGGAGATCCGGGCCGTGATCGACCAGCGGCACGATTTCAGCCTCGAGAACATGGGTCGGCCGGGCTCCTACACCTTCTACGGGCCGAACTGGGCACGCGTATCCGCGCCGGCTTTCCGCCTCTTCAAGGCCTTTCCGACCGAAGGCGGAGTCCGAACCGCGGCCTTTGCCTGGTACCCGCCCCGATTTCGCGGCGGAACGCTCGTCGACGACCTCGTCCTCGTGCGCGACATCGCCCCGACGATCCTCGACCTGGCGGGCGTTCGGCACCCGAGCCGCGAGTACCGGGGTCGCGAGGTCCAGCCGATGACGGGCCGGTCGGCGGTCGATCTGCTGGCCGGCGGCGTGCAATCTGCCGTACGGCTCCACGTCGACGAGGCGATCGGCAAGATTTCCGTGCGCCGCGGGGCATGGAAGATGGTCAGGATGCCGCCGCCGCACGGGACGGGCAGCTGGGAGCTCTATGACCTGGACGGCGATCTTGCCGAGCGCCGGGATCTGGCGGCGAGCCGCCCCGAGATCGTCGCGGAGCTGGAGGCCGCCTGGAACCGGTACGTGGACGACAACGGCGTGATCCTGCCGGACTGGCTGAGTGGCTACTGAGCCGCTCGATTTGTCCGTAAATGCAAAGAGATGCGGGTGCCGGAGAAATACGATACGGAAGACAAGCCGCGTTGCGAAAGGATGCCGGCCAATTTTGAGTAATCGGGGGACGATTCAATGAGCAATAAAAGGATTCTGGCAGCCGGTGTCGTCGCGTCGACGCTCGCGCTGACGGCGTTGCCTGTTTCAGCCTGGGCGCAAGCGCTCGAGGAAATTACGGTAACGGCGCAGAAGCGCGAACAGAGCATCGACGACGTCGGGATTTCGATCACCGCCTTTTCCGGCGAGGCGATCAACGCGCTCGGCTTCACGAATACACAGCAGATTACGCAGCAGGTGCCGAACCTGCAGCTGCAGACGTTTACCCCGGCGTTCACGGTCTTCAACATCCGCGGGGTCTCGCAGAACAACTTCCAGGACAACCTGGAGGCGCCGGTCGCGGTCTACGTGGACGACGTCTACATCGCCTCGATGAACGCGATCGGACAGCAGATGTTCGACATGGAGCGCATCGAGGTGCTGCGCGGACCGCAGGGTACGCTGTTCGGCCGCAACGCGACCGGCGGGCTGATCCACTACGTAACGCGCCGGGCCTCCGACGAAGAGCTGAACGGCTACGCTCGCACCGACATCGCCGATTTCGGGTCGCTCGCCTTCGAGGGCGCGATCGGCGGTGCCTTCGGCGAACGGGCGCGGGGCCGCCTCGCCGCGCGCTGGGAGCAGTCGGACGGCTACGTCGAGCCCGGCATCAGCCCCTTCACCGGGGAGCGGGTCGCGGGTCGCGATTCGCACGGTGCTGACGGCTACTCGATCCGGGGCTCTCTGCAGTTCGATATCGGCGCCTCGTCGCTGCTCGACCTGGTCGGCTACTACTCCGAGGATAAGGACGTGCCGTCCGGACAGTACGTCGTCAAGTTCGCCGATGCGGACCCGGACACCGGCCTCGGCGTGCCGCTGCCGGGCAACGATCCGCTGGATGGCGGCTTTCTCGCCGGCAGCCCCTGGAAGCACGCCTCCGACGAAGACGCTTTCTTCGATCGTGACACGCAGTCACTGACCGCGCGTTTCACCTCCAACCTCGCCAACGGCATGGAGTTCATGTCGATCACGAACTTCACGTCTATGGACAAGTACTACCAGGAGGATGCGGGCGGCGGCCTGGTGTTCTTCCCGTACACGACCATTGCCGATCACGAGCAGTGGTCGCAGGAGTTCAGGCTGTCGGGCGAGACCGAGCGGACCCGGTGGCAGCTGGGGGCTTATTACCTCGACATGGATATGGCCACGACCTCGATCGTCGAGGGGCCGGCAATCACCGGCTCGCCGGAGGGCATCATCCCGCAGAACTTCGAGATGTCGTCACGCAACTGGTCGCTGTTCGCCCAGGGTGAATACGACTTCGGCAGCGCATTCACCGTGATCGCCGGGTTGCGCTGGTCGCAGGACGACAAGTCCGCGGCGTTCCAGACCCTGAGCTTCAACATGGAAGACCAGGGCATCCCGAGCGGCACGGTGCTGTTCGACCTCGCGGACGAGGCGGTCGGTGAATTCGCCGGTGTCCCGGAAATCGACTACGGCGACTTCGCGGCCAGGCTGCAGCTCAACTACGTGGCGAGCGACAACACGCTCTGGTTCCTGTCGTGGAACCGCGGCATCAAGGGCGGTAACTGGAGTCCGAACTCGGCCGTGTCGATCGAAGACTTCCAGCACAAGGAAGAAGTGCTGAACGCCTACGAACTCGGCGTCAAGACGGCCTTTGCCGACGGCGCGCTCCGGCTGCACGCCACTGCCTTCGCCTACGACTACCAGGATTACCAGGCGTTCTCCCTCACCGGCCTGACGCCGCAGGTGACGAACTCCGATGCCACCGCTGCCGGTGGCGAAGTCGAGTTGTACTGGACCGCGAATGCGAACTGGGACGTCGTCATGGGCGCAGCCTTCCTGGATTCGAAGGTGGACTTCGTGCCGGCCGTCGTGCCCGGCACCGGCACGACCGATGCCGAGTTCCCGAATGCGCCGGCGACCAGCTTCAACGGCCTCGTTCGCTATCACTGGCCGGTCGCGAGCGGCGAGGTGTCCCTGCAGCTCGACGGCCGCTGGAACGACGACCAGTTCCTGGAAGGCACCAACTCGCTGGTATCCAAGCAGGACGCGTACTTCGTCGGCAACGCGCGCGTCGCCTACACGACGGAGCGCTACGAGATCGCGGCCTGGCTCAAGAACTTCACCGACGAGGTCTACCTGCTCTACAACCTCGACCTCGGGGCGGCCGGGTTCGTCGAGCAGGTCTACGCGCCGCCGCAGCAGTGGGGCCTGACACTTCGGGTCAACTGGTAGGCGCGGACATCCCGGATACCACCTGGACGTAACAGGAGCGGGGCCGGAATACCGGCCCTGCTTTTTTATGCCCGAATGATCGCCACGGCCTGTCGAAGGAACTCGGTCTCGAGTTCTCCCAGTGCCTTCCTGGATCGCCGCCTGCTGCCGAGGACCACATGCAGGCCCTCGACGAGCGCCATGACCAGTACGACCCGTCGGGCCAGCGCCCCGTCAGCCAGGTCCGGGTCGAGCGGCCTGCAGAGTCCGGTCAGCTCCCGCTCGAAGGTCGCGTAAACGCGCTCGCGGGCGCCGGCGACGAAGGCATCGTGCTCCGCGGTCGCCCAGAACTGGTAGAAGAATTTCTGAGTATCCGGCTTTGCACAGTCGGCGAAGAGTTCGCGCAGGTAGTTTTGCAGCTGTTCGACGGGTTCGTCGGCGCCGCGAACGGTGGCCCGGGACAGTGCGTCCGAATAGTCCTCGAGGACGCGATCGATCATCGACTGGAACAGGTCCGCCTTGCTGCCGAAGTAGTAGGTCAGGTTGCCGACGCTGATACCGGCCTCCTCGGCGACGCGACGAACGCTGAGGCCCGCATAGCCGTCGGCTATGAACAGGTTTCTTGCTGCCGACAGGATTCGGTCGACGCGATCCTTGCCGCGCTGTCGGCGCGCCGTTCCGTCCCGGACCCTGGCTGTGGTTGGCCGCATGCTGATCTTTGAGGATTGTATTTTGGAAACAAGTGTACTATAAAAAAATTCTAGGACGAGTGTTCCAATAAACTCGGGTCGCGTGACCTACCAGAGGGAAAAACCGATGTTCAAGACTCGGCAAATACTGTTGACGGCTGTCGCGGCCTTGTTTATGTGCGGACTCGCCGGCTGCAGCGAGGCGCCCGCAACCGGCGATGGCCGGCCTGGCGCCGATGGCCGTTCGTCCGCACGGGAACTGGCCGCCTTCAGGACCGCAATACGTGCGAAATACGACCTGAAGGAACAGGCATTTCGTGACAACGACCCCGAACCGATCCTCACCCGGTTCTACACCGAGGACGTAATCTCGACGGACAACGAGGGCCACACGCACGTCGGCCGAGATGCATTGCGGCCCCTTTACGAGGAAGTGATCGCGGCCAACGTCCGTATCGAATCGTTCTCGAGTCTCGTCAACGGCGACGCGGGCTGGGACTGGGTGAACTTCCACGTCACGCTGCCGCCCGAAGCGGAGACAGACCCCTTTACGTTCAAGATGCTCTTCCTGTGGGAGAAAATCGATGGCGAATGGTGGTCGCACGGCGAGATGTACGTTCCGGGGGAATTCGAGATACGCTGACGGCAGCGACGGGCCGCAGTCTACGGGAAGCGCGACGGAAGTCGGTGGGAGGAACTCATGAGTTCGGAAAAAAGCAAGACCGTCCCAGGGACGATCACCCGGCGGGATTTCGTCGGTGGCACGCTGATCGGTAGCGGTGCCGCCCTCCTGTCAGCGAGCGCACCCGGATTGATCGGTAGTGCCCGGGCGGCGTCACCGGACGCGCGCTTCCCGCAGCAGATCTCGATGGACCTGAACGATCGGGGACCGGACTGGACCGGCCCGGGCGGAGTCGGCGATTACGCCCGCGCGAACGGCAATACGCATGCCGTCGTCAACCAGGCGCATACGTTCCGGAACCGGGACTTCGACGCGATGCTGCGTACGGCAAAGGACACCGGGGAGCATTACGATCTCGTGTGTGTCGGCGGCGGCTTTGCCGGCATGACTGCTGCCTATACTTATCTGAAGCACCGTCCCGATGCCCGCGTCCTGGTCATCGACAATCACGGTATGTTCGGCGGTGAGGCCCGGCAGAACGAGTTCGAGGTCGACGGCTACCGTCTCTGGGGGCCGCAGGGCTCGACCGGCGCGGTATGGCCCCTGGAGGCGTCGAAGAAAATCGAGATGTACTCGCCCATGTGGGACGAACTGCAACTGCCGTCGGAGTTCGAATGGCAGGAGCCGGTCAACTCGGATCTCAGGATTCCCAAGGACACCTACTCGCCGATGCACCTCACCTGGGAGGACACAGACCTCGGCTGGTACCACGATGGCCACCGGATGGCCGTGAATCCCTGGTCTAACCGTTTCCGGGACGTCCCGATCTCCGACAAGACGAAGAGCGACCTGCTCTGGATGGAAGTTTACCGGCAGCCGCCGGCGCGAGCCGACTGGGACCGGTGGCTCGACTCGATGACCTACAAGCAGTTCCTCAATGACGAGATGGGCATCGACAACCCGGACATCGACGCCTACCTGAATCCCTTCGCCGCGGCGATGGGCTGCGGGCTCGGAACCGACGCCGTTTCGGCCTACCAGGCGTTCAATTTCCTGCAGCCGGGGGTCATGCAGTATGGCCGCCAGTTCGGCATCGGCGACCCGACCGACTACGTGCACCTGGCGAGTTTCCCCGGCGGCAATACCGGCATTCTCCGCCATATCGTGCACCGCTTCATGCCGGGAATCTTCGGAGACGCACAGAGCCTGACCGAGGTTCTTTCGAATCCCGTCGACTGGTCCGTCATCGACAAGCCCGGGGAGCGGGCCCGCATTCGCCTCGACTCGCTGGTCGTGCGGGTGAAGCACGAGGGTGCCCCCGACTCGGCGGACCGGGTCGACGTCACCTACGCCAGGGGCGGGAAGATGTACCGGGTCTCCGCGGACCGTGTCGCAATGTGCGGTCAGCAGCACCTGAACAAGCGCGTCGTCGGCGATCTGCCCGACGCCCATATCGAGGCGATGGATAGTTTCATCCATGCGCCGATGATGGTGATCAACGTCGCGCTCACGAACTGGAAATTCATGGACAAGCTCGGCGTCGCCTCGGTGCGCTGGTTCGGCGACGATCTGGGCTGGTTCACGACGCTCAGGCGGCAGATGATCCTCGACGGCAAGGAGCCGATGCCGCTCGATCCCGAAAAGCCGACGGTGCTGACGATGTACAACTCTTTCTGCCTGCCGGGGATGGCCGCGAAGGACCAGACCGTCGCGGCGCGGATGAAGATGTTCATGATGCCGTATGCCCGGGTGGAGCGGCACATTCGCGAGCAGTTCACGAAGATGTTCGCGGCCGGCGACTTCGACGCCGACCGGGACATTGCGGGGATAACCCTCAACCGGCAGGGTCACGCCTACGTCGTGACCGAGCCCGGCTTCTTCTTCGGGAAAGACGGTCAGCCGGCGCCTGCCGACGTCATTCGGCGCCGGCATGGCCGGATCGCATTCGCCCATGCCGAGCTGATGGGCTACCAGATGTGGGAAGGCGCCGTCCACGAGGCCGAGCGCGCCGTCGAGCAGCTCCTCGAGATCTGACGCCTCAACGGGTCCCCTCGAGCGGCAACTCCTCCGCCGCGCACCGAAGGTCAGGCGTTGTCCCGCGTGACGATGAACTCCGTCAGCCAGCCCGCAAACAGCGCCGCATCCGGGTCGCCGCCCGCCATCGTCTCGAGTGCGTCGTCGTACAGAGACCGCTCGATCCCGTAGTCCTCCAGCAGTTCCTGCGAGAACGCGTGCATCGAGCTC
>JAZBNZ010000027.1:0-6291 GCA_036350895.1 Woeseiaceae bacterium
GTCGAGGACATACCAGTGGTAGCGCAGCAGTTCGCCGTCGACGAGCTGGTAGGCCACGCGCTGCTGGGTCGATCGCGGTAACCCTGCAGGATTGCTCCAGCCGCTGTGCGTCAGTTCCAGCGCGAACTGGGACGACAGGTCCGACTGAATCGCCAGGCGGTAGTTTTCCCCCAGTTCATCGCGTACCGGCCGGGGCGCCGTCTGCAGCAGGTCGGACTCGAGGTAGCGCATGGCGAGCTGCACTTCCTGCACCCGCTGCATCCTCGCGTTGAGGACATCGGAGTTGCTCAACATCTGGCCGAGCGCCGAGTAGGCGAGCGTGGACATCACGGCGAACGCGAACACGGCGACCAGCAGTTCAATCAGCGTCATGCCGCGGTTGCGTATCATTCGGTCTCCCCGGTCCGACGGCTGTTGGCGCTCCAGGCGCGGTTCGCCTGGCCGGGAATGACGGGCTCCCCGACGAACCCGGTCACGGTCCAGATGGATCCTTCTGCATCGGGAAAGCCGACGGCAACGTCGACACGAAGCAGGTTCTCGACGCCAGTCTCCGAAACCGTCGCTTCCCAGCTCCAGTCGATATCCGCGAATAGAACTTCGCCGCTGCTGCGTCCGGTCTCCGGTAACTCACCGGCAAGCCGGATTTCGGCGAGCTGGTTCTGCCCGACCCAGCTCGCGTACGTGCGGTCCCGCATGCTGTTGGCGCTGCTGATGATCTGGCCGATGGCGACGGTGGCCGCCGTGAGCGCAAGGCTTATGACGACCAGCGCTACCATGACCTCGATCAGGGTCATGCCGCGGAGCCGCGACAGGTGAGGTTGTTGTTGCGGCCGCATCTAGAAGTCCTCCTCGGCGAGAAACTCCTGGTTGCCGAGCACGTCGATCGCCAGTGCGACCCGCGCATTATCCGTCGGCCGGATGATGTGAACTTCGAAGGGCGTCAGGTCGCCGCTCGAGTAGACGAAGACATGCGGCGAATACAGCTCGATACCCCTGGCCCTGTCGTCGTCTTCGTCCGTGACGAACCGGGCCGGCGTATCGTCGAGCTTGACCGACTGGCCGTCCAGATACAGTTCGATCTCCATCGATTCGGGCAGTTGCCGGGCGCGAAGCAGGTCGTCGAGTGGTATCTCCGCCCAGCGATCGCCGAAGGGATCGTATTCAACGAATCGATAGCCGGTCCGCGTGAACTCGATTCCGAACTCACGCCCCTGCAGCATCGCCTCGTCCTGGAGGATGGAAATCAGCGCGGCGGCCCGATCCGCTTCCCGGCGAACCTGCCTGTCGTCGCGCAGCACGCCGACCGAGAGCACGGCGGTGCCGGCGATGATCCCGATGATAAGAACCACCACGAGGATCTCGAAAAGGGTAAAGCCGGATTGTCGTTGCGGCCCGTGCATTGGCGCAGAGGCGAAGTCGGACTTCGCGTCAGTTCAGGTCCCAGTTTCCGATGTCGGCGTCATTGCCGTCACCACCGGGGCGGCCGTCGGCGCCGAACGAGTAGATATCGATTTCGCCGTTGTTCCCCGGGTTCAGGTACTGGTACGGGTTGCCCCAGGGGTCGACCGGGATGGATCTGCGCTCCATGTAGCCGCTGGGATTCCAGTTCCGGAGATTGGGATCGTTCGGCCGGGTGACGAGCGCGTCCAGTCCCTGTTCGCTGGTCGGGTAGGCGAAGTTATCGAGGCGATAAAGCTTGAGCGCGGATTCGAAGGCGCGTATCTCCGTCTTTGCCTTGGTGATGTTGGCCTTGTCGATGTTGCCGATCACGTTCGGTGCCACGATGGCGGCCAGAATGCCGATAATGATGACGACGACCATGATCTCGATCAGCGTAAATCCTCGCTGGCCGAAGTCAGTGCGACGCCGCATGTTGTGTACATTCACGCGTACGTTCTCCAGAGTGGGTTCGCCCCACGGCGGAATGCCGTGATTGACGTGTCAAAGAAGTAAACGTGAGTATACCAAACATGGGGTTAATGCCGCGCCGTAAAGTCAGCCGCCAGGCGGTCACCGCCGCGCTGCCGGCGCTGACCGTTGCCGTACTCGCGGCGGCGCTGGCCGCCGGCGGTGACCCGGTCCGCGAGGTACTCCGCTTCGATCGGCAAGCGATCGCCGCCGGTGAGGCCTGGCGCCTGGTCACCGGCCACCTCGTGCACCTCGGCACCCGCCACATGCTGCTGAACAGTGCGGGACTGCTGCTGGTGGGGCTGCTCGTCGGTCGCGAATACCGCCTGCGGGACTGGGCTGCCGTCACGCTGGCCAGCATGGCGTCGATCGATGCGGGCCTGTGGTGGCTGAAGCCGTCGCTCGACTGGTACGTGGGGCTCTCCGGAGTCCTGCACGGCTGGTTCGCCGCCGGCATCGTCGGCGCGCTGCTGAAGCGCCGCCCGGACGCGTGGCTGCTGCTCGGACTGCTGCTCGGCAAGCTGGTACTCGAGCAGCTGCAGGGCGCGCTGCCCGGCTCCGCGGCCGCCGCCGGGGGTCCGGTAGTCGTCGATGCGCACCTGTATGGCGCCGTCGGCGGGGCTATTGCCGGCTTGCTGCTGACTCGTCTTGGCGGCCGTCGGGGTCTATAATCCGCGGCCATTTAACAAAAGGCGACCGGCGCTACGGAGTACAGCGATGAAAGACGCACTCGTTTTCCCCGGGCAGGGTTCCCAGCGGCTCGGCATGCAGGCGGACCTGGCCGATGCGTTCCCGGTCGTGGCCCAGACGTGGGACGAGGCCGGCGATGTCCTCGGCTTCGACATCTGGTCGCTCGTCCAGGAAGGGCCGGCCGAAAAGCTCGGCGAGACGACCGTTACGCAGCCCGCCATGCTGGCCGCCGGCGTTGCTGCATGGCGCGCCTGGCTCGCCGCGGGCGGGCCGCTGCCGGTCGTGGTCTCCGGCCATAGCCTCGGCGAATACTCGGCGCTCGTGGCGGCCGAGTCGATGAGCTTCGCGGACGCCATGCGCGTCGTGAAGCGCCGCAGCGAGCTCATGCAGGCGGCGGTCCCGAGCGGGGCCGGCGGCATGGCTGCAATCCTCGGGCTCGGTGACGACGCCGTGGTGGCCGCCTGCAAGGCTGCCGCCGGCGACGAAGTCGTCGAGGCGGTCAATTTCAATGCGCCGAGCCAGGTCGTGATTGCAGGGCATCGTGCCGCGGTCGACCGCGCGGTCGCGGAGGCGAGGAAAGCCGGTGCCAAGCGCGCGGTTCCGCTCCCGGTCAGCGTGCCCTCACACTCCTCCCTGCTCACCGAGGCAGGGATTGCCCTCGGGGAAAGCCTCGCCGGTATCGAGATAAGCGCACCGAAGATCAAGGTGATCGGCGCCATGGATGCCCGGCCGTACGTCGATCCCGGCGATATCCGGCAGAAGCTCTCGAGACAGGTCTACAGCCCCGTTCGGTGGGTTGAAACGGCGAACGCGCTGCTTGCTGCCGGCGCCGAGCGCATCGTCGAGTGCGGGCCCGGGAAAGTGCTCGCCGGTCTGCAACGGCGCATCGATCGGTCCGTACCGGTCGCGGCACTGGACAGCCTGGACGCCCTGAGGGCGGCCATCGACGCCTGAGTGCCAGGCGACAAGGGCCATATTCATCACGCTGCATGGGGACGGACGAATGACGACGGTTTTTTCAGCTAACGCGCTCGAGGGGCAGGTTGCCCTGGTGACGGGGGCTTCACGGGGTATCGGCGCCAGCATCGCCGCGGCACTGGCCGCGGCGGGTGCCAGGGTAATCGGTACCGCGACGAGTCAGGCGGGCGCTGATGGTATTTCGGCGGCGCTCGACGGTAACGGGCGTGGCATCGTCCTGAACATCGCGGACCAGGGTTCCGTCGACGCGGCGCTCGAAGACCTGGCGAATAACGAGGGTGCGCCGACGATCCTCGTCAACAATGCAGGCATTACGCGCGATAACCTGCTGATGCGGATGAAGGCACAGGAGTGGGACGACGTCATCGCGACGAACCTCTCGGGCGCTTATCGACTGTGCAAGGGTTGCCTCAGGGGCATGATGAAGGCGAAAGGCGGCCGGATCATCAACATCGCCTCGGTGATCGGGGTTATGGGCAACGCCGGCCAATCCAATTACGCGGCAGCCAAGGCGGGGATCATCGGCTTCTCGAAGTCGCTCGCTCGCGAGATCGGCTCCCGCAACATTACGGTCAACGTCGTTGCACCGGGCTTCATCGACACCGACATGACGCGTGTGCTGCCGGATGACCAGCGCGCGGCGATGCTGAGCCAGGTGCCTCTCGGACGCCTCGGCGGCGGCGACGATATTGCGGCCGCCGTCCTGTTCCTGGCGTCCCCGGCGGCGGCTTATATCACCGGTGAAACGCTGCACGTGAACGGCGGGATGTTGATGGACTGAGCGGCCGGCGGCCGTGGCGGCCATATCCGGCCATCGATTTCAACAATAAATTCCCGCGAACGCGTGTAGATCAGGCATCGGGTTTCACATACAATACCGTCCCACGATACGGAAGGATCGTGGAATATCAATAACTTAGGGGTATGACAGCGGCGGAACGACGCAGCAGACGGCGCACGCTCGGCGTGCGGTTTTCTACGTTTTTCAAAGGGCGCCTGGACTGGCGCAGCGTTCGTTGCCGATCGCATGACTGGTTTTTTTTGCCTTCCCAGGAGAAGCACACTCATGAGCAGTATTGAAGAACAGGTTAAGAGCATCGTTGCAGAGCAGCTCGGCGTTAAGGAAGACGAGGTGACGAACGATGCTTCTTTCGTCGATGATCTGGGCGCTGACTCGCTCGATACGGTCGAGCTCGTCATGGCGCTCGAAGAGGAATTCGAAACCGAAATCCCCGACGAAGAAGCCGAAAAGATCACGACTGTTCAGCAGGCCATCGACTTCGTCACGGCCCGCTCGAGCGACAGCTGAGTTCCCGGACGGCGCAGCGCCCGCTGCGCCGCGCTTCGGGTGCCACCCGGCACCCCTGATCCCGTCATCCTGATATCGCCTTGAAACTTCGTCGCGTCGTCGTCACCGGTCTCGGTATCGTCTCGCCGGTCGGCAGCACGATCGATTCCGCGTGGGCGAACGTTCGGGACGGCGTGTCCGGCATTTCCCGGATCGAGGCCTTCGACGCGAGCAGTTTCCCGACGCAGATCGCCGGTGAGGTGAGCGGCTTCGAGGTCGATAACTACCTGAGCCGCAAGGATCAGCGCAAGAACGATCCCTTCATTCACTACGGCGTTGCGGCGGCGTTCGACGCACTCGACGACTCCGGTCTCGAGGTGACGGAGGCGAACAGCGAGCGTATCGGGGTAGCGATGGGCGCCGGCATCGGCGGCATCCGGTATATCGAAGACAACCACGACAAGTATCTTGCCGGCGGTGCCCGCAAGATTTCCCCGTTTTTCATCCCGGGCTCCATCATCAACATGACCTCCGGTCAGGTCAGCATCCTGAAGCACCTGACCGGGCCGAACATCTCGATCGTCACCGCCTGTGCAACCTCGACGCACTGCATCGGTATTGCGGGTCGCAGCATTGCGCACGGCGATGCGGAAGTGATGCTGGCCGGCGGTTCGGAATACGCGACCACGCCGCTGGCGATGGGCGGCTTCTGCTCGGCCAAGGCCATGTCGACCCGGAACGACGATCCGGCTGCGGCAAGCCGGCCGTTCGACGTCGGACGTGACGGTTTCGTGCTCAGCAACGGCGCAGGTTGCGTCGTACTCGAGGAACTCGAGCATGCCCGGGCCCGCGGCGCCAGGATCTACGGCGAACTGATCGGATTCGGGATGAGCGGCGACGCCTATCACATCACGTCGCCTCCCGAGGACGGTGAGGGTGCACGCAAGTGCATGTCGGCGGCACTCCGTGACGCGGAAATCGATCCCACGGACGTCGACTATCTGAACGCGCACGGCACCTCGACGCCGGTCGGCGATATCGGTGAAACGGTCGGCATCCGCCGGACGTTCGGCGACGCCGCCGACAAGCTGCTCGTGAGTTCGACGAAATCCGTCACCGGGCACCTGCTCGGCGCGGCGGGTGTCGTCGAAGCGATCTTCTCGCTCCTCGCCATCGAGCACCAGGTGGTGCCGCCGACGATCAATCTCGAGGAGCAGGATCCCGGCTGCGACCTCGACTATGTGCCCAATACGGCCCGGGACGCGAAGCTACGTACGGTCATGTCCAATTCCTTCGGATTCGGCGGCACCAACGCGAGCCTCGTCTTCCGCGCGCTGGACTGATACGGCGCTCGGTACGAGCGTGAACGAAACCCTGACGCACCCCATCGACGGCGACCCCGAGTTCGCGGCGCTGCATCGCGCCAA
>JAZBNZ010000028.1:0-5804 GCA_036350895.1 Woeseiaceae bacterium
CGGTGGCGGCAAGCACGCCGGCGATGGCCACGATCGACGCAATCCACGGATCGAACAAGAGGGCACAGACGGCGATCATACCGGTGACCGGCGCCACGACCAGGCTGCCGACGACGAACGCAGGGATGGCAAGCAGCGGCGCGAACCAGTGCGACGCCAGGCCCCGCAGGTCGCGCAGCACTTCCTTCAGATCGACATCAACCTCGCTGCCCTGCACGCCGAGAATCACCCAGAACGCGACAATCAGCATGACCCCGGCAAAAAACAGCCAGCCAAGGATCGGCGTGGGCATGTCCTCGTCGTCGTTCGCGGCATCGGAGCGAACCAGCGGTTTCTCCAGGTCCGCGATCTTTGCGATCGGCTCGAGCAGTAGCTGTTCCGTATTCCGGAACTCCGGTTCGAGCGCTTCCAGGCGTCCGCTCCCTTCACGCATACCGTCGACGGTGGCGACGAGGCCGTCCTCTGCGAGCCGCCCCCGCACCGTATCCGTGTCGGCGTCCATGTGCTCGGCCAGCAGGTCGGCACAGAGTGCCAGCGCCGCGTCCGGGTCGTCGACGACCAGGTCGCACTCGCTGTCGAGGCCCATCGAGCGGGCGCTCAGGTTGGCGGAGCCGATGCGCGAGAAACGGCCGTCGACGATCATGACCTTGGCGTGCACGTTGATCGGTGTGCCGGACGAGTCGTCGGACGACCCCCGCGCTACCGGCGACCGGACCCGCAGGCGGCGGTAACGGTCTGCGTCGTGGATGCGCCCGAGCGCCTTGTTACGCAGCACGTCCATGGTTGCCTGTTCGAGCCAGCCGGAGGTCTCGGTCGGCAACACCATGACGATCTCGGGACCGTCCTTCTGGCCGAGACGCTCGGCGAGCGCCTTGCTGATCGACTCGGAGGTGAAGTACTGGTTCTCTATATAAATGCTGTGCCGGGCTGAGGCGATCATGTCGAGATAGGCTGCCTCGACCTCGCGAATCGGTTCGCCGCCGTCCGGATCGCACCAGGTGCGTGCAATGGCGGCCGTCACCTTGCGGGCCCGTACTGGGACGTCGCCAGGCCACAGGCGCTCGCCCGCGTCTGCGCCGGGTGCGTCGAGCGCCGGCAGGCCCGTGCCGGTCGCGTTCTGCCAGCGTTGGTCCGCCAGTTCACGCAGGCACCGGGCCGGTGCGCCCGTGACGACCGCCTGGACGTCGTGAAACGGCGGGTATCGATTTCCCTCGGTATCGATGCGGCGGGCCTCCTCCGCCGGGTGGTCGCGCGTGTCCCAGCGGTCCTTGGTCAGGTCGAAGCCGCCGAGGAACGCGAGCGCCCCATCGACGATGACCAGTTTCTGGTGGTGGCTGGCGCCACTCACGTGCTTGCCGTCGAGCTCGAAATAGAGACGCTCGCTGTTCTCCCAGCCGAAGGCGCGCGCTGGCAGCAGTTCGCGCTCGAGGACGTAGACCAGCGCGAAGTCCCAGGACAGCACGTAAACACGCAGTGCGTCGTTGGCGTCAACGAGTCGCTGCAGCGTTTCGCAAAGCGGGCTGGGGTGACGTGGATCCGTTGCATCGCGGATCAACTCGAGGCGGCTGTCGATGTCCCAGCCGACGATGATGATCTCGCGTTCGGCTTTGCCGATCGCATCGCGAACGGCACGAAAGTAGTCGTCGCCGTCGATCGCCCAGCCGAACGCATCGGCGACGGAGTGCTGCCAGCAGTTCGTGCCGTCGGCGAAGAGCGGATTCGGTGCCGGCGGCGCAGCGGTATCGTCGGTCATGCGCCCACTATAACGAATACGCACGAAGACCGGCGCTGTTGAACCGGCTTTCGGGCCTCGATCAATCCGCGGCGTCTGTCACGGCGATAACGAATCGCCGGTAGTGGATGGTATCGCCGAACGGCGACTGGTCGTCATTGGCCGCGGAGACTGCCAGGTACATCTCGACGGCTCCGCCGGGAACCCCCGGTGGCTCCCATGAAAAAGCCCACTCGACGCTGCCGCGGTTCACGGCAGCTGACGTCGACCGGATCGCGTTGCCGTCCGCCTCGAGTGCGGCGTCATCACTATTGAACGTACCGGCCGAAGCGACGAGCTGGAAACCGGAGACGGTGGCATCCACTCCGGTCATGCGTACCACGACCGGGTAGGTCTCGCCGGGGACTGCCTCGGCGGGCAGGCCGTCTATCCCGAGGGCCTTCGACTCCGAGACCGGGTCGTAGTCGTAATGGCAACTGCTGCAAGCCTCCTCTGCCGACGGATTGGCGGCACCCCAGGGCGACGCGTCCGGATAGCCGAACGCCTGGCTGCTCGCTGCGAGCGCTACGGCGAGCAACAGCCGCGCGGGCACGGGATCAGCTATCCGGCTCGACGATCGCACGGCCTATGTAGTTCGTATCGGTGCCGAACCAGATGGTTCCCGAGGGCTGGTGGTAGTGCATGTGGCGGACCGTCCCGCCGCCCGACGGCACCGGTGTCGAGCCGATGAATCTACCGGCCGCCGGATCGAAGCCCGTAAATTCGTTCGGCTGCACGCCGGTTGCGACCAGCCATATGCGACCCCGGCTATCCGAGGCCATACCGTAAGGCCGCGAGTCCTCGCCCTGCGGCAGCGGCCACTCGGTAAACGTCGTTGCTTCGGGATCGTAGACGCCCAGCTTGCCTGTCGCATAGTCGACGTACCAGACTCGGCCGTCGCCCGTGATCTCCAGGCGACGCGGCCGCGCATCGGTTCGCGGCAGGTCGATCTCGGTCAGCTCGAGGGTCTCGGGGTCGACGTGGGCGAGCTTGTGCGTGCCGAACAGCGCCACCCACACCGAGCCGTCCGGCGCCATCTTGATGCCGTAGGGGCGGGAGCGTTCCGTCAGCGACGGGATCAGGTCGACCTTGCGCGAGTCGATGTCGAGGCGGCCGATCATGTTGCCGCCCTGCACCGTGAACCAGATATTGTCCTCGCCGGCGTCGAAGACCAGCGTGTGGGGGTCTCGCGCCGCCGGGTCCGGCATCGCGATCTCCTCGATCTCGCCGGTCGAGGGATTGTAGCGGCCGATCAGGCTCGTGCGGTTGCCGGCGTACCAGACGATTCCGTCGGAGCCGACGATCAGGTTGTGCGGCCCCGATCCTTCCTTGAGGTTCACGGGCGTAAACTCGCCGCTGTCGACATCGAGATGCGCGAGGTAGCCGCTGCGCTGGCCGACGAACCAGACGGAGTCGTCACTCTGGGCGAACGGGTCGCGTGGGCGCGATGCTTCGTAGGGGACCAGCCACTCGTCGATAGCGACCGTGTCGTCCGCGAACGCGGTGACCGCGGCCAGCAGCAGGGGCAACAGGTATAGGCATATTCTCACGGTGCACCTCGTTTCCTTGGCGAAGGCATGGCGTCGATTCAATAGCACCTACTATACCGTCATCGGTCGCCTTGATATCGCGCATCGGGGGCGTAGCTGTCGTGCGCCATCCCGATGGGCCGCCATATACGTATAAACCGATGTAAGTCTGCGATCCTGCCGTAACGGTCGGCGGGTACCGTTGCGCTACACTGATACTCCGTATATCGGTGCAAGCCGATGAAGATAAATCCGTTTCCCGACGTGCTCGCGTTCCTGGAGCAGTTGCGGCGCCGCAAGGTCTACCGGGCGATGGCGGCCTACGCGGTGGTCGGCTGGCTCGTCCTGCAGATCGGCGAGGTAACGTTTGAACCGCTGGGCCTGCCCGGGTGGGTGATGACGGCACTCGTCGTCGTCGTGATCCTCGGCTTCCCGGTGACGGTCATCCTTTCCTGGGTATTCGACATCACGTGGGCCGGCATCCGGAGGGAGGACGGCGAGACGGCGGCCCCGGCAGGTCGCGACGCCATGCCGTCCATCGCCGTACTGCCGTTTGCCGACATGAGTCCGGGTCAGGATCAGCGGTTTTTCTGCGAAGGCATTGCCGAGGAGATTCTGAACGCACTGACGAGGATCGAGGACCTGCATGTCGTCGCGCGTTCCTCGGCGTTTCAGTATGCGGACATCGGCGTCGACGTCCGTCGGGTCGGGAAGGATCTCGGTGTTCGGACGGTGCTGGAGGGCAGCGTGCGCAAGTCCGGCGAACATCTGCGCATCACGGCGCAGCTCGTCGACGTCGTCAATGGCTATCACCTCTGGTCGAAGACCTTCGACGAGCACCTCGAGGACGTCTTCGCAATCCAGGACGAGATCGCGCGAAGCATTGCCCAGTCGCTGCTCGATACGATCGGACCGCGTGAACGCTCGGCGATCAAGACGACCTCGAGCAGTGACGTCACCGCGTACGAGTTTTACCTGCGGGGGCGACACTTCATGCATCGGTTTCGCAAGACCCACATCGAGTTCGCACGCCAGATGTTCCGCGAGGCCATCGATGCGGATCCGAATTTCGCCCTGGCCTGGGCCGGCTACGCCGATTGCCACTCGCTCCTGATCATGTACGCCGATCCCCGGGCGGACTATCGCCGCGAGGCTGCGAGAGCGAGCAAGCGTGCGCTGGAGCTCGACCCCGACCTGGCCGAGGCGCATGCGTCGCGGGGACTTGCACATCTCGTGGCTGACGAGTTCGAGGCGGCCGAGACCGAGTTCGCGTCGGCACTCGAACTGAATCCACGGCTCTACGAGGGTTATTACTACGGCGGCCGGGCGAAATTCCACCAGGGCGACGTCGAACAGGCGGCCACGCTGTTCGCAAAGGCAGCCGAAGTGAATCCGGCGGAATACCAGGCCCGCTGCCTGCGCGTCCAGATCCTGCGTGGCCTCGGTCGGCTCGACGATGCCGAGCGGGAGTCGCGCATCAACGTCGAGGTTCTGGAGAAGCATCTCAAGTGGAACCCGGATGACGTGCGTGCATTGCACCTCGGTGCTGGCTCGCTGGTGGCGCTCGGCGAATTCGATCGCGCGAAACGCTGGCTGTCACGAGCGCTCGAGATCGACCCCGACGATTCCATCCTGCTTTACAACGTCGCCTGCAACTACGCCACGATGGGCGAGGTCGGGTCGGCGCTCGACTACCTCGAGGACGCGGTCGCGAACGGCATGGTCAGCGCGGCATGGATCCGCAACGACGCGGATCTCGACGCGCTGCGTGCGCACCCACGGTTTCACTCCTTGCTCGCTCGCATCGAAGCGCTCGGGAAATCATCAGCGCTGGATACAGGGCCGGAGTAGTCAAGGCCGCCGGTTTCTTGCATGGCGGACGGGGGGCGAGTCTCAATGTCGCTAATGAAGCGCAGCAAACCCGGTGGGCCCCGCCCGCCGTGTTGGTCAGTCCGCGGGGCGGCCAGCCAGCCCGGCGCTGCTCCGGATCACGGCACAGTGCACGTTTCTCGAAGGCAGACTCCGTTATAATGGGCGGCTTCCCCGGAGGATCAGAATGCTGCAACACCAGGACGTCATTGCCGAGATCATGGATGGACCCGACGGTCCCGAGGTAGGGGCCTTCTTCGATTTCGACGGCACGCTGATCTCGGGCTATTCGGCCATCGCCTTCCTGCAGGAGCAGGTGAAGCGCGGCAATCTCTCGCCGCGCGAACTCATGGAGCTCGTCAGCGTCATGGTGAGCTTCGGCCTCGGCCAGAAGGGCTTTTCGGCGATGATGCTGGCGGCGTCGCAGTTCCTGCGCGGCATCCACGAGGATACCTACGAACGCTTCGGCGAGGAGCTGTTCGAGTCGCACATCGCGCGGCAGATCTACCCCGAGTCGCGCGCGCTGGTGCAGGCGCATCTCAAGAAGGGCCACACTGTGGCTATCGTCACCTCGGCAACCCGCTACCAGGTGGAGCCCGCCGCGCGCGACCTCGGCATCGAGCACGTGCTGTTCA
>JAZBNZ010000029.1:0-7750 GCA_036350895.1 Woeseiaceae bacterium
AGGACATTGCCGCTCGCGGTGGACGTGAACCGCATGGACCAGTGCGGACCTGCAGCCGGCGGCAGGTGAAAACGCAGGTTTTCCTCAGAGCCGTTGACGACGATGGCCAGTTGCTCGCGGTCTTCCGGGCCGTTGTCCCGCTGCAGCAGTACCAGCTTGGCGCGGCCCTCGGTCCATTCATGATCCTCGAGCGTGTCGCCCCCGGCGCTGTGCCAGCCGATCGTGACACGACCCCCTGGTGTGTCGAGACCGTCGTGGATGTAATCGGCAAGCCGCAGCAGCGGCATTTCACGGCGCAGCCGGATCAGCTGGCGCACCTGCTCCGTGAACTCCGGGTCGGATTCGAGCCCGGACCAGTCGAGCCAGCCGATCTCGTTGTCCTGGGCGTAGGCGTTGTTGTTGCCGACCTGCGTATTCCCGAACTCGTCGCCGGCCAGCAGCATGGGCGTGCCCTGCGAGACCAGCAGGGTTGCCAACAGGTTCAGGCGGTGCCGGCGTCGCCGTGCCTCGATGCCGGCATCGTCGCTGGGACCTTCGACACCGTAGTTGATGCTGAAATTGTGCGCGTGACCGTCGCGATTGTCCTCGCCGTTCGCCTCGTTGTGCCGGTGCTCGTAGCTGACCGAGTCGCAGAGCGTGAAGCCGTCATGAGCCGTGACGAAGTTGACGCTGGCGGCGGGTGGCCGGCCGGCCGGGCCGAACAGGTCGGCCGAGCCGTGCAGGCGCTGCGCAAAGTCGCCGGCAAGTCCGGCATCGCCGCGCCAGAAGCGGCGGACGCCGTCGCGAAAGCGATCGTTCCATTCCGCCCAGCGCCCCGGGAAGTGGCCGAGCTGGTAGCCTCCCGGACCCGGATCCCACGGTTCCGCGATCATCTTCACGTGCCGCAGGGCAGGATCGTCGACGATCGCGTTGAGCAGCGGGTGGCCGCTGCTGAAACCGTCAGCATGGCGTCCGAGGATCGGCGCCAGGTCGAAACGAAAACCGTCGACGCCCATCGTGTTCGCCCAGTGCCCGAGGCTGTCGAGCACCAGCGCCTGCACGACGGGATGGTCGGCATTGATCGTGTTGCCGGTACCCGTATCGTTGATGTACTCCGATGGCTGCCCGGGCAGGGTCCGGTAGTAGGCGAGGTTGTCGAGGCCCTTGAACGACAGCACGGGGCCCAGCGCGTTGCTCTCGCCGGTGTGGTTGAAGGCGATGTCCAGTATGACCTCGAGACCGGCGTCGTGGATGGTCCGCACCATGTCCCGGAATTCGGCATTGGGATCTGCACCCGCGAGCCGCTGCATCGGCGCCATGAACGCGACCGTGTTGTAACCCCAGTAGTTGCGCAGGCCGATTTCTGCGAGATGATGCTCGTCGATCCAGGCCTGTACCGGCATGAGCTCGACGCTGGTGACGCCCAGCGCCTTCAGGTGTCCGAGTACGGCGCCGTGGGTCATGCCTGCGAACCTGCCGCGCAGCGACTCGTCGACCGCCGGGTGTCGCATCGTGTAGCCGCGCACGTTGGTTTCGTAAACGATCGTGTCGGCGAACGGGATCTCGGGGCCACGCGGCAGCGCATCGAGCGGGCCGGTCACGACGCACTTCGGCATGAAGGGAGCGCTGTCCTTCGTGTTGGGCTCGTGGCGGGTCTCGACGCTCACGTAATCGAACACGGCAGAGTCCCAGCGAAACTCGCCGCTGAGCCTGCGCGCGTACGGGTCGAGCAGCAGCTTGGAGGCATTGTGGCGCAGCCCCTCCGCCGGCGCCCAGCGCCCGTGCGCACGGAAGCCGTAGCGCTGCCCCGGCCGGAGGCCCGGCACGTAGCCGTGATGCATGTCGCCGTCACGGCCCGGCAGCGGCAGACGGGCGGTCTGGCGGCCCCGCTCGTCGAACAGGCACAGCTCGATCATCTCGGCCGTGCTCGAGAACACCGCGAAATTGACGCCGTCGTCGTCCGCGACGGCGCCCGGCTGACTGGCGTTACCGCGTTCGATCAAGGCGTAACTTCGATGGGTTCCAGGTTCCAGATGTCGCGGTTGTAGTCGCGCATCGTGCGATCGGTCGAGAACCGGCCGGACTTCGCCGTGTTGAGGATGCTCATGCGCGTCCACGCGTCCACGTCACGGTAGCGCTGGTCGGCGGCGTGCTGCGCATCGATGAAGCTCCGGAAGTCCGCCGCCGTCATCCACGGGTCGGCCGGCTCGCGAATCGACGCGATGACCGGGTCCAGCACGCCGGGTTCGAAGCGGCTGAAGTGGCCCGATTCGAGCAGGTTCATCACGCGCTCGAAGTCGGCGTCCGCGGCGATGATCGCGTTCGGGTCGTAGTGCGGACGCAGCTCACGTATCTCGTCCACGGTCAGGCCGAAGAGGAAGAAATTCTCGGCGCCGACGGCCTCGCGAATCTCGACGTTGGCACCGTCGAGCGTGCCGATCGTGATCGCACCGTTCATCATGAACTTCATGTTGCCCGTGCCGGAAGCTTCCTTGCCGGCCGTCGAGATCTGTTCGGAGAGATCGGCGGCCGGGCAGATGATCTCCATCCCCGAGACGTTGTAGTCGGGGTAGAAGATCAGTCGCAGCCGGTCCTCCATCGCCGGGTCGCTGTTGATCACGCGCGCCACGTTGTTGATGGTTTTTATGACGGCCTTGGCCATGACGTAGCCCGGCGCTGCCTTGCCGCCGATGATGATCGTGCGCGGCATCCGGTCCTCGCCGTCGCCGCGGCGGATGAGGTCGTAGAGATGAATCGCATGCAGTACGTTCAGCAGCTGGCGCTTGTACTCGTGGATGCGCTTGACCTGCACGTCGAACAGCATGGTCGGCGGCACGTGGATGCCCGTCTTCTCCAGGAGCGTGCGGGCGAGTTTCGCCTTGTTGCGCAGCTTGACCTGCCGCCACTCGTGCTGGAATTCCTGGTCGTCCACCCATGCCTCCAGACCCTCGAGCTGCTCGAGGTCGGTGACCCAGCCGTCGCCGATCTTGCTCGTGATGAGCTTGCCGAGGCCCGGGTTGCAGGCGGCGAGCCAGCGTCGTTGTGTCACGCCGTTCGTCTTGTTGTTGAACTTCTCCGGCCAGAGTTCCGCAAAATCCCGGAACAGGCCCTCGGTCAGGAGCTTCGAGTGCAGCTCGGCGACACCGTTGACCGAGTAACTGCCGACGATCGCGAGGTACGCCATGCGGATCATCGGCTCGGAGCCTTCCTGGATCAGCGACATCCGCGCGATGCGATCGTTATCGCCGGGCCAGCGCTGGCTGACCTCGGTAATGAAGCGGGCGTTGATCTCGTAGATGATGTCGAGCAGGCGCGGCAGCAGCCGGCGGAACATGGCGACGGGCCACATCTCGAGCGCTTCCGGCAGCAGCGTGTGGTTCGTGTAGGCCATCGTGTTGCGCGTAATGCTCCAGGCGCGGTCCCACGGCACGTAGTAGTCGTCGAGCAGGATGCGCATCAGCTCGGCGACGGCGATGGCGGGGTGCGTGTCGTTGAGCTGGATCGAGTTTTTCTCGGCGAAACGCGAGAAGTCGTCGTCGTAGTGATTCTGATAGATCCGGATCGTGTCCTGCAGGCTTGCCGAGGCGAGGAAATACTGCTGCTGCAGCCTGAGCTCCTGGCCATTCTCGGTCGCGGCGTTCGGATACAGCACCATCGTGATGTTCTCGGCCGCGTTCTTCGCCGCGACGGCATCGGCATAGCTGCCCTGGTTGAATTCCTCGAGGTCGAACTCGTCGGTCGCGGCCGCTGACCACAGGCGCAGCGTGTTCACGATTTCGTTCCGGTAACCCGGGATCGGCACGTCGTAGGGAATCGCGAGCACGTCGTTGGTATCGCGCCACTCGTATCGCGTATTGCCCCTGCTGTCGGTGTAGGGCGTCGTATAGCCGCCGAAGCGCACCTTCTGCGTAAGCTCGATGCGCTCGATCTCCCAGGGGAAGCCTTCCCTGAGCCAGGCGTCCGGTTCCTCGACCTGGAAGCCGTTCTCTATCCGCTGATGGAACATGCCGTAGTGATAGCGAATACCGTAGCCCGTCACCGGCAGCTTCAGCGTGGCGCAGCTGTCGAGGAAGCAGGCGGCGAGCCTGCCGAGACCGCCGTTGCCGAGGCCCGCGTCCCACTCGCGCTCGTAGATCTCCTCGAGTTCGAGGCCAAGGCGGCCGACGGCCTCGCCGGTCTCGCCCTCGATGCCGAGGTTGAGCAGCGAGTTATGCAGGAGGCGCCCCATCAGGAACTCGAGCGAGAGATAGGCGCAGCGCTTGTAGCCGTTTTTCTCGAATGCCTGGTGCGTTTTTCCCCAGCGCTCCATCAGCCGGTCCCGCGCCGCGAACACGACGGCCTGGTACAGGAACGGCGACCGGGTCTGGATCGTCCTGCGTCCGAGCATGCGGCCGAAATAGTGCGTGAAATCTTTCAGGATCGCGTCCGCATCCATCGGCAGATCGGGCACCGAGAGGAGCTCGATTTCCTTTACACCGGCGGTTTTGTCGGATCGTGCAGCCATGTATGTCTCCCGGCACGCCGAGGCGTGCCTCATCTCGCGTGCGTCAGCGCACGCCTCCCAGAATAATCGTTGCCAGTGGTGGCAAGGTCAGTTTGACGGAGAAGGGTCGCCCGTGGGCGCTCTCCGCGGAGCAGCGGATCTCCGGATTGATCACGCCGCTGCCCCCGTAACGGACGTCGTCCGTATTCAGCAGTTCCCGGTACGTGCCTTCTTCCGGCACGCCGAGCCGATAGTCGTAGCGAACGACGGGGGTGAAGTTCGTCACGGAGACGACGAACCCGCCGTTTCTGTCCCGCCGGATCCAGGCGAGCACGCTGTTGTCGCGGTCTTCCCAGTCGATCCACTCGAAGCCCTCGCCGGTAAAGTCCTGCTCGAAGAGGGCGGGCGTTTCCCGGTACAGGTGATTCAGGTCGCGGATCAGTGCCTGGACGCCCTGGTGCAGCGGGTACTCCAGCAGGTGCCAGTCGATGGACCGGTCGTGGCTCCACTCGGCCGACTGTGCAATCTCGTTACCCATGAACGAAAGTTTCTTGCCGGGGTGCGTGTACATCGTGCCGTAGTACGCACGCAGGTTGGCGAAGCGCTGCCACTCATCACCGGGCATGCGGCCGAGGATCGAGCGCTTGCCGTGCACGACCTCGTCGTGCGAGAGCGGCAGCACGAAATTCTCGTTGAAGGCGTAGACGAGGCCGAAGGTCATCTTGTCGTGATGGTACTTGCGATGGATGCTGTCCTCGCTCATGTACGCGAGCGTGTCGTTCATCCAGCCCATGTTCCACTTGAACGTGAAGCCGAGGCCGCCCTGGTTCACCGGGCGTGATACGGCCGGCCACGCGGTCGACTCCTCGGCGTAGGACACGCCGCCGTGTGCGTGCAGCTCCGTGTTGAGCTGCTTCAGGAACTCGACGGCCTCGAGGTTCTCGTTGCCGCCGTACTCGTTCGGTATCCACTCACCGGCCTCGCGCGAGTAGTCGAGATACAGCATCGACGCGACGGCGTCGACGCGGATGCCGTCGATATGAAACTCCCGGATCCAGTACAGCGCGCTGCCGATGAGGTAGTTGACGACTTCGCGGCGGCCGAAGTTGAAGATCAGCGTGCCCCAGTCGGTGTGTTCGCCCTTGCGCGGGTCCTGGTGCTCGTAGAGCGCCGTGCCGTCGAAGCGCCGGAGGCCGTGTTCGTCGCGCGGGAAGTGGGCCGGGACCCAGTCCACGATGACGTTCAGGCCCGCCACGTGGCAGGCGTCGATGAAATAACGGAGGTCGTCGGGTTCGCCGAAACGCTGCGTCGGCGAAAACAGGCCGATGGGCTGGTAGCCCCAGGAGCCGTCGAACGGATGCTCCGAGATCGGCAGGAGCTCGATATGGGTATAGCCCATGTCCCTGGCGTAGGGCACCAGTTCGTCGGCGAGTTCCCGGTAGCTCAGGTAGCGATTGTGGTCCTCGGGGCGCCGCCGCCAGGAGCCGAGGTGCACCTCGTAGATGCTGATCGGCTGGTCGAGCCTCGGTTCGGTGGTGCGTGCCGCCATCCACGAGTCGTCGCGCCACTGGTAGCGGCTCGAGTACACGATCGAGGCGTTGCCGGGCGGTGCCTCGTGGAAGCGTCCGAACGGGTCTGCTTTCAGTGGCAACAGCTTGCCGTCGCGGTCCAGCAGCTCGAACTTGTAGCGCGCGCCGTGGCCGACGCCGGGAACGAAGATTTCCCAGATCCCGTTGGCAGGGTGCAGGCGCATCGGGTGCACCCGGCCGTCCCAGCGATTGAAGTCGCCGACGACGCTGACCCGCGAAGCGTTCGGCGCCCACACCGCGAAACGCGTACCGTGGATACCGCCGACGAGCTTCACCTGTGCCCCGAGCTTCTCGTAGACCTGCTTGTCGGAGCCTTCGCCGAGGAGGTAGAGGTCGAGGTCGCCGAGCGTCGAACCGAAGCGGTAGGGATCCTCGACCAGGTCGGTACCGCCGTCAGGGTGAGTCACGCGGAACAGGTACCGGCGCTTGCCCACCGGCATGACGGCGACGAACAGGCCGTAGGGATGCACGCGCTCCATCGCGGCAAGCGTCTCGCCGCCTGCGCCGACGACATCGACGCGGCTTGCGGTCGGCTGGAATGTCCGCACCAGCCGGACACCGCCGCCCTTGTGGACGCCGAGCAGCGAGAACGGGTCGCCGTGACGGCCCTCGACGAGGCTTTCCATGGCCGCCTGGTGCTTCCGGTAATCCGATTCAATGGGCTTCATACATGCACTCTTTGTATTGTCGTGCCGCCGTGTCCCAGTCGAAGCGAAGGCGCTCCGCGCGCTGGGTAATACCCGCCCAGCGTACCGGGCGTTCCGCGCGTAATTCGAGTGCGCCGATCACGCTATCGACGAATGCCTGTGCCTGGTCGCCCGGGTTGTCGCCGTGGAAAACGAACCCGGTCTCACCGTCCTCGACGGTATCGCGCAATCCGCCGACCGCGTTGACCACGCAGGGCTGGCCGGCGCGCATCGCGAGCATCTGGCTTATCCCGCAGGGTTCGAAGCTCGAGGGCATCAGGAAAAGGTCGCCGCCCCGATAAAGCGGGCCGGTGATCGTCTCGGAATAACCGTTCATGAAGACGAGGTTGGCGTGGCGCCGCGCGACCTCGGCGACGCCGGCTTCGAGGCGGGCTTCGCCGCTGCCGACCAGGATCAGGACACCCTGTTTCCCGGTCCTGTCGAGGATGGCGTCGAGTGCCGTCGGCGCGTCTTCGACCGGCTCGAGCATCAGGCTCGCCTTCTGGCTGACGAGCCGGCCGATGCTCGTCAGGACGTGCAGCGGGCGCCGCTTCGGCAGCGTGGCGATCCGCTCCGCTGCGAGCCTGTGTGCCGCATTACCGGGCCGGTCCTTCGACCACGCCTCGGCCTGCGCCTTGAGCAGGCTCACGACGCGCTGCCAGCCGGGGCGAGGCGGGCGCGAGGCCGGGTATTCGCAGCCGTTGAGGATGCCGAACAACCGGTCCTCGCGGGCAACCGCGCCGAGATCGCCTTCGAGGCCCTCGCCGCCGTGGAACCCGCGGGCGGGATCGCTCGGCCGGCAAATCTCTTCCGCGTAGGTCGGCGACACCGTAT
This sequence comes from Woeseiaceae bacterium, assembly GCA_036350895.1. Classification (GTDB taxonomy): domain Bacteria; phylum Pseudomonadota; class Gammaproteobacteria; order Steroidobacterales; family Woeseiaceae; genus UBA1847. The sequence goes on from JAZBNZ010000029.1 coordinate 7,572, forward strand.
TGACGGCGTCGGCGCGGCGTATGGCGAAGGCCATCGGGTTGATGCAGTCGGATACGTGCGGATCGACGACAATCGAGCGGTCGACATCCAGTTCCGGGAACCAGCGGCTCAGCGAGGAGTCGTCGCCGTCGAACGGTCGCTGCCCCTGGTAGGCCAGGTTGTGGATGGAGAACACCGTA
>JAZBNZ010000030.1:0-3887 GCA_036350895.1 Woeseiaceae bacterium
AGGTCTCCTTCAGCAGAAACCTTCGACGTCGCTGAATCGTGGACTGTAGGAGCGGCTCTTCAAGCCGCGACCGCACCGCTCCCCATCGTCACGCCGTCATCGGCGCTCGCCCGGAACTCCAGGGCTCGACGCTCTCCTGCAGCAGAAACCTTCGACGTCGCTGAATCGTGGACTGTAGGAGCGGCTCTTCAAGCCGCGACCGCGCCGCCCCCGATCGTCACGCCGTCATCGGCGCTCGCCCCGAACTCCAGGGCTCGAAGGTCTGCACCGACGCGGGCCGCGCAATGTAATACCCCTGCGCGAAACCGACGCCCAGCGTGCCGAGCTTCTCCAGCACCTGCCGGGTCTCGACGCGTTCCGCGATCGTCTGGATGCCCATCGCCTGGCCGACCTCGCGGATGGCCCTGACCATGCTCTCGTCGACGAAATCCTCGACGACGTTGCGGATGAACTGGCCGTCGATCTTCAGGTAGTCGACGGGCAGGTTCTTGAGATACGTAAACGAGGACAGGCCGCTGCCGAAGTCATCGAGCGAGAACAGGCAGCCGAGTTTCTTCAGCGCCTGCATGAAATGGATCACACGGGCAAGGTTGGATATCGCCGCCGTCTCGGTGATCTCGAAGCAGATCGCGCCGTGCGGCAGGTTCTGGCTCTCGAGTTCGTCGATGACGAAGCGCAGGAAGCGGTCCTCGCTGAGCGACGTCCCCGAGAGGTTGATCGCCAGGGTGTAGCGCGCCTCGCCCTCGCTCTCGCGGTCGGCGAGCTCGGTAAGCGCCTTGTGGATTACCCAGCGATCGAGTGTCGACATCAGGTTGTAGCGCTCCGCCGCGGGAATGAACTGGTTGGGACCGATGATCTCGCCTTGTTCGTCGCGCATGCGCAGGAGTAGCTCGTAGTGTCCGCGCTGCCCGGCACCCGACTCGCCGATACCGATGATGGGCTGGAAGTAGAGCTCGAGGCGATTCTCCTCGACCGCGCTCGTGATGCGCGATACCCACTTCATCTCCTCGTGGCGCAGCGACGCATCGCTGTCCTGGTAGAGGTGAACCTGGTTGCGCCCCATGTCCTTTGCCGAGTAGCAGGCGACGTCCGCCGAGCTCATGACGGTGCCGACGTCGCTGTCGTCGGCCGTCATGACGACCACGCCGATCGAACAGCGGATCGTCGTGAACGATTCCTGCCACTCGAAGCGGTAGCCCTCGATGGCGTCGCGAATCGACTCGGCGACCACCATTGCGCGCTCCTCGTTACAGCGCTCGAGCAGGATGCCGAACTCGTCGCCGCCGAGGCGCGCGAGTTCGTCCGTCGAGCGGATGCGGCCCTGGATCTGCTCCGAGAGCTGGCGCAGGAGTTCGTCGCCCGCCGCGTGGCCGAAGGTGTCGTTCACGACCTTGAACTGGTCGAGGTCGACGTAAAGCAGCGCGTGCGTATTCTGCGGCTCGCCCCGCAGGCGATCGAGCGACAGCCTCACCCGGTTCTCGAACTCGTGCCGGTTGATTAGCCCGGTGAGCGCGTCGTGCGCCGCCTGGTAGCTCAGTTGTCGGAACAGTCGCGACTCGTTGCTCGTATCGTGGAAGACCATCACCGAGCCGATGATGTTGCCGACGCGATCCCGAATCGGCGCGGCCGAGTCCTGGATCGATATTTCCTCGCCCTTGCGCGTGATCAGTACCGAGTTCTGCGCGAGCGTAATTACGCGGCCTTCGCGGAGACAGGTGGTCACCGGGTTCTCGACCGCCGCGCGGGTGTGTTCGTTGATGATCGTCATGATCTCGCTGACCGGCCGGCCCCTGGCACTGCGCATATCCCAGCCGGTCAGGTCCTGCGCAACCGGGTTGATGTAGTCGACCCTGCCGTCGGCATCGCTCGTGATGACGCCGTCGCCGATCGACTGCAAGGTGACCTGCGCCCGCTCCTTCTCCTCGAACATGCGGGTCTCGGCGAGCTTGCGGTCGGTGATGTCGGAGATCGTGCCTTCGTGGGCGATGATCCTGCCATTGTCGTCGTACACGGCGCGGGCGTTTTCGAGCACGACGATCTCGCGGCCGTCCTTGCGGCGCAGGCGATACTCGAAGTTGCGGACGACGCCCTCCGCCTCGAGTCGCGCGAACACCCGTTCGCGGTCGATCGGGTTGACGTACAGCACGGGCGTTCGTCCGGCGGCCTTCAGGTCGTCGACGCTCTCGAAGCCGAGCATCTCGACGAGCGCCGGGTTGGCCGCGATCAGGTCGCCGTCGCGCGACGCGATGTAAACGCCGTCGACGACGTTCTCGAAGAGACCTCGGTAGCGGGCCTCGCTGCGCCGGAGGCGCGCCTCGTCGTTCTCGCGGGTGATCGCGATGCCGGCCAGGCCGGCCATGCGCGACAGCTTGTCGAGCTCGTCGGTCGTCGGTGCCCGCGACTCGTTCGCGTACACGTCGAGCGTACCGATCGTCTTGCCGGCGGAGCCGCTGATCAGGAAAGACCAGACCGCGCCGATGCCGTGGTTCTCGGCGAGCTCGAGGTGCGGGTCCCAGCCCTCCTCTCTCGCGATGTCGTCGGCGATGCGGTCCTGGCGGTAGAACACCGCGGCGCCGCAGGTAATGCTGTCGGCCCGCACGGGGACGAAATCGAGAGACAGGCGGAAATCGTCGGGCAGGCTCGGCGCATGGCTGACGGACAGCGTGCCGCCACGGGCGTCGAGCTGCATGATCGCCGCGCGCAGGCCGTCGCCCACGCGTTCCACGAAGCGGCAGATCGCCCGCAGCGTCCGGTCATGCGGCGTGCCTGCCGCGATCATCTCGAGCACCTTGTTCTGCGCGAAGGCTACCGCCTCGTTGCGCTTGCGCTCGCTGATGTCGGTAATGGTGACGCGTATCAGCCGCCGCTTGCTGTCCGGGAGACGGCTGAACCGCACTTCGCAGGGAAACTCCCTGCCGGTCGCTTCCCGGTGCAGCCATTCGAACGTCGGGTGTTCACCATTGAGCGCCTTGTCGACCCAGCCGCGCTTGACGCCGAAGGACGGCGTGCCGTCGGGCTGCATCTTCGGGCTGATCGCCTCCGGGCCGACGGTCATCAGCCGGGCCCGTGAGAGGTTGAAGAGCGCGCAGGCGCGGTCGTTGGCATCGATGAAGCGGTTGAGATCGACGTCGAGGACCACGATGGCCTCGGGTGCATTCTCGACGAGGGCGCGATAACGCTCCTCGTTCTCGCGCAGCGTGCTCTCCGCTTCCTTACGGTCGGTCACGTCGCGCAGCGTGAGCACGAAGACGTCGCCGTCGTCCGTCGTGATGCGGCTCGCGTTGATCTCGGCGATGAACGTGGTGCCGTCGTCCCGGCGCGCGTCGACCTCTCCGTTCCTGCTCTCGAAGTGCGTGTCGTCGAGATCGGTCATGAAGGGCTCGAGGAAATCCGCGGCGGACCGGCCCTTTGCACCGGGCAGGAATCGTTCGATCGACGAGCCGATCAGCTCGCTTTTCTCGAGGTGGAAATAGCGGGCCGCGACCTGGTTGCAGATGCGCACCTTGCCGGAGTCGCTGACCGACAGCAGCGCCTCGGTGACGCTGTCGAAGATCACGTCGATCGGCGTCGTCGCGGCCAGGGACTGCGCGCCGAGCGTCTCGGCGAGCGTCTCGGTAATCGTTGCCTCCATGCGGTCGTAATGCGCATCGACGAGACGCAGCAGCTCAACGAACTCCGAGCGTTCGATGCCCGAGGCTTCCGTGGCCTTCCTGATTCGTGCCTTGAGGTCGTCGTCCATGCCGCACTCGATAAGCGAATTCGCAGTTGCCGGCGACCGTCGCGAATCGGTATCCCGCCAGCGTCCCCAACGATAGGGACAGAAGGCAAGCAGGTCTGTGACGTGCCGCAGATTCTGGAAAAAATTCCGGGAAAATTTTCCCGATTCC
>JAZBNZ010000031.1:0-12135 GCA_036350895.1 Woeseiaceae bacterium
AGGTGGACTCGGCTCTCCGGGAGCATCCGCAATCCATCCTGGGCGACGCCGAGCCGAACTACACCGACTACGCGTTCGCCGCGCTGTCGTCGCTCTGGGTTCTGCCGCCCAATCTTGCCGGCCGGACTGTCGGTCCCGTTCTCGAGACCGACCGGCTGCCGGAGGACATGCGAGAGGACCTCGAGACGTTTCGAAACCGCTACCCGGCTGCGCTAGAGTTTGCAGAGCGACTTTACCGCGACGCGCGCCCCGCCAAAGGAGCAAACGCATGAGAAATCTCACCGGCCTGCTCGCTGCCGGCCTGCTCGGCTGCTCCGGCACGCCCACCGAACCGCCTGCGGACGTGCTGGCCATCCAGGACTATATTGCCGTTGGGCAACTCGTCGAGGTCGACAAGATCCGGACCTACTCGAACAGCGGCTACGAGACGCTCGGCAATTCGCGCTACATCATCTTCAAGAGCCGCCGCCAGGATTACCTGGTCGAGTTCGACCGGGACTGCCGGGAGATCATCGACAACCAGCGCGTCACGCCGGACTTGCGCAAGGACGCCTACTACCTCCGGCCCCGCATGGACACGATCCGCGGCTGCCGGATAAGCCGTGCCTTCGAACTCAACGAGGGCCAGGTCGAGGAGATTCGCAGTATCGGCGAAGCGCCGACCGGAGGCTGATTACGCCTCGCGGCGAAACCAAACGGCCCCGGAGGGGTCAGATCGAACGCGCCCGCCGCCGTCCCCGGCCGGGCCTGACTATGGACATGCGGCCGCCGATCGATGCGGCCGGGGGAGTTATCGTTGAAAAAGACCTGGATACTGGCCGTGCTCGCGGCAACCATGGCCGCCTGTTCGGCCGATCAGAGCGAACCGGAGGGCGATACGACGCCTGCCCTCGTTTCCGGCATCGACATCGCCAACATGGACCCGGGCGTCCGTCCCGGCGATGACTTCTTCAGCTTCGTCAACGGTACCTGGCTCGCGGAGACCGAGATACCTGCCGATCGCGCTTCGTACGGCGGCTTCAGCCTGCTGGCCGAAGAGGCCCAGGAGAATGTGCGCGCCATTATCGAGGAGGCCGCGAGCGGTGATTTTCCGGTCGGGTCGGACGAGCAAAAGGTCGGCGACCTGTTCAGTTCCTTCATGGACACGAAGCGACGCAACGAACTCGGCCTCGCGCCGATCATGCCCGAGTTCGAGCGTATCGACGCCATAGAGGATACGGATGACCTGGCACGCTACTTCGCGTCGACGGTCAAGCGCGGTCTCGACGCGCCTTTCGGCCTGACGCAGTTTGCTGACCTCAGGAATCCCGAGTATTACGGCGTTTACCTCGTGCAGAGCGGCCTGGGCCTGCCGGATCGCGAGTTTTATTTCAATGAAGACGATAACTCGGTCGAAATTCGAACCAAGTACGTCGATCATGTCGCTAAAATGCTCGATCTTGCGGGCATCGCCGACGCAGAGACCGCCGCGGACGGCATCATGGCGCTCGAGACCCGGATCGCCGCAGAGCAGATGAAGAAAGAGGCGACCCGGGACTGGAGCCGCAACTACAACAAGGTGCCGGTCGGCGAGCTCGACACGATCATGCCCGGGTTCAACTGGGACGCCTACCTTGACGAGCTCGGGGTCAGGGACCTCGACGCGCTCATCGTCGTCATGACCGACTACATGAAGGCGCTGGACGGCATCATCGCCGAAACCGAGATCGATGCCTGGAAGCCCTACCTCAAGTGGTCGGTGCTCAACCAGACCTCGGCCCGGCTGACCGAGGAAATCGACAGGGCCAACTTCGAGTTCTACGGCACCACCCTGGCCGGCACGGCGGAGCAGCGGCCAATGTGGCGCCGCGGCGTCAACGTGGTCAACCGGACGCTCGGCGAGGTCGTCGGCAAGGTCTACGTCGCCCGGCACTTCCCGCCCGAGGCCAAGACGCGCATGGAAGAGCTGGTCGCCAACCTGATCCGCGCCTACGAGAAGAGCATTTCCGAGCTCGACTGGATGAGCGAGGCCACCCGCGCGCAGGCACTCGACAAGCTGTCGAAGTTCACGCCGAAGATCGGCTACCCCGATGAGTGGCGCGACTATTCGGCCCTCGAAGTCCGCGCCGGCGATCTCTACGGCAACCTGGAACGGGCGGCCCTCGCCGACTACCAGCGGGAGCTCGACCGGATGGGCGGCAGGGTCGATCGCTCCGAGTGGGGCCTGACGCCGCAGACCGTGAACGCCTATTACAGCCCGCCATTGAACGAGATCGTATTCCCGGCCGCGATCCTGCAGCCGCCGTTCTTCAACCTGGACGCTGACGATGCCGTCAACTACGGCGCGATCGGTGCCGTCATCGGCCACGAGATCGGTCACGGCTTCGACGACTCGGGCAGCCGCTTCGACGGTGACGGCGTGCTTCGAAACTGGTGGACGGACGAAGATCGCGCCGAGTTCGAACAGCGCACCGCGAAGCTCGTCGAGCAGTACAGCGCGTACCAGCCCTTCGACGATCTCAGCGTCAACGGCGAATACACGCTCGGCGAAAATATTGGCGACCTGGGCGGCATCAGCATCGGCCTGCTCGCCTACAAGATGTCGCTCGACGGCAAGGAGCCGCCGGTAATCGACGGTTTCACCGGCATCCAGCGCGTGTTCCTGGGTTACGGCCAGATATGGCGGAACAAGTACCGGGACGAGGCCCTGCGCCTGCAGATCTCGACGAACCCGCATGCCCCGACGATGTACCGCACGAACGGCGCGGTTCGAAACGTGGCCGAGTTCTACGAAGCCTTCGACGTGGCCGAGGGCGACGCCCTCTACCTGCCGCCCGAAGAGCGCGTCAAGATCTGGTAACCCGCGACAGCCGGGGCCGGCCTCGCCGGCCCCGCTTTTCCCCTTATGACCAGCGCCGAAATCCTGATCCTGGGCAAGCTTTTCCTGACCTTCGGCGTGCTCCTCGGCTTGCCGCTACTCGACCTGTGGCTGCTGTCCCGCGAAGACGACGATCCCGGGCAGGACCCGTGACGGCCGGCGCGCTTCTCGTCGCCGGCAAGGCGCTGCTCTGGTTTGCCGTGCCGCTCGGCCTCGCGATCTACGAGCTGTGCACGGTGCGCCCGCCGCGGGATAACCGCGGCGCCACCGACGACTGACGCCACGCCGCCCTGCTAGCGGCCGAACTTCTCGCCGAAGAAATCCCCTTCGTTCCACGTCGGCCGCGCGTCGTCGTTGCCGACCAGGTAGCCGATGCGAGCCTTCGTCCTTGCAAAGCGCAGGGCGGAGTCCCAGTCGACCGGCAACTCGAGATCGTCGGAGGGCCGGTGGTAGTGAGTGGTCAGGTGCGTGCGGAATATCGTCCCGCCATCCAGCTCCGGGTCGCTCGAATTGAAACCCGAGACGAGGAAGACCGCGGGAACGCCCCGCCGCACGAACGAGTACTGGTCGCTGCGGATGAACAGCGTCTCCTCCGGAAGTGGGTCCGGCGTCAGCGCGAAGCCTTCGGCCTCGGCCGCCGCGCGGACCGGCGCCTCCAGCGACGAATGCTCGGCCCCGAAGGCGACGAGGTCTGAAAGCGGGTAGAGGAACAGCGGCATGTCGAGGTTCACGTTGGCGACCATCGAGGCGCTCGGCACGGTCGGGTAGTGCGCGAAGTAATCCGAACCGAGCAGGCCACGCTCCTCGCCCGTCACGGCAACGAACAGGATCGAGCGTCGCGGCGGCGTCCTGGCGAATGCCTTCGCCGTCTCCAGCATCAGCGCCACGCCCATCGCGTTGTCGTAGGCGCCGTTATAAATCTCGTCGCCCTCCACCGGCACGCCGGTACCGAGGCCGTCGAGGTGTGCGGAAAACACGACGTATTGGTCCGCGAGCGCCGGGTCACTGCCACGCACCATGCCGACGACGTTCGGGCTCATGATCTCTTCCTGGCTCGTCCGGCGCGACATCGACACCTCGACGCCGAGCGGGATCGACTTGATGGTGCCGGCCTCGTTGGCATCCAGTGCGGCCTCGAAGCTCATCGGCGAGCCCTCGAACAGCGCTCTCGCCGCGTCCTGGCTGAGCATCATGGAGCCGCCGAGTTCGGGGAAGTAGTCGCTGACCTCACCGGTCAGGTTGATCCAGGCCATGCCCGGCCGCGTGCCCATCTCCTTCTTGAAGCGCTCCCAGGGGTACTGCTTCTCGGAGTAGCGCGAGCGCAGCCCGATCGTGCCGATAGCGCCGCGACTGACGGCCTCGCGGGCCTTTACCCGGCCGGAAGCGTAATAGGCGCGCTCGTTGTGCGGAAACGTGGGCGGTGCACCGTTGAACATCGCGACGATCTTGCCGTCGACGTCGACACCGTCGTAGTCGGAGTAGCCGAGGCCGGGCGCATGCACACCGTAGCCGACGTAGACGACTTCGGCGCGGATCGCGTTGCTTTCACGAACCTTGTCGCCGCCCATCCCGAAGTCTTCCCGATAGGTCAGCTCCGTGTCCGCACCGTCGCGATGCGTGTAGACGGTCGCGCTCTCGGTATCGATCAGGTAGCTGACGAGCGGCACCTGCTGAAACCAGCCCTCTTCGCCGGCCGGCTCGAGTCCGAGCTCGGCGAACTGCCCGGCGACGTAATCGGCCGCGCGCTGGTAGCCGTCGCTGCCAGAGAAGCGGCCTTCCATCGCGTCGCCGGCGAGCGTTGAATAGTGTTCTTTCAGGCTCGCCTCGGAGATCTCGTCGAGTGCGTCGAGCATCGGGTCGGCGGCGGCGCCCAGGCTATGAAGCAGCAGCGCTGCGGTCAGGATTCTCGGTATCACGTCGATGGCCTCCTTTACCGGTAGTGGACGCTGATCTCGCGCATCTTGTCTTCGATCCAGGCCTGCACGATCGCGTTGGTTTCTTTGGGTGCCTGCGCCGACGCGTCGATCGGCGGACCGATCACGAAGCGCACCGTGCCGGGCCGCTTCAGAAAGCTGCGTCGTTGCCAGAGGTCACCGGCATTGTGTGCAACAGGCACGATCCTGACACCTGCCGACTGCGCGAGCGCTGCACCGCTGACGCCGTATTTTCGAGTGGCCCCGGGCGGCATCCGAGTGCCTTCGGGGAATACGGTCACCCAGATCCCGCCCGCGAGTTTCTGCGTACCCTTCTCGATAACCTGCTTGACCGCGCGGCGGCCGGAACTCCGGTTGATCGCGATCGGATCGAGCAGCAGCGCGACCGCCCAGCCGAACAGCGGTATCCACAGGATTTCGCGCTTGATGACCCAGGTCGCGCGCGGGAAGGCGGTTACCTGCCAGTAGGTCTCGAGCGCGGTCGTGTGCTTGATCATGATCACGCTGGGTTCGTCGGGGATGTTCTCGGCGCCCTCGACGACGACGTGCATGTTGCAGAAGAATTCGCCCGCCCAGACCGACAGCCGGCACCAGCTCACCGTCAGCCACCAGTGCCAGCGGTCCGGGGCCCAGAAGGTCACCAGCACGGCTAAGCCACCGAGCAGGGCGGTGATGAACAGGAAGACCGTGAACACCAGCGAACGGATCAGCAGCAAGACTGTGCCTCCAACAGCCAGGTCGCGAACGCCGCGAGGTCGTCGAACACCGGGATGTCTGCCAGCGGACCGGTCAGCTGTTGCTCCGTCCGCCGGCCATTGCCGGTCCGGACCAGCACCGGCTTTGCGTTCGCGGCGAGCGCCGCCTCGAGGTCCCGCAGCGAATCGCCGACCACGAAGACGTCGGCCGGGTCGACGCCGTAGTCGTCCAGCAGGCGCTCGAGCAGGCCGGGCGCCGGCTTGCGGCAATCGCAACCCTCGTCCGGCCCGTGCGGGCAGACCTCGATGCGATCGACGCGGCCGCCCGCCTCGGCCAGCAGGTCGCGGAACTTCGTGTGCATCGCGCCGAGCGCGTACGTGTCGAAATAACCGCGCGCGATCCCGGACTGGTTACTCGCGACCGCGACGGTGAAGCCCGCGGCATTGAGGCGCGCGATCGCATCCAGGCTACCCGGCAGCGGGCGCCATTCGGCGGGTGACTTGACGTACTCGGGCGAGTCTTCGTTGATTACGCCGTCCCGATCGAGAATCACGAGCCGCGGTGGTCCGGACAGCGCTGCCACCCCGCGCCTCAGACCGTCGACAGTCGGGATACGTCCGCGACACCCAGGAACAGCGTGCGGAGCTGGCCGAGCAAAGCCAGCCGATTGTTGCGCACGTCAGGATCGTCCGTCATGACCATGACGTCGTCGAAGAAGCGATCGACGGGATCCCTGAGCGCGGCGAGCGCCTGCAGCGCGGCCGTGTACTCGTGGCGATCGATCAGCGGCCGCACCGTGTCGCCGATTGCCTCGAGCGCCGCGTACAGCTCCTTCTCGGCCTCGTCGTCGAGGAGCCGGCGATCGACGGACGCATCGCCCGAAGCCGCGTCGCTTTTCTTGAGGATGTTCGCGATCCGCTTGTTCGCGGCGGCGAGGCTCTCTGCCTGCTCGAGGCCCAGGAAGTCTTTCACCGCATCGAGGCGTCTCACGAAGTCGAACAGCGACGCCGGCTCGCGCGCCATGACCGCATCCAGGGTCTCTGTCCTGAGGCCGGGGTCGCGGTCGAGCGCGTAACCGCGGAGGCGCTCGGCAATGAAGTGATACAGCTCGTGGCCGACGGCCGGCACGTCGATGCCATCCACCGGCTGCAGTTGCAGCGCCCGGTCGATGGCGGCCTTCAGGTCGAGATCGAGTTCGCGTTCGACCAGGATACGGACGATGCCGAGCGCGGCCCGCCGCAGGCCGAAGGGATCACGGTTGCCGGACGGCCGTTTGCCCAGCGCGAAGATGCCGGCGAGCATATCGAGCCGGTCGGCAACGGCGAGCAGCTGGCCGTCAGTCGTCGCGGCTACCTCGTCGCCCGAAAATCGCGGCAGGTACTGCTCGCCGATCGCGGTCGCGACCGCCGCGGGTTCGCCGTCCGCTCGTGCGTAGTGCGCACCCATTGTGCCCTGCAGCTCGGGAAACTCGCCGACCATCCCGGTCAGAAGATCGCACTTCGCCAGGGCGGCCGCACGCAGGGCGGTCGTGCTGTCGTGGGCCAGCGCCGCCGCGAGATGTTCGACCAGCGAGCCGACCCGGCGGCTGCGGTCGCCCAGCGAACCGAGCCCCTGCTGGTAGACGACCCGGTCGAGCGATTCGATGCGTGCCTCGAGCGGCTTCTTCCGGTCGCTGTCCCAGAAGAACGCGGCGTCGGCGAGCCGCGGCCGGATCACGCGTTCGTTGCCGTCCCGGACCTGGTCCGGGTCCTTGCTCTCGAGATTGGCGACCGTGACGAAGGCGTTGACGAGCGCGCCGTCGTGATCGGCCACCGGGAAGTAGCGCTGGTGCCCGGTGAGCGTGCTGGTCACGACCTCGCGCGGCAACTCGAGGTATTTCTCCTCGAAGCGGCCGAGGAGCGGGACCGGCCATTCGACCAGCGCCGCGACTTCGTCGTACAGGGACTCGCCATCCACGATCACACCGTCGATCGAGGCGGCCGCGTCGCGGACGCCCGTTTCGATCATTTGCCGGCGGCGATCGAAATCGGCAATCACGTAGCCGTCCTTTTCGAGGACGTCGAGGTAACGGTCCGGCGCCGGGATCTCGATCGGATCGGGCGCATGGAAGCGGTGGCCGTGCGTGCGGCGGCCGGCATCGAGCCCCATGACCGTGGCGTCGACGACGTCTTCCCCGTGCAGCATGACCAGCCAGTGCACCGGCCGCACGAATTCCGCATCGCTGTCGCCCCAGCGCATGCGCCGCGGTATCGGCAGCTTCGCGAGCGCGGCTTCGACGATGTCGCCGAGCAGCTCCGCGGCGGGGCGGCCCTGCTCGGTAGACCGGTAGACCAGCCACTCGCCCTTGTCGGTCGCGATGCGCTCGAGCTCGCCAACCTCGGTCCCGCACTTCTTCGCGAAAGCCACGGCGGGCGGTTGCGGTTTGCCGGCGTCGTCGAAGGCAATCCGTACCGGCGGGCCTTTCTGTTCGACCTCGCGGGCCGGCTGCGCGTCGGCCAGCGCCTCGACCAGGACCGCGAGGCGCCGCGGGCTGGCGTAGGCCTTGACGCCCGAGTGATCGAGTCGCGCGTCGTCGAGGCCCGCGGTCAGCTCGCGGCCGAACGCGTCCATGAGGTCGCGCAGCGCCTTCGGCGGCAACTCCTCGGTGCCGAGCTCGACGAGAAAATCGGCGCGGTTCATGCCGCTTCGTCCCCGCGTGCGACGCTCTCGAGCATTGGGAACCCGAGTGCCTCGCGGCTGGCGTAATAGGTTTCGGCGACGGCGCGGGCCATGGTCCGCACGCGGAGAATGAAGCGCTGGCGCTCGCTGACCGAGATTGCCTGGCGCGCGTCGAGCAGGTTGAACAGGTGCGATGCCTCGAGCATGCGTTCGTAGGCCGGCAGCGACAGGCTCTCGCCGATCAGGCGTTCGCATTCCCGCTCGGCGTGGTCGAAGGAGGTGAACAGCTGGTCGACGTCGGCGAGCTCGAAGTTGTACTTCGACTGTTCCGCCTCGTTCTGGTGATAAACGTCGCCATAGGTGATGCGGCCGAGCGGGCCGTCCGTCCAGACGATGTCGAAAATGCTCTCGACGTTCTGCAGGTACATCGCCAGGCGCTCGAGGCCGTAGGTAATCTCGCCGGTGACGGGCCTGCACTCGAGGCCGCCGACCTGCTGGAAGTAGGTGAACTGCGTTACCTCCATGCCGTTCAGCCAGACTTCCCAGCCGAGGCCCCATGCGCCGAGCGTCGGCGACTCCCAGTTGTCCTCGACGAAGCGTATGTCGTGGACCTCGGGGTCGATGCCGATCGCACGCAGCGAATCCAGGTAGAGCTCCTGGATCCGGTCCGGCGACGGCTTGATGACCACCTGGTACTGGTAATAGTGCTGCAGCCGGAACGGGTTGTCCCCATAGCGGCCGTCCGTCGGCCGGCGGCTGGGCTGAACGTAGGCAGCGCTCCACGGTTCGGGGCCCACCGCGCGAAGAAACGTTGCAGGATGGAAGGTTCCGGCCCCCATCTCCTTGTCATACGGCTGCATGATCACGCAGCCCTGGTCGGCCCAGAACTGCTGCAGCCTGAGGATGAGTTCCTGGAAGGACGGGCTTGTGGACGCGGTCGTGGGGGTCATGGTGTCCGCTGGGGGCTGGCCAAAGGCGCGGATTATATCGGTTTAGGGGAGTGACGAAACGCCCGATTTCGCCGGGGAGGCCCGGCGGCGGGGCCGAAACGGGCGGCAGCGCTTGCACTGTACTGAGGCAACAGGCGACTTCAGCCCCAAAATGGTGCAGACTTCGGGCGAGCTGCACCAGTTTTGTGCGGACGGCGCGTCGCCATAAACCGAAACCTCATGTAAAACAGGGCCTTAAGCGAAGCACCGATTTGGCACAATTTCTGCACTATCGCCTTACCGGGCGCTGCGGCGCCCTTTCGATTATCTACAGGCAACAAACTGGGAGGATCCATCCATGACGCCCGCAGAGGTTCTCAACCTCATCAAGGAAAAAGAGGTCAAATTTGTCGATCTCCGTTTTACGGACACGAAAGGCAAAGAACAACACGTAACCGTGCCCGCTCACACCGTCGACGAAGACCTCTTTGAAGACGGCAAGATGTTCGATGGCTCCTCGATCTCAGGCTGGAAGGGCATCAACGAGTCCGACATGATCCTGATGCCGGACCCCGAGTCGAGCGTGCTCGACCCATTCTCGGACGAGCTGACGATGAACCTGCGCTGCGACGTCGTCGAGCCGTCGACGATGCAGGGTTACGACCGCTGCCCGCGCTCGCTGGCACGCCGCGCCCAGGCTTACCTGAACTCCACCGGTATTGCCGACACCGCGTTCTTCGGTCCCGAGAACGAGTTCTTCGTGTTCGACGACGTCTCGTGGGACGACACGATGCAGGGCGGCTTCTACAAGGTCGACTCGATGGAAGGTGCCTGGAACACCAACCGTTCTTACGAGGAAGGCAACACGGGCCACCGCCCGACGGTCAAGGGCGGCTACTTTCCGGTCCCGCCGGTGGATTCGCTGCACGATATCCGCTCGGCCATGTGCCTCGTGCTCGAAGACATGGGTCTCACCACCGAGGTTCATCACCACGAGGTCGCCACGGCGGGCCAGTGCGAGATCGGTGTCCAGTTCAACACGCTCGTGCGCAAGGCGGACGAGGTCCAGATCCTGAAGTACGTCATCCACAACGTCGCCCACGCCTACGGCAAGACCGCGACGTTCATGCCGAAACCGCTCGTCAACGACAACGGCAACGGCATGCATGTCCACATGTCGTTGTCGAAGGACGGCGCGAACCTGTTCTCGGGTGACGGCTACGGCGGACTCTCGGACACCGCGCTGTATTACATCGGCGGCATCATCAAGCACGCCAAGGCGATCAACGCGTTCGCGAACCCGGCGACGAACAGCTACAAGCGCCTCGTGCCCGGCTTCGAGGCACCGACGATCCTCGCCTACTCCGCGCGCAACCGCTCGGCGTCGATCCGTATCCCCTACGTCTCGAACCCCAAGGCGCGACGGATCGAAGTCCGCTTCCCGGATTCGATGGCGAACCCGTACCTCGCTTTCTCGGCGATGCTGATGGCTGGCCTCGACGGGATCACCAACAAGATCCATCCGGGCGACGCGATGGACAAGGACCTCTACGACCTCCCCCCCGAGGAAGAAAAGGATCTCGACCTCGTCGCGTTCTCGCTGGAGGAGGCACTCCTGTCGCTGGATGCGGATCGCGAGTTCCTGAAAGCGGGCGACGTGTTCTCGGACGACCTGATCGACGCCTACATCGATCTCAAGATGGAAAACGTCACGCGACTGCGCATGACGACGCATCCGGTCGAGTTCGACATGTATTACAGCCTGTAAAAGCCAGAAACTGTGAACCGGGCGGCACTTTTAGGCCGCCCGGTTGCTGGCTTGGAAGCCCCCGGCGCTGATATGCTCACTCTATGGCAACACGAACTATTCTGGCACTCGCCGCGATCCTCATCGCCGGCGCCGCCATGGCGCAGGCCTATCGCTGGGTCGACGAGGACGGTGTCGTTCATTATTCGGACCGGCCAGAGCCGGGTGCCGAACGCATCGTGCTGCCCGAACCGAATACCGTCAGCGTGCCCCGGCGCGAGCGCCCGATGCGACAGGCGGACGCCACGGCCGGCGCAGACGAGGAAGCGGACGACGAGACCGGTCCGGTCAATTACTCGTTGCTCGAGATTGCGAGCCCGAAACCGGAAGAGACGCTGTGGAACATAGAGGGCGTCCTGAACGTATCCCTGAACGTCCAGCCGGCTCTCCAGCCCGGCCACCAGGTGCGGGTCTACTTCGACGGCGACTCCCGGATGGTGAACGGCTCGAGCTTCCAGATCGAGGAGGTCTGGCGCGGGGTTCACAACATCCAGGTCGAGATCCTCGACGAGACCGGGAAGATGCTGATACGCAGCCGGACCAACCGGTTCTACGTGCAGCGCAACACGGTCAATTTCTAGGCGAACCGTCGCCCCCGGTCGGTGATGCTCCCGACCGTCCCGAATCCCCGCTTCCGCCCGCCGGCCCGCCCGGCGAGACGGCAACGCTCGATACCGCGCAGGTACTCGACAACCTGACGTCCGCGGTCGTCCTGCTGGATCGCAATCTCCTGATCCGGCACATGAACGCGGCCGCCGAAGACATGCTGGACGTGAGCCGGCAGCGCGCGAGCGGCGAGTCGATTCTCTGGCTCATCGGGGATGACACCGAGTTCGCGGGCCTGCTGATGCACGTCCTCGAATCCGGCAACAACTGCGCCAATGAATTTTGCCTGCCGCGCACCGAATCAAACTCCGAAGACCGGATTCTCGATTGCCGTGTTTCCCCGGTTGTCATCGGGAGCGGCCGGCTGCTCGTCGAATTTCACGACGTCACCCGCCGACAGAAGATCAACCGCGAAAACGCATTGCTCGTCCAGCATGGCGCCGGCCGCCGGATGGTCCGGCAGCTGGCACACGAGATCAAGAACCCGCTCGGCGGCATCCGCGGTGCCGCGCAGCTGCTCGAGCGCCAGCTCGACAGCGAAGAGCTGCGCGAATACACCCAGGTCGTGATCAGCGAGACCGATCGACTCGCCGCGCTCGTCGATACGCTGCTCGGTCCGGGCGGTCCACCCCGCAAGGCCCCGGTCAA
>JAZBNZ010000032.1:0-2737 GCA_036350895.1 Woeseiaceae bacterium
CGACGCCGTGATCGTCGATGACCACATGCGAACGTCTCGGCCCGGGGTGTACGCCGCCGGCGATGTGACGAACCGCGACGCCTTCGTCTACATGGCCGCCCACGGCGCCAAGGTCGCTGCACGCAATGCCCTGAACGGTGACGAATCGACCTATGACAACCGCGCCATGCCCTGGGTGGTGTTCACCGATCCGCAGGTCGCCGGCGTGGGCCTGACCGAGGCGGCCGGCCACGCCGCCGGTCACGAGGTGAAGACGTCGATCGTCAACCTCGACCAGGTACCGCGTGCGCTCGCGGCGCGGGATACGCGCGGCCTGATCAAGCTGGTCGTCGACGCGCGGACAGATGTGCTGGTCGGGGGGCAGATCCTGGCGCCCGAAGGCGCCGATGCGATTCAGACGCTGGCACTCGCGATCAAGCATCATATGACGGCGGGCGAGCTCGCCGAGACGCTGTTTCCCTACCTCACCACCGTCGAGGGGTTGAAGCTCGCTGCGTTGGGGTTCAACACCGACGTAGCCAGACTCTCTTGCTGCGCAGGGTAGGATCGTCAGCGCGGATGCTATACGTCGTGATACGAAACCTCGGAATTGACGGCCCACACTCCAAGGATCTATATCGGAATCTCGAAAAGGTTTGATGCTGTCTTTTGATCAGAGGTCGAGGACTTCTCGCAGTCGTCTGATCGCTGCTTTGTGCCTGCGATCGCTCATCAATCGAATGTTGTGCAGCTTCCATTGAATGGCGGGCCACTGGTCCAGGTTTTCGAACGGTAGCAACGACCAATCCGGTTCGCCTTGCTTGATCGATAGCAGAAACAGGCGCTCGTTGTCAGTGAGGGCGCTCGCAGCCCACTCGAACAGCTGCGTCCGGGCGGCCTCGAGGTCGGCCAGCTCAATGGGTTCCTTGGTCATGCCGGCGAAATGATTGGCGAACAAATCCTCGATGGGTTTGCGGTTCGGCTGCAGCAGCTCTGCGATCGGGCGCCGGTGACCGGCTAGGTAGGCGACAAACGCCTGCCTTATGGAATCCGGGATCGGTCCTGCTGCTTGAAGTTGCATAACGTCGAAGAGGTCGCGCGGGTGCTGCCGGTCCAGCGCCGCACAGAGTTTGCCGGCGTATAGATCGGGTAAGTCGAGGCGTTGGATCTCGACGAAGAGCTCGTAGGCTTCCTGCGCGGCCAAACACAGTTCGCTGGAGATCAGCGGTACCAGGCTGCCGCGGATGACGACGCTCGGCTCCACTTTGATACGCGCACTTGACTTGTCCACGAGCAGCTTGGGCGCATCGCCTTCCACAAGTCGGACTTTTGCGCCTGGCACGGAGCGTTGGATTGCTTCGGCGATCGTCGCGAGCCGGGCGCGGATGTCGGCCAGCGCCGCGTCGCGCTCGGATACCGGGAGGTAGGTCAGGTCGATGTCGACCGAGAGTCGCGGCATGTCCCGAAGAAATAGATTGATGGCGGTGCCACCCTTGAGCGCAAAGTCCGGCTCACTGGCAACTGCCGGCAAACAGCGGATCAGAAGTTCGACCTGAGCTCTGTAGTTGTCGCGTGCCGCCATCGGTTGTCCTAACCTGGTCCAGGGTCGGCGACGACCAGATCGTATTTCTTGTCGAGGCGTCCTCCAGCGTGGATGGTGCGTCGGCCCGACCCGAAATCGACTTCCGACAGGTCGAGGTGCTTCAACCACGAATGATTCGCTCGCTCGGCGGCATGCATGAACAGTCGCTTGGTCTTCACGGAAGTGCAGCCCTCGAGCAGCTGTTGTACGACCTGCGGGCGCAGTGACGTCAGCGATTCCATCACCTGGCAGGCCTCTTCGTAAGACTGCCGTTTCGGCACCAGGTACATTATCTCGAAAGCCGCGCGCTCGAGTGTCGCGACATCGAGGTTGAACCCGTCTACAGGAAGTTTGGACGTAGTCTTTTCGGGGCCCACGAAAACGCCAGTCGTCACCAGTGTCACCGGTCTGGACCAGGCGTGAGCCTGGAACCAGGCAGGCAGTTTCGTGCCGGGGTTTCCGAACAGGACGACCTTGCGCGATCCGAGCGACAGGTAGTGCGTGTAGCCGCGCAGCTCGATGGCGGTGATGCCGCCGGGATGGACGGCGAGGGCGAGCTGGGATTGCAGCGCGTGGACAGCACCGGCCCAGTCGACTGTTGCGCCGGCCCGCTTGTAGGCGCCGTGACCCAAACGTTCCAGCCAGCCGGATTGGACGTACTTGTCGGCAAGCCGGTGGTCGACGCCTCGGCTGTTGAGCCAACGCAACGTCGCGACCGATCCAGATGGCCACTGCTGTAACAGTTGGTTTATTTTTGCGCCCATCTGACAACCAATCGGCGACGTATGCGCGCCAGGTTAAACTGACTGCGAAAGGATAACACGGAGTTTATATGAATGCCCAAATGTCGCTTTTAAGGCGACATTCAAGCATGAAAGGAAACTCAAAGAACGTGCCGCACGCCTTGAGCCCGACTGAACTCGGTGAGTGGGATGGCTGATAGGCGGACCGCGCCGGGAAGCAACTCAGTTCCGCACTGGGAAATCACACGCGATGACCGCCGCCAAAGAAAAGGCCGCTTCGAGAGCGGCCGATTTGGTTATAAGTTATGGATTTAAATAATAAAAGCTGGTGGAGGCGGCGACAATCACATCGCCTTATAGGTCAAAAGTTTATTCTGCTAAGCACCAAAAATACCCCCAAAAATACCCCCGCAAGTGTGCTCCTTTAGCGGAC
>JAZBNZ010000033.1:0-10867 GCA_036350895.1 Woeseiaceae bacterium
GTAGCCCGAGGTGATCGGGTAGCGCCAGTCGCGCCCGAAAGCGCGGCGGCTGATCCGGATGCCGGGCGGCGCCTGCCGGCGCTTGTACTCGTTGCGCTTCACCATCTCGAGCACACGAACGACGGTTGCCCGGTCGAAGCCGCGTGCCTCGATCTGGTCGACCGAGAGATCCTCCTCGATGAACGCCTCGAGTATCGGGTCGAGCACGTCGTACTCCGGCAGTGAGTCCGAATCCTTCTGATCCGGCCGGAGCTCGGCCGAGGGTGGCCGCGTGATGACCCGCTCCGGGATAGCCTCGCCCAGCGTGTTGCGGTAGCGCGCCAGCGCGTAGACCAGCGTCTTGCTGCAGTCCTTGAGCGGTGCGAAGCCGCCGGCCATGTCGCCGTAGAGCGTCGCGTAACCCACGGACATCTCGCTCTTGTTGCCCGTGGTCAGCAGCATCCGCCCGGTCTTGTTGGAGATCGACATCAGCAGCAGCCCGCGGACGCGCGCCTGGATGTTCTCCTCCGTCACGTCCTCGTCGCGCCCCTCGAAGATCGGCGCGAGCTGGCGGACCGTCGCATCGTAGATCGGGGCGATCGGGATCGCGTCGTAGCGCACGCCGAGCAGCTCGGCCTGCTTCGCCGCGTCCTCCTGGCTGATCGTGGACGTGTAGCGGAACGGCATCATCACCGCGCGGACGCGCTCCGGCCCGATCGCGTCGCAGGCGACCGCGAGCGTCAGCGCCGAATCGATGCCGCCGGACAGGCCCAGGACGACACCGGGAAAGCCGTGCTTGCCGACGTAGTCGCGCGTACCGGTGACCAGCGCCTTGTAGACGCTGGCTTCCTTTTCCAGCAGCGGCTCGGTGCTGGAGGGACCGATCTCGATGCCCGACGGACCGGCGCCGAGCTCCACGACCGTGAGGCTCTCCTCGAACGCCGCGGCGCGATGGCGGATCGCAGCCTCGGCATCCATGACGAACGAACCGCCGTCGAACACGAGTTCGTCCTGGCCGCCGACCATGTTGACGTACAGCAGCGGTACGCCGGACTCCGCGGTGCGCCGGGCAGCGGTGCGCTCGCGGTTGACCTGGCTGTCGACGTCATACGGTGAGCCGTTGATCGAGATGATGGCCTCGGCACCGGCGGCCCGGCAGGCGGCGACGGGACCCGGCTGCCAGATGTCCTCGCAGA
The DNA here is from genome assembly GCA_036350895.1 of Woeseiaceae bacterium. Lineage (GTDB taxonomy): Bacteria > Pseudomonadota > Gammaproteobacteria > Steroidobacterales > Woeseiaceae > UBA1847. The sequence continues at coordinate 1,176 of JAZBNZ010000033.1, forward strand.
TCGTGAGCCCGAAGCAGACGTCGCCCAGGCGGAACACCGTGGCGGTGTCTCCTTCCGTGAAATAGCGCTTCTCGTCGAAGACGCCGTAGTTCGGCAGCCTTCGCTTGCGATAGTGGCTGACGGTCGCACCGTCGAAGATAACGGAGCAGGCATTGAACATGCCGTCCTCGGCGTATTCCGGGTAGCCCACGAGCACGTGGATGCCGCGAACCTCGTGCCGGATGCGCTCGAGCGCGTCGCCGACGGCAACGCGCAGTCCCTTGTGGAACAGGAGGTCCTCCGGCGGGTAGCCAGAGATCGAGAGCTCCGGGAAGACGACGAGATCGGCGTTCTGCTCGTCGCGCGCACGCCGCGCCGTCTCGATGATCCGGTCGGTATTGCCCGTGACGGCGCCGACCGCAAGGTCGAGCTGGGCGAGCGCTACCCTGACGCCATTGCCCATCGTCGCGGTTGGCGGCGGCTCAGCCGCCGAGCACTTCCAGCATCTTGCTGCCGAGTTCGGCCGGCGAGCGAACCGTGGCGACACCGGCGGCATCCAGCGCCTCGAACTTGGCATCGGCGGTGCCCTTGCCGCCGGCGATGATGGCGCCGGCATGCCCCATCCGCTTGCCCGGCGGGGCCGTGACACCGGCAATGTAGGCGACGACCGGCTTGGTCACGTGCGCCTCGATGTATTCTGCAGCCGCTTCCTCGTCGGTGCCGCCGATCTCGCCCACCATGATGATGCCGTCGGTGTCCGGGTCCGCCTGGAACAGCTCGAGGCAGTCGATGAAGTTCATGCCGCGCACCGGGTCACCGCCGATGCCCACGCAGGTGCTCTGGCCGAGCCCGTTCGTGGTCGTCTGGTAAACCGCTTCGTAGGTGAGCGTGCCGGAGCGCGATACGACGCCGATGCGGCCGGGCTTGTGGATGAAGCCCGGCATGATGCCGATCTTGCACTCGCCCGGCGTGATGACGCCCGGACAGTTGGGGCCGATCAGCCTGCAGTCGTAGTCGCGCAGCGCGGACTTCACCTTGACCATGTCGTTAACCGGGATGCCCTCGGTGATGCAGACGACGAGCTTTACGCCCGAGTCGGCCGCTTCGAGGATCGCGTCCGCGGCGAACGGCGCGGGTACGTAGATCATGCTGACGTCCGCAGCCGTTTCGGCGACGGCGTCGCGCATCGTGTTGAACACGGGCACGCCGAGGTGGGTCTCGCCGCCGCGGCCCGGCGTGACGCCGCCCACGACGCGCGTGCCGTAGTCGATGCACTGCTCGGTGTGGAAGGAGCCCTGGTTGCCGGTGATGCCCTGGCAGATGATCTTGCTGTCTTTATTGACGAGGATGCTCATGTCGTTCCCTTGAAATCAGGCGGCGGCCGCGACGGCTTTCTTCGCGGCATCGGTCAGGTCGTCGGCGGCAATGATGTCGAGGCCGCTGTCGGCGAGCAGCTTGCGTCCCGTGTCGACGTTCGTGCCCTCGAGGCGGACGACCACCGGCACTTCGACGCCGACTTCCTTGACGGCGGTGATGATGCCCTCGGCGATCAGGTCGCAGCGGACGATGCCGCCGAAGATATTGACAAGGATGGCCTTGACGCTCTCGTTGGCGAGGATGAGCTTGAAGGCGGCCGCGACGCGCTCGCTGGTGGCGCCGCCGCCGACGTCGAGGAAGTTGGCCGGCTCGCCACCGTGCAGCTTGATGAGGTCCATTGTCGCCATCGCGAGTCCCGCACCGTTGACCATGCAGGCGATGTCGCCGTCGAGCGAGACGTAGTTGAGATCGTGTTCGGCGGCCTTGCGCTCGGCCTCGTCTTCCTGCGAGACGTCGCGGAGTTCGAGGAGCTTCGGCTGCCGGAACAGCGCGTTGCCCTCGATGTTGATCTTCGCGTCCAGCGCGACGACGTCGCCGCTCTTGGTAACGATCAGCGGGTTCACCTCGACGAGGCTCGCGTCGCACTCGAGATACAGCCGGTACAACCGGTCGACGAGCGCGCCGAACTGGCGCATCTGCTGCTTGTCCAGTTCGAGGCCGAAGGCGAGCTGCCGTGCCTGGTAGGGCTGCAGGCCGGCGTCCGGCGCCACCACGACCGAGAAGATCTTCTCCGGGGTGTCCTCGGCGACCTGCTCGATGTCCATGCCCCCGGCGGCAGAGGCGATGAACGCGATCCGGCTGGCCTCGCGATCGACGAGCATCGACAGGTACAGCTCGCGCTCGATACCGGAGCCTGCCTCGACGTACACGGTATTGACCGGCAGGCCCTCGGGCCCGGACTGGTGCGTGACGAGCATCGTGCCGAGCATCCCCGCCGCGTATTCACGAACCTCGTCGAGCGTTTTGGCGAGCTTCACGCCGCCGGCCTTGCCGCGACCACCGGCATGGACCTGGGCCTTGACGACCCAGAGCTCGCCGCCGAGTTTCTCGGCGGCCTCGACCGCCTCGTCCGGCGTCGTGGCGGGATAGCCGTCGGGCACCGGGATGCCGTACTCGGCGAACAATCGCTTCGATTGATACTCGTGAAGGTTCATGTAAAGGCCTTTGTTCTCGAAAAGTGCTTGAGCTCGCGAGCGGCGAATGCGCCCGGCGCGGAAAACGGCCGGTATTTTGGAGCAAAGGGCCGCGTTAAGCAAAGGCAAGGGGCTGCCGGCACCACGGGACGGTGGGAATGGCAAACCTTGATCTCCGTCCCGCACCCCGGGGCGCCGTGGTTTACAATCGCGGCCTTGAGCTTACACCGAAGCCCTTGATGGAAAAGGATAATACCGAGCACGCCGGGCAGCGCACGTTTCGCGGCAACCGCGAGGCGCTGCTCTCGCTGTCCGTCGACGAACCGGACCTCACCTGGCGTGTCCTCAAGACCACCAACGCGCTCCGACTGCTCGTCGCCCTGCTCCTGTTGATCCTGTTCTTCGCGAGCGGCGACCCGCGCATCTTCGGCGATCGCTACCCGGCGCTGTTTTCCGCGGTCGCGGCCGGCTACCTCGTCTTCTCGCTGGTCTCCGGCGTTGCCGTCGCCCAGCGCTGGGCCGCGATCGGAACCCAGGCAGTCACGCAGTCGCTGGTCGACATCGCCGCCATCACGCTGCTGCTGCACGCGTCCGGCGGCATCGCGAGCGGCCTCGGCGGGCTCCTGATCGTGTTCATCGGGGCGAGCGCCCTGGTGCTGCCGATGCAGATTCCGGCGGTGCTCGCGGCGCTCGCGACCTTCGCGATCCTGGGCGAGCAGGTCTACACGCAGATCGCCGGGGCCCCACCTGGCCCGAACTACCCGGCGGCGGGGCTCCTGTCGGGCGTCATCCTCGCGGTGGCGCTGGCCGCCCGGCCGCTGGCCGCCCGCATCCAGGCGAGCGAGGCACTGGCCCGCCAGCGCGGGGTTGACCTGCAAAACCTGTCGGCGCTGAACGAGTACATCGTCCAGCACCTGCGCGAGAGCATCCTCGTCATCGACGCCGACAACGAGGTTCGCCTGAACAACAACTCCGCCGCGGACCTGCTCGGCACGACGCGCTCGATGCAAAACGCGCCACTCGGGAGTGTCGCGCCGGAGCTCGCCAGCTACATCGAGCGCTGGCGGCTCGATACATCGCTGTCGTCGCACCCGGAGATCACGCAGAGCGACACCGCCGGTGGCGCGCGCCTCACGGCACATCTCGCCCCGCTCGGCCGCGATTCCATGCGGGGCGGTCCGGTGCTCGTCTTCCTCGAGGACGCGAGCGAGATGAATGCGCGCGTCCAGCAGTCGAAACTCGCGTCGCTCGGGCGGCTCTCGGCCAGCATTGCGCACGAGATCCGCAACCCGGTCGGCGCGATGAGCCACGCGGCACAGCTCCTGGCCGAATCCCCCGGACTCGCCGAGGACGACGTTCGCCTGACGGAGATCATCCAGACGCACTCCAGCCGGGTCAGCCATATCATCGACAACGTGCTGCAGCTCTCGCGGCGCGAGGAAAGCCGCCCGGAGCGCCTCCCGCTGGCGCCATGGCTCGAGGATTTCGCCGCCGAGTTCACCCGCACGCTCGAACTGCAGGAGGGCGAGCTGTCGATCGCTCACGTCGAGGAAGGCACCGAGGTGCGCATGGACCGGGGCCACCTGCGGCAGGTTCTCTGGAACCTGTGCGACAACGCGGTCAAGTACGCAAGCGAGACCGGCGGCATCCTCGTCGAGCTCCGGGCCGGCCGCGGCACCGCCAACGGGCGTCCGTACCTCGAGGTGCTGGATCACGGCCTCGGCGTCGAGCCCGCGACGGCCGAACGCATCTTCGAACCCTTCTATACGGCCCGCTCCGGCGGCACCGGCCTCGGGCTCTACATATCCCGCGAACTCTGCGAGCTCAACCGCGCGACGCTGATCTACCTCGATCGCCCCGGTGGCGGCAGCATATTTCGTATCATCTTCGCCGATCCCGATCGCTGGGAACCCAACGGCGACGCCTCGGCAGCCGACAAAGAGTAAGGAATCCGTATGCCCCTCGCACTGGTCATCGACGACGAACCCGACATCCGCGAACTGCTGTCGCTGACGCTCGGTCGCATGGACATCGACACGGAGACCGCCGAAGACGTGGCGGCTGCCAAGGCCTCCCTCGCCGCGCACGACTTCGACCTGTGCCTGACCGACATGCGGCTCCCGGACGGCGACGGTCTCGAGCTGGTCGAGTGGATGCAGACGCACGCCCCGGGCGTCCCGGTCGCCGTGATCACGGCGCACGGCAACATCGAGACCGCCGTGCAGGCGCTGAAGCTCGGCGCTTTCGATTTCCTCTCCAAGCCGCTCGACCTCGGTCATCTCAGGAACATTGTCGAGAATGCCCTCAAGGTGGACGCGGGCGAGCACGAGGAATCGGGGCTGCTCGGCCAGTCCGCCCCGATCGGCGAGCTCCGCGGGATGATCGAGCGCGTCGCCCGTTCGCAGGCGCCGGTCCACATCGCCGGTGAGTCCGGGACCGGCAAGGAACTGGTCGCGCGGCTGATCCACGAGCAGGGCCCGCGGGCCGACGGTCCGTTTGTCCCCGTCAACTGCGGCGCGATCCCGGGCGAGCTGATGGAGAGCGAGTTCTTCGGCCACAAGAAAGGCAGCTTCACCGGCGCCGTAAGCGACAAGGTCGGCCTCGTGCAAAGCGCCGAGGGCGGCACGCTGTTCCTCGACGAGATCGCGGACCTGCCGCTGTCGATGCAGGTCAAGCTCTTGCGCGTCATCCAGGAGAAATCCGTGCGCCCCGTCGGCGGCTCGGCCGAGATCCCGGTGAACGCGCGCATACTCTCGGCAACGCACAAGAACCTGGCCGAGATGGTGAAACAGCAGGCGTTCCGCGAGGACCTCTATTACCGCATCAACGTCATCGAGCTGCGCGTGCCCGCGCTGCGCGAGCGGGGCGACGATGTGCTGCTGCTGGCCGATCACGTCATGAAAAAACTCGGTGCGACCGTGAAGCTCGACGACGGCGCGCGCGAGGCGCTCCTTAAATACGACTTTCCCGGCAACGTCCGCGAGCTCGAGAACATGCTCGAGCGTGCCGTCACGCTTTGCGCCAGTGGCGTGATCAAAGCGGGTGACCTGCACATGCGTGCCGACGGTGGCAGCAACGAGGGCCCGGTGCGAGGCGTCGTCGGCGACCTCGGCGACCAGGTCGAGGACGTCCAGCGGCAGGCCATCATCGAAGCGCTCGAGAAGACGCGTTACAACAAGACCCAGGCGGCGAAGCTGCTGGGCCTGACCTTTCGCCAGCTGCGCTATCGCATCAAGAAGCTCGGCATCGACGCCTGAAACCGGCGGTTGCCATAAGCACCGTCCGCTTTCGCCAACAGGACTGACAATTTGTGTCAATTAGTGACACGGACCGGTCAGAAACTGCCGCGATCGCATGGCCAGATCGCGACGACACAGCGACCGGCTCGAAGCAATTTTCCCTTTAGTTGCGATAACTTGGACGTGCATCACACATTCTGGCACGGGGCTTGCTTAATCTTCACCACAGGCGGCGACGCCGTATTTGAAACACTCTCATACTCATGGAGACAGAGAAATGAAGAAGCAGCAAGGTTTTACGCTCATCGAACTCATGATCGTCGTTGCGATCATCGGCATCCTCGCCGCGATTGCTATCCCGGCTTACCAGGACTACACCATCCGCGCACAGGTTTCTGAAGGCCTGAGCCTGGCATCGGGTGCCAAGACGGCCGTTGCCGAGTTCTACCAGGACAGCGGTGGCTGGCCGGCAGACAACACGGATGCAGGTCTCGGTGGTGCCGCTACGATCTTCGGCAAGTACACCACTGGTGTCCAGGTCGCCGGACAGACGATCACGGTAAGCTATGGCAACGAAGCCAACTCCAACCTCGTTGGCAACCTGATCCTGAACGCTGTCGACAACGTCGGTGCGATCGAGTGGGACTGCGACACGAGCACGGTGCAGCCCAAGTGGCTCCCGGCTGCTTGCCGTCCGTAAGACTGGTCTGACGGCCCAGGGGCATACCCCGAAACCGCATGATCAAGGAAGCCCCGGTTCGCCGGGGCTTTTTTTTAGAGTGTGACCTGCGTCACAGTCAAACCCTGACGCTACACACGGAATTATCGGCGTATTCCGGTATCCTTCTTACGGGCACGGTGGCGCGGCGTGGGCGACCACGCCTGGATCGAGGAAGGTTTGGACATGAAGAAAAGAAGCACAGGCTTCACGTTGATCGAACTGATGATCGTCGTCGCCATTATTGGCATTCTGGCGTCGTTGGCTACATCGGCGTACCAGACCTACACGATTAGGGCACAGGTCGCCGAAGGCATCAACATGGCGGCAGGTGCCAAGGCGCCCATCGCGGATGCCTACTCGAACGACGGCACCGCACCTGCCGGGCGCATCGACGCCGGCATGACGGCAAATCCTACCGACACGCGTGGCAACTATGTCTCCCGGGTCGACATCAGCAACGGCCGTGTCGACATCACCTTCGGGGGGCCGCGCGCGCACGCCGACATCGTCGGCGAGACACTTTCGATCACACCCTATGAGACCGCCGGAAACGTCATCGTCTGGCGATGCGGGAACGCAGTGGCACCGGCAGGCGCCAACCTGCTGAACGGCGGCGATGCGCACCAGGCGCCCAGCGTCGACAATCGCTACCTCCCGAGCACCTGCCGGAACTGAAAACCAAGTGATTTCCCGCCCGAAAGCGTGCGTAGATCACGCTTTACTTAATCATTTCCGGTATCTGTGAATTACCGCACAATATCCAGTTGAATCGGCCACTTGTATCAGTGAGACTGTGACGCTCGCGTACAGGACTTAGAGACAGCGACCGCAATGGCAGCCACGGCTTCACAGACCAACCTCGCCGGTTTACCTCGCCGCCTCGTGCAGGACGGCATCGTGGCCGAGGACAAGCTTGCCGAGGCCTTCGACGCTGCCCGGAAGGAAAAGATCCCCCTCGTCGCCTACCTCGTTAATGAGAACCTGGCCGACGCCCGCGCCGTCGCCGTGGCGGCTTCGCACGAATTCGGCGTGCCACTGCTCGACCTCGACGCGATGGACATCGAGACCGAGGTCGTCCGCGCGGTCAACCAGAAGCTGATCGAAAAGCACCGTGTGCTGCCGCTCGTCAAGCGCGGCCAGCGCCTGTTCGTCGGCATCGCGGACCCGACCAACCTGCAGGCCATCGACGACATCAAGTTCCAGACGAGCCTCAGGATCGACCCGGTCGTCGTCGAGCAGGACAAGCTCGAGGACCGCATCTCGAAGGCGCTCGAAGCGGCCGACGTCGGCCTGGGTGGTCTCGGGGGCGACGACGATTTCGACCTCGAGAACCTCGACATTTCGGCGGAAGACGATCACGAAGACGAGGCGGTCCGCGATGACGTCGAAGACGCGCCGGTCGTGCGCTTTGTCAACAAGATCATGCTGGACGCTATCAAGCGGGGCGCCTCGGACATCCACTTCGAGCCCTTCGAGAAATTCTTCCGTGTCCGGACCCGCCAGGACGGCGTCTTGACCGAAATCACCCAGGCACCGACGGCACTCGCGAACAAGATCTGTGCCCGCCTGAAGGTCATGTCGCGCATGGATATCGCCGAGCGCCGCGTGCCGCAGGACGGCCGCATCAAGATGCGGATCTCGAAGAATCGTGCGATCGACTTCCGCGTCAACACCTGCCCGACGCTATTCGGCGAGAAGATCGTCCTGCGTATCCTCGATCCCTCGAGCGCGAAGCTCGGCATCGATGCACTCGGCTACGAGGAAAAGCAGAAGCAGCTCTATCTGAAGCATCTGTCGAAGCCGTACGGAATGATCCTCGTGACGGGCCCGACGGGCTCGGGCAAGACAGTCTCGCTGTATACCGGGCTCAACATCCTCAACACCGAGGACCGCAATATCTCGACCGCCGAGGATCCGGCCGAAATCAACCTGCCGGGCATCAACCAGGTCAACGTGAACCCGAAGGTGGGGCTGACCTTCGCCTCGGCGCTGAAGGCCTTCCTGCGTCAGGATCCGGACATCATCATGGTCGGTGAGATTCGCGACCTCGAGACCGCGGAGATCGCGATCAAGGCGGCCCAGACGGGTCACCTCGTCCTGTCGACGCTACACACGAACGATGCGCCGAAAACACTCACGCGCATGGTCGACATGGGCGTCAAACCCTACGCGATCGCGACCTCGGTCAGCCTGATCATCGCCCAGCGCCTCGGCCGGCGGCTCTGCGACAACTGCAAGGAAGTGAGAGACATCCCCGCCGAAGCGCTCCTGAAGGAAGGCTTCACCAAGGACGAGATCAAGGCCGGCCTGACGATCTTCGGACCCAAGGGTTGCAAGAGCTGCAACGCCGGCTACAAGGGCCGCGTCGGCATCTTCCAGGTGATGGAGGTCTCCGAGGCGATGGGCCGGATCATCATGGAAGGCGGCAACGCGATGCAGATCGCCGACCAGGCGACGAAGGAAGGCGTTATCGACCTGCGCCGGGCGGGTTTGAACAAAGTCAAGGACGGGGTTACCAGCCTCGAAGAGATCAACCGGGTTACCATTGAGTAACTGATGAGTAACCGTTCGCCGACATTCTGACGGAACCAGGACAATGGCTGAGACAGCAATTATGAAAGTCCCCTTCCTCTGGGAAGGGACCGACCGCAACGGGAAGAAAGTCAAGGGCAAGAGCATGGCGGCCGACGAGGCTGCCGTCCGCGCAGACCTGAGGCGCCAGGGCGTCGTTCCGCAGCGTATCCGCAAGGAAAGCAAGGGACTCTTCTCGGGCGGAGGCAAGATCACGCCGGGGGACATCGCGATCTTCTCGCGCCAGCTCGCGACGATGCTCGCGGCCGGCATTCCGTTGGTACAGGCTTTCGAGATCGTCGGCACCGGCCACGAAAATGCCGCCATGCAGAAGCTGATTCTCGGTATCAAAGCCGACGTCGAGGGCGGCAGCGCGCTGGCCGAGGCACTGGCCAAGCATCCGCTGTACTTCGATGATCTCTTCGTCAACCTCGTCGAATCCGGGGAACAGGCCGGTGCGCTCGAGACGCTGCTCGACGAGATCGCGACCTACAAGGAGAAGACCGAGGCAATCAAGAAAAAGATCAAGAAGGCGCTGACCTACCCTGCCGCGGTCCTCGTCGTCGCGTTCATCGTGATGACGATCCTCCTGATCTTCGTGATCCCGGCCTTCGAGGACCTGTTCCAGGGCTTCGGCGCCGACCTGCCGGCCTTCACGCGCCTCGTGATCGA
>JAZBNZ010000034.1:0-13289 GCA_036350895.1 Woeseiaceae bacterium
ATGCAGACGGCCGTCAGGAAGGTCACGCTCTTGCCCGATGCAAGCAGCAACTGCTCGACGGCCTTCTGGTGACTGCCCGGTTTGCCGACTACGTGATTGTCGAGGACCGCGAGCTGATCGGCGCCGATGATCAGCGCGTCGCGTAACGATGCGGACGCGGTCTCGGCCTTGAGCCGAGCCAGCCGGCTCGCGAGTTCGGCGGGTGCCAGGCCCTCCGGATTGCTTTCGTCGACGTTCGGTGAGACGGCTTCGTAGTCGTCCAGGAAACGGTCGAGCAAGTCCCGCCGGTAGGGCGAGGAGGATGCCAGGACGATATTTCCGCTGGCGGGGTTCTGCATGCCGGTGCCCGTGTGCGTAGTCGTAAACGCGCGGAGTGTAACCCCAAAGCGGCCGCTCGCCGATTTTTTCGTTGTCTCAAGGGCTTAGGTGCTTTGACTTCCCTCCCCAAGCTACTTATCATGCGCCCGCCATGGCCAAGCTGCTCTCGGCTCCGGAGTTACCCGCCAAGCTGGCATTGACCCGGCAAGTCATTGAAATTTCAGAGCAAATTTCCAATTTCCCGCGGCTGAGCGAGGCGCTCGAGCAGGATCTGGGACAGCTGGAAGCCGCGCAGCGCCCGGCGCAGTGGCGGGCTCTGTCCGTGACCGGCCGGCTTCGGTTCGACTTTGCCGACGCGCAGTCCGAGGACGTCACGGTGGAGGTCGAGGCGACCGCGGTCGTACCGCTGGTCTGCCAGCGCTGTCTCGAGCCCTTCGAGAAGCGGCTCGAGGCGGGCGCGAGGCTGCTGCTGGTGCAGGAAGCCGACGACCCGGGCCGGGAAGGTTTCGAGAGCTGGGAGCTCGAGGAAGATCTGCTGCGGCCGATCGACCTGGTTGACGAACTCCTGGTGATGGCCATGCCATTCGCGGCGAAACACGCCGGCGATGCTGGTTGCGGTGCCGTGGCTGAAGAGGCAGCGGCGCCAGAGGAAACGGTGCGGCCCTTTGCCGATTTGAAGGCGCAGCTGGAGGCCGCACGAAAGCCGGATGAACCGGAGTAGGCCAGGGCCGGATACACCGGCTCGGTGACAGGGCCGGCGAGGGCCGGTATTGGTTACGATTGACGACGGCCGAGAACCGGCGTCGAGTACTGGAGAAGATAATGGCTGTTCAAAAGAGTCGCCGTACACCGTCGACGCGGGGCATGCGCCGCGCGCACGACAAGCTCAAGAAGCCCGCTGTCTCGGTTGATCCGACGAGTGGCGAAACGCACCTGCGTCATCGTGTGACGCCCGACGGTTTCTATCGCGGCGAGCAGGTCATAGCGCAGCCCGAAGTCGAAGACGACGACGAATAAGCCCTGACTTCTCGGCCCCGGCGCGCTGCCGCGGGTTCGCGTAATGGCCGGGCCTTACGTCATTTCCCTTGATGCCATGAGCGGCGACCTCGGTGCCGAGGTTGTCGTGCGCGCTGCTGTCGCCTCGCTCGACAGGCACCCCGACCTCGAACTGCTGCTCGTCGGGCAGCCGGCGGAGCTCGAAGCGCTCCTGTCTCAACATGCCTCCGACCGGCGCCGGCTCTCGATCGTACCCGCCAGTGAAATCGTCTCGATGTCCGAGGCGCCGGCCGATGCGCTCCGGCGCAAGAAGGATTCGTCGATGCGGGTGGCGATCAATCTCGTCAGGGACGGCGCCGCAGGGGCCACCGTCAGCGCCGGCAATACCGGTGCGCTGATGGCGACGGCAAAATTCGTATTGAAAATGCTGCCGGGCATCGACCGGCCCGCGATCATCGCGGAAATCCCGTCGATCGACGGCTCGCTGCACATGCTGGACCTCGGTGCGAACGCCGTTTGCACGGCGGAGCAGTTGTTCCAGTTCGCCGTCATGGGCTCGCTGGTTGCCGGCGACATCAAGTCGATCGAAGCACCGCGCGTGGCGCTGCTCAACATCGGGGTCGAGGACACCAAGGGCAACGACACGGTCAGGGAAGCGGCGGCGCTTCTGGATGCGAGTTCGCTGAATTACATCGGCTTCATCGAAGGCAACGAACTCTTCAGCGGCCGCGCCGATGTCGTCGTGACGGACGGTTTCTCCGGCAACGTTGCACTGAAGTCGATGGAAGGTCTCGCGGGCCTGACGCGGCATTACATGCGACGGGCATTCTCGCGCAACTGGTTTGCACGGCTGCAGGCGTTCATGGCGGCGCCGGCATTGCGCCGTCTCGCTATGGAGACGGATACGCGGCGTTACAACGGTGCGACACTGGCAGGCCTTAATGGTATCGTAATCAAAAGCCACGGCAGCGCGGACGCGCTCGCGTTCCAGCATGCGATCGATACTGCCGTTATCGAACTAGAGAACCAGCTGCCGGAACAGATCGGCAAATTACTGCGTAAGGAAACCGCATGATTTATTCGCGCATTGCGGGCACGGGTCGCTATTTGCCCGAGAAAGTCCTGACCAATTTCGACCTCGAGAAGATGGTCGACACCAGTGACGAATGGATTCGCACGCGCACCGGCGTCGAACGACGCCACATCGCCGCCGACGACCAGTCGGTGTCCGATCTGTGTTGCGAGGCGGCGCGGCAGGCGATCGAGTCTGCCGGGCTCGAAGTCACCGACATCGACATGGTCGTCGTCGGCACCACGACACCCGACACCTTCTTCCCGAATGTGGCCACGCTGATCCAGCACCGGCTCGGTATACCCCCCTGTCCGGCGCTCGGCATGGAGGCGGCCTGCACGGGCTTCATCTACGCGCTCGCCACCGCCGACAAGTTCATTCGCGCCGGCGAGGTCAAGCGCGCGCTGGTCGTCGGCGCCGAATGCCTGTCGCGACTCGTCGACTGGAGCGATCGCAACACCTGCGTTCTTTTCGGCGACGGCGCGGGTGCCGTTGTCCTCGAAGCGGCCGACGAGCCCGGTATCATCTCGACACACCTGGGTGCCGACGGGCAGTATCGGGACCTGCTGTACTATCCGTCCGGGCCGTCAAAAGACATCGACAAGGTCGGCCTGCCGGATTCGCGGATCATGATGACCGGCAACGAGGTATTCAAGGTCGCCGTCAAGACGCTGGGTAACGTCGCCGCCGAGGCGCTGACGGCCAACGGCATCGACAAGTCCGAACTCGACTGGCTCGTCCCGCACCAGGCGAACACCCGCATCATCCAGGCAACCGCGAAGCGGCTCGACCTGCCAATGGAGAAGGTCATCCTGACGGTGCAGGATCACGGCAATACGTCTGCGGCCTCGGTCCCGATGGCCCTCGACGTCGGCATCCGTGACGGTCGCATCAAGCGCGGCCAGCTCGTCCTGATGGAAGCCTTCGGCGGTGGCTTCACGTGGGGCAGCGTCCTGATGCGCTACTAGCCGCGCGCCGGCGGGCTTACCAGAGAGAACGCCGCCGGTCGGACTGGCTCCGTCGCTTCATCCGCTGATGCAACTGTTGCCGGCGCCGGTCCAGCCGGTCGCGACGGATGGCGGCATCCACGTCGCTGCCGTGTTCGCCGTCGAATTCATCCCGGTATTTGCAGTAATCGTCGTAAGCGTCGAGGACGTGCACGAGTTCGCGCGCGGCGAGCTCCAGGATGATGACGTCATCCAGGTAGCCGATGACGGGGACGTCGTCCGGGAGGATGTCCTCGGGGTCGCCGAAGTAGACGAAGGTGGCGAGCAACTGCTCCCGAGCGGCCGTCGGCAGCTGCCACTCGTCGTCGAGCAGCATCTGGATCATCAGGTCGAGCTGCGGCAGGCGGCAGGCGACGAAATCCGGAAGCGGCTCGTTGCGACGAATGTCTGCGAGCACATCGCGGATCGCATCGATGATGTCCGTTTCGTCGGCATCGCGAACGGCAGCCCGTGACTGCTTGAGAGCTCGCCGAAAATACTTGAGGTCACGGTCCGTGAGTTCGAAGCTTAGTCTCATGCTCATGGGATAAGTATCCTTTCCCAGCCGGCGCCGACAGTACCCGGGACGGATTCCAGCGTCAATCGAGGGCGATCCGGGTGTGAATGCGGTAACATCGCGGCGTTATCGAAGGTAATGCCATGCAACCCGTACTGTACATTGGTAACAAGAATTATTCGTCCTGGTCGCTCCGGGCCTGGCTCGTCCTGACCGAGAGTGAGATCGAGTTCGAGGAACGACGCATCCTGCTCGACGTCGCGACGACAAGACAGGAACTCGCCGAGCTCGGTGCGGCCGGCCGGGTGCCGGTCCTGGAACTCGGCGGGCGGCGCATCTGGGATTCGCTGGCCATTGCCGAGACGATCGCCGAGCGGTGGCCCGACAAGCAGCTGTGGCCGGACGATCCCGATGTCCGCGCGCACGCGCGCTCGATCAGCGCCGAGATGCATTCGGGCTTCGAGACACTGCGCCGGGAAATGCCGATGAACTGCCGGGCCATGGGCCGCAAGGTCGCGCTGGGCGACGATCTGACCGCGGACATCGACAGGGTCATCGACATCTGGTCGGATTGCTATCACGCCTACGGCGGCGAATGGCTGTTCGGCAGATTCTCGATCGCGGATGCGATGTACGCCCCGGTTGCGCTGCGGCTCAGGACCTACGGCATCAACCTTCCCGAGTCGGCGTCGCATTTTCCGCGACGCCTGCTCAAGAGCCCTGCGATGCAGGAGTGGCTGGCCGCGGCCGAGGTCGAGGCCGAGGTCATCGACCAGGACGAGGTGGGCCAGTGAGATCCCTGCTTCTGTCCGTCGTGCTCATCGCCGGCACGGCATTCGGTGAAATTTATGAGTTGCCGCCGCCGGGCGTCGACGTGATCGGTGACGTCGTTACCGTGACCGCGGGTTACGAGGATACGCTGCTCGACATTGCCCGCCGGCACGGACTGGGTTATCACGACGTCGTGCGCGCGAATCCCGACGTCAACGTCTGGTTACCGGGCGAGGGCACGGAGATCATCCTGCCGACGCGCTACGTTTTGCCGTCCGGTCCGCGCGAAGGCCTCATCCTTAACCTTGCCGAATACCGCATGTACTACTACCCGAAGCCGCGCCAGGGTGAGCCCGCCTACGTCATGACCTACCCGATCAGCATCGGCCGCATGGACTGGGAGACGCCGCTCGGGCTGACGTCGGTCGTCGCGAAGGTCGTCAATCCGTCGTGGTATCCGCCGGCGTCGGTTCACCAGGAGCGCCGCGACGAAGGTCGCCCGGCGCTGCCCCGGGTCGTGCCGCCCGGGCCGGATAACCCGCTCGGCAGCCGCGCGATGCGGCTCGGTCTGCCCGGTTACCTGATTCACGGCACCAACCGGCCGGCGGGCGTCGGCATGCGCGTCACGCACGGCTGCATCCGCATGTTTCCCGAAGACATCGAGTTCCTGTTCGACAAGGTGTCGGTCGACACGCGCGTGCGCATCTTGAACGAGCCGGTGAAAGTCGGCTGGAACGGCGACGAACTGGTCATGGAAGTCCATCCGGTGCTCGATGAAAAGCCCGAGGTCACGGTCGATGAGCCGGGCGGCGAGGAGACGGTTGCGGCCGAGGCCGAGAGCGGGGCGGACAACGCGAACGCGAACGATGCAGACGATTCCGTCGACGAAAACGTCGAGACGAGCGCTGCCGCCGTCCCGAAGGATCCGCTGACCTACGCGACGGAATCTTTCATCAGCGCCACGCGTGATCGCGAGGGGCGACTGGACTGGACCGTCGTCGAGGCACTGATTGCGAGTGCCAACGGCATGCCGGCCACGGTCGGGCGTGGAGTGGTGGACCCGACGGTTGCCGCACCTGAAGACGAAGCGCTCGTCAGCCAGGAAGTACGCATCGACTGAGCGGCAGGCGGGTAAAAAAAACGCCGCGACAAGCGCGGCGTCATCAATCTGGTATTTATATCGATTTATCGTTTCAAGTAGCTTTCGCTTACTTGGACATCGATTTCTGGAACATCCGCTCCATTGCTTCCTTGTTGGCGTCGCAGCAAGCCTGGGCTTCGCTGGCGGCCGAAAGGGCGCGATCGGCGGTGCTCTGTGCACTCGCTGCCGCCTGTGCTGCACGGTCGGCAGCTGCGCGGGCAGCTTCGGCTGCGGATGCTGCTGCGGCAGCGTCAGCTGCTGCGGCATCTGCAGTCGCCTTAACTTCTTCGAGCTGCGTGCTTGCACAACCTGAAGCCAAGCCAATGGTGAGCAGCAAAGCGCTGACTTTCAAAGCGGTTTTTTTCATTTTCCAAGTTTCCTCTGTTAGGAATTAACGGCACGCGCATTATTTCGTATCTGTTCAATACCTGCAACGACAATGCCTGATTTTATTGGCAGTTGTCGGATATCGGCGACGGTGCGTCGGCAGTGTACGGTGAACTGGTTAGTCCTGAAACTTATCTTGTGTCGCGTGACGTGGAGTCGCCTGTCTGCGGGTCGTGCTGCAGCCCGGAGCGGCGCATGCCGTGATGCCGGCGCAGGGCGATGGCATCGTCGCTCCGGACGGCAGGGCCGGCGAGTCGCGGCAGCGATGGCGGGCCGGGTGTCGCCACGCCGGATAACGACTCTTGCGCCACTCACATTACTGTATATAATCTCAGTTACTGTGAATCTGTACAGGACCCGCTCCGATGCAAGAACTGACCCCCCGCCAGACACAAATTCTAGAGTTAATTCAAGATTTTATAGCCGAAACCGGTATGCCTCCCACACGCGCGGAGATCGCCCGGGAGCTCGGTTTCAAGTCGGCCAACGCCGCCGAGGAACACCTGCGTGCCCTGAAGCGCAAGGGCGTTCTGGAACTCGTGCCCGGCGCATCGCGCGGCATCCAGCTCAAGGATTCGCTGCGCGAGCAGATCGGCCTGCCGCTGGTCGGCCGGGTAGCCGCGGGTAACCCGATACTCGCCGAGGAGCATATCGAGGCGCATTATCGTCTCGACCCGGCACTGTTCAACCCGAAGCCGCACTATCTGCTCCGGGTGTACGGCATGAGCATGAAGAATGCCGGTATCCTCGACGGCGACCTCGTTGCGGTGCATCGCACGCCCGAAGTGCGCAGCCGACAGATCATCGTGGCGCGTCTCGATGACGAGGTCACGGTGAAGCGCTATCGCCAGGATGGCCGCGTGGTCTGGCTCCTGCCGGAAAACGAGGAGTTCGAGCCGATCGAGGTCGACCTGGCCGAGCGGGCGCTGGTTATCGAAGGTGTCGTCGTCGGTGTCATCCGGGACGGGCTGCCGCTGCACTAGCATTCGGGCATCGGGGTCAGGTCACATGTCACGCGATGCATCCGCGCTCGATGCCCTGCTGGACAACCCGCGTGTCTGGCGCGGACGTCAACGGGCGGCATCCACACCCGGCTTGCCTACCGGTTACCCCGAGCTCGACCGGCACCTGCCCGGCGGCGGCTGGCCGCTCGAAACCCTGACCGAGGTCCTCGTGGAAGACTACGGCATCGGCGAACTCGAACTCCTGATGCCGGCTCTCGCGAGTCTTTCCGAACCAACGGCTGCCGCCGACATGACGGGCACGGATGACGAGCCCGGCTGGATTGCATGGGTGGCGCCACCGTTTCAACCGTATCCGCCCGCACTCGAACAGTGGCGCGTCGACCTGTCGCGCCTCCTGGTCGTCAGGCCCCGGCATGCCGGCGAGGTGCTCTGGTCGGCGGAACAGGCACTCTCGTCGGGGACCTGCGCTGCCGTGCTGCTCTGGCCGGAACAGCTCGACGACCAGGCCGGCCGGCGCCTGCAGCTTGCCGCGGAGAAAGGACGAAGCTGGGCGATTGCATTCCGTCCGTCCCGTGCCCGCCGTGAGCCCTCGGCGGCCGCGCTCAGGATTGCGCTGTCGGCCAGCGCCGATGGTACGGCGCTCACGATCCTGAAAAGCCGTGGCGGTCGCCCGGCCGTTCTCGAACGCTTTTTCAGACCCGGGGCACGCTAGTGTACCCCGCCGTTAATCGTGTGACGTTCAGAGCGTGCCTGCGACACCAGTGCCGCGTTGCAATCCTTGTAAAGGGCTCGCCATTCACCGCGGATCGCGCCTTGCACTGGCGCCGCAGGCACGCTCCCGGAGGGCGAGCCGCAAAGCGCCCATCCGCGGCGTTATGGCTCTTGGCAAGGACGCTGCCATTGCCATCAAGCCATGCCTTGCGGCTGAGCGCTTTGCAACTCGCTGAACGTTACACGATTAACGGCGGGTTACACTGACATGCCCCGACCTCGCCGGAAGCCCGTCACGACATGGGAGGCCAGCCCGACGCCGGGCGCCGGCAACGCGGCCGCGCTGACCCGGGCACCCGCTGAAACCCAGTATCGACTGCCGCTCGGGGAACGGCCGCCGGCGCGGCCGTTACCGGCACGGGCGACGGGCAGAGAGCGGCTGTGGTTTTGCGTATATCTGCCCAGGCTGCCGCTGGAGTCGATGCCGCTGTCGACCGCTGCGCGCGTGCTCGTGGCCGAGGAGCAGGGCGTGCGTCGCGTGTTGCTGGCCGATCACGCGGCGCTCGAGGCAGGCATCGTACCCGGCCAGTCGGCCAATGCGGCCCTGGCGCTGAAGCCCGACATCGAACTCGTGGAGCAGAGCCGGCTCGCCGAACAGCAGACACTCGAAGCCGTGGCCGGCTGGCTGGAACAGTTCTCGTCCTGCGTGTCGATGGCCGGCCCTGACGTCCTCGTGCTCGAGATTGCCGGCAGCCTGCGCCTGTTCGGCGGGCTGCGCGCGCTGCGCCGGCAGATTGCCGCGGGACTCGAGGCCCAGGGGTTCACGGCGGGACTCGCGATCACGCCGACACCGTTGAGCGCAACCTGGCTCGCGCGTCATGGCCGGCGTGCCTGCATCCGCGAGGCCGCCAACCTGCTGCCCGCGTTGCGGCGATTGCCACTCGGCTGTCTCGACTGGCCGGAGGCAACCACTTCCGCACTTCGCGGCATGGGTATACAGACCGTGGGCGACTGCTTCCGCCTGCCGCGCGAAGGTTTCGCACGCCGCTTCGGCAGCCGTCGGCTCATGGAGCTCGACCAGGCCATCGGCAGGCTGCCGGATCCACGTACCGCGTGGCGCGCACCCGAGCGCTTCTCCGCCGATTACGAGATGACCGAGGAGCAGGCCGATCGCGAATTGCTGCTGGCGATCTGTGCGAACCTGCTCGACGAACAGGAACGTTTTCTCCTGGCGCGGCAGCAGGGCACGCAGCGCGTCCTGCTGTGGTTTTTTCACCTGCGGGCAGAGGCAACACTGCTCGAGGTGGGCGGTGCGGAAACGGCGCGCTCCGCAGCGCACTGGCTCGATCTCGTGCGCATGCGCTTCGAACGGCTCGTACTGCCCGAGCCGGTGATTGCGGTCCGGCTCGAGAGCGGGGAAGGTCGTGAACTCAAGTCCCGGAGCGCGAGTCTCGCATTCGGCCGGAAGCCAGCCCGCGCACTCGACTACTCGATGCAGCAGCTGGCAGAGCGGCTGGCGGCACGCATCGGCAACGAATATATCCATGGCCTCGGATCGGTTGCCGAACATCGGCCGCAGTATGCATGGCGTGCCGAGAACGTCCTGGCCGGGCAGCGGCCGGCGGCCGGCAGCGGTAAGGTCGTGTCCGTCCGCAGGCCGCTGTGGATGCTGCCGGAGCCCGAGCCGCTGACGGTGCGCGAAGGCTATCCGTGGCACGAAGGCCGGCTTTGTCTCCTGTCGGGACCGGAGCGCCTGGAGACGGGATGGTGGGATGCGGACGGCATCTCGCGTGACTATTACGAGGCGTACAATCCGCGCGGCCGGCGCCTCTGGGTGTTTCGCGTCCGGCAGCGTCAGCATGCCGATGCCGGGCACTGGTACCTGCACGGCTACTTCGGCTGATGGCTGCCGCCGGTGATCCGGCATACGCGGAGCTGCACGCCATCAGCAGCTTCACTTTTCTGCGAGGCGCCTCGCATCCCGAGGAGCTCGTCGAGACGGCCGCCGCACTCGGTTACTCGGCGCTTGCGATCACGGACGAATGTTCTCTGTCGGGCATCGTGCGTGCGCACGTGGCGGCAAGGGATTGCGGCCTGAAGCTCATCACCGGGGCCGAATTCAGGCTCGCGAGCGGCCGCAAGCTCGTCGTGCTTGCACGGAATCGCCGTGGCTACGCGTCGCTGTGCCGGCTCATTACGACGACCCGACGCTCGGCCGCCAAGGGAGACTATACGCCGCTGACGCGCGAGGTCGTCACCCGCGACGGCCTGCCGGAGTGCCTCGTGCTCTGGGTTCCTGATGAAAAGTGTGCTCTCGACGCCGAGGATCACTGGCTCCGCGAAACCTTTCGCGACCGGCTCTGGATCGCCGTCGAGCTCATGGCCGACGGCCGCCAGGCCAAACAGCTTGTCCAGCTCGAGGCTCTCGGCCGGCGTCTGAACCTGCCGCTGGTGGCGTGTGGTGACGTGCACATGCACCGCCGGCGCCGCCGTATCCTGCAGGACACGCTGACGGCCATCCGCGAGCGCACGACGATTCACCAGGCCGGCTTCCACCTGTACGCCAACGGCGAGCGGCACCTGCGCGCTCGAGACGCGCTGGCCCGGATCTATCCGCCTGCACTCCTGGAAGAAACCTGTCGCATCGCCGGGCGCATCGACTTCTCGCTGGACGAACTCTGTTACGAGTACCCGGACGAAATCGTGCCGGCGGGTGAAACGCCGGCGACCTGGCTTCGCAAGCTGACCGAGGAGGGTATGCGGCGTCGCTGGCCCGACGGCGTGCCCCGGCGTGTCATCGACCTTATCGAGCACGAACTCGAGCTGATCGCCGAGCTGGGCTACGAGCCTTACTTCCTCACGGTTTACGACATCGTCGCGTACGCGCGCTCACAGGGCATCCTCTGCCAGGGACGCGGCTCGGCCGCGAACTCGGCGGTGTGTTTTTGCCTGGGGATAACGGAAGTGGATCCCGCCCGGATGGCGATGCTCGTCGAGCGCTTCATCTCGAAGGAGCGCAACGAGCCGCCGGACATCGACGTCGACTTCGAGCACGAGCGCCGGGAAGAGGTGATCCAGTACATCTACCGGAAGTACGGCCGGCATCGCGCGGCGCTGGCTGCGACGGTCATCACCTACCGGCCGCGGAGTGCGCTTCGTGACGTCGGCAAGGCGCTCGGCCTGTCGGAGCTGCAGGTAGACCGCCTGTCGAGGTCGATGCAGTGGTGGGACGGCCAGCGGGTGGATGCGAGCCGCATCCTCGAAGCCGGGCTGGACCCGGACAGCCCTGTCGTGCGGCGCCTCCTGTTCCTCGTCGGTGAGCTGATCGGTTTTCCGCGGCATCTCTCCCAGCACGTCGGCGGCTTCGTGATTTCGAACGGGCCGATGTCCGAGCTCGTGCCGATCGAAAACGCGTCGATGCCCGACCGCACCGTGATCCAGTGGGAGAAGAATGATCTCGAGGATCTCGGGCTGCTCAAGGTAGACGTCCTCGGCCTCGGCATGCTGACGGCGATCCGGCGCAGCTTCGAACTGATTCGACGTTTCGACGGCCGCGAGTTCTCGCTGGCGACGGTACCGGCGGAGGACCCGGCCGTATACGACATGATCTGCGAGGGTGACACGATGGGCGTGTTCCAGATCGAGTCGCGGGCGCAGATGGCCATGCTGCCGCGTCTCCGGCCACGCTGCTATTACGACCTCGTCATCGAAGTGGCGATCATTCGACCCGGCCCGATCCAGGGCGACATGGTGCATCCATACCTCAGGCGCCGGAACGGCGAGGAGGCGGTGGAATATCCGAGCGAGGAGGTCAAGGGCGTCCTCCAGCGGACCCTCGGCGTGCCGATCTTCCAGGAGCAGGTGATGGCGCTCGCGGTCGTGGCCGCAGGTTTTACGCCGGGCGAGGCGGACCAGCTGCGGCGCGCGATGGCGGCGTGGAAACGGCGCGGCGGTCTCGGCCCGTTCGAGGAGAAGCTCATCGACGGCATGCGCCGGCGCGGCTACAGCGAGGACTTCGCACGCCAGATTTTCCACCAGATACAGGGTTTCGGCGAGTACGGCTTTCCCGAATCGCATTCGGCCAGCTTCGCCTTGCTCGTGTACGTGTCGTGCTGGCTCAAGTGTCACGAGCCCGCGGCGTTCACCTGCGCACTCCTGAACAGCCAGCCCATGGGGTTCTATTCAGGGTCCCAGCTCGTGCAGGATCTGCGCCGGCACGGGGTCGAGGTCCGGCCGGTCGATATCAACGCGAGTGACTGGGAGTCATCGCTCGAGGCAGGCGCCGACGGCGCCCCCTGCCTGCGGCTCGGGCTGCACATGATCAAGGGGCTGAACGAGGAGGCCGGTCGCCGCGCCGTCAGCCGCCGCGGTGATGCCGACTACGATAGCGTCCAGGCGCTGGTCGAGCGCGCCGGCCTGGAGCGGCGCGACCTCGACCTGCTTGCCTCTGCCGGTGCGTTGCAGGCGATTGCCGGTCACAGGCACCGGGCCCGCTGGCAGGTGAGCGGCGTGGAGAAGCCGTCGCCGTTGTTCGAATCGATGCGGCGTTACGAAGCGGCGCCACTGCTCGTGAAGCCGAGCGAGGGGCAGGATATCGTTGCCGACTACCAGGTAACCGGGCTGTCACTCGAACGGCATCCGCTGGCACTGTTGCGGGATCGCCTGGCGCGGTATCGCTATCGAGCGGCGGCCGAGTTGCCCGCGCTCCGGGACGGACAGCCGGTCTGCGTTGCCGGGCTCGTGATTACCAAGCAGCGCCCCGGCACGGCGAGCGGGGTCACCTTCGTCACGCTCGAAGACGAAACCGGGCATATCAATCTCATCGTCTGGAAGACGCTCGCCGAGCGTTACCGTGCACCATTGCTGAACGCGCGCCTGATGGGTGTTCGCGGGGATCTGCAGATCGAGGGTAAGGTGATTCACGTGGTCGCGCGGGAACTCGTCGACCACACGGACATGCTGGGCGCGTTGAGCGTTCGCTCGCGCGACTTTCGCTAGCCGTTAGAGTTCGTCGTCGAGATTGAAGTTGTAGGTATTGTCGAGTTCGCGCGCGGCTTCGCGGGCTTCCCGAAGCTCCTCGAGACGCCGGCGAATCTGGCGCTTTCGTTCCAGGTCGTCTTTCGGCGTTGCATCGAGCTTGGCGACCAGCGATTCGATATTGACCTCGCCGGTCAGATCGATCGAGTCATCGTCGCTGTCATCGTCATCATCGTCGATAACCGCATCATCGTCATCGGTGTCATCGATATCGTCGTCGATATCGCTGTCGATGTCGTTGTCATCAAGATCGTTCATCGCTCGACCCTCGTTCACTAACGTTCGGCAACAGCCGTTTAGAACTCAAGTGTCGCCTGTATACCGTGAAAATTCTGGAGCTGCAAGGAGCGAAATCCGAAAACGATGTGCAGATATTCGTGGCGCGGAA
>JAZBNZ010000035.1:0-2171 GCA_036350895.1 Woeseiaceae bacterium
TGAGCGCCCAGGCAAATCCCTACCGCGTCGGGCTCTTCGTGATAGGCGCGGTAGCGCTGGTCATCGCCGGGCTGGTCGGCTTTGGCAGCGGCGACTACTTCAAGGACAGACGCACCTTCGTCGCCTATTTCTCCGGATCGGTCGCCGGGCTGCAAGTGGGGGCGCCCGTCACCTTTCGCGGCGTTCCGATTGGCCAGGTCACGCGGATCGTGGCGCGCTACGATCTGGACACTCTCGAGGCCGAGGTGCCCGTTTTCTTTGAGATCGCCGAGGGCTCGATCGATACGGGCGACCGCCTCGACCGCTCCGATATCCCCGGAGAGGTTCAGAGACTGGTCGACAATGGACTTCGGGCGCAGCTCGTTCCGCAGAGCTTCGTGACCGGCCAGCTCTACGTGCAGCTCGGGGTTCATACAGGCACCGAGATCGTTCTCAAAGACAACGGGCGGTCCGGTGACGATGTCATCGAGGTCCCGGCGATTCCGACGACGATTGCTGTCCTCGAGCAGCAGCTCAAATCGTTGCTGGGCAGCGACGGGGACGGGGGGCTGGGCACCATGATCACGAGAATCGACAAACTGGTCAGCGACGAAAATGCGCGGTCGTTCAGCAACATCCTGAAGAACGTCGAGAACTTTACCGAGGCTCTCGTCACGTACGAGAACGATATTGACGCGATCCTCTCGGGAGCCCGGGACACGGTGCAGGAACTCGACACGGGGCTCGCAGGCCTGCCCGATCTCGTCACGGAGGCGAGGGAAGCGGTCGCCGGCGCCGGCGCCGTCATGGATCAGCTCGGCGATCCGGAAAAGGGCGTGTTGTCCGTAACTCTCCCGCTGCGCGACGCGGCGGCCTCAATCGGCCGCATGGCCGATCAAATCAACAACGCCGTCGCTGAGAACCGCGACGGCCTGAGGAATTTCACGGACGGCACGCTTTCGGCGGTCGACGACCTTGTGCTTGACCTCGAGCGCCTGGCCCAGACGCTCAACCGGGCGGCCGAGCAACTGGAACGCGATCCGCCCGGATTCCTCTTCGGGCGCGGCGAAAGGGAGGGTCTGCAATGAAAACGAGAAGCTCGCGGCGCGACCTGGTGGCCGCGCTTCTTGGCATTGGGGCGGCAGGGGCGCTCGGCGGTTGTGTCGCTCCGGCTCCGCCGCCGGTGCGCAAGTTCTACCTCAGCGCGCTCGAGGCCGCCCCTCAGGGGCTTGAGCAGGTCGACTGGACGCTCCTCGTCGAGCGTCCCCAGACCGTTCCGGCGCTCCGTTCCAACCGGATCGCGCAGGTGATCGCGGGCAACGAGTTCGATTACTACGCCAACGCGGAATGGGGCGATGTCGCCCCCGACATGTTTCAGGCGACGCTGATCCGCTCTTTCGAGACCTCGAACGCCGTCGCGGCAGTCTCGAGCGGACGGGAAAGGATGCGGCCAGATTTCATCCTCGAAACGACACTGGGTCCCTTCTACGCCATCGGCGCGGCGGGATCGGCGCCCAGCGTGCGCGTCGGCGTCGACGCGCGGCTGATCCGGGCTCGCGGACGCGAACTGGTCGATGCAACGACGATCCGGGAGGACCGCGCCGCAGATGGACCCGAAATCGAGGCGATCGTCGCAGCGTTCGACGGTGCGTCACACCGCGTGATTGAAGATCTTATCGCATGGACGGTGTCGCGGCGCGTTGGCGCCTGAAGAGCCCCATTCGATCACCACCCAAACGCGCGCCACCTTGCGGTTCGTGAAGACTGAGCTGGGTTGGCGTTACCAGACTTCAGAAGTTCAACCTTCTGGGCGGGGACCGTTTCAGAGTCGAGGGCGTGGCCTGCCCCCATCGGGTGATCCGGGATCAATCATAGCGCATGGTCGGTTTGAGCGCCACGTCGGGCGCCGGTTCGGACGGCATGGCCGGCCAGAGCACGGCCTCGGGCGCGGGCGGCCTGTAGTCCAGCGAGGAATGCGGCCGCACGGTATTGTACTGGCGTCGCCAGCCTTCGACGACGACCCGCGCCTCGGCCACCCTCCTTCTAGCCATGTTTAGTCACGCCACGACCTTCAGCGGCGCCCCCTTCGACAATCAAACTTGGTGGAAGTCGGTATTGCCCCGTCTAACGCGGCGCCATCACTCGGCCCCTGGGAGAATTTGGGCGCATCCGTGCCTATGTCGGGATCAGAA
>JAZBNZ010000036.1:0-9955 GCA_036350895.1 Woeseiaceae bacterium
AGCTTTGGGATCGGCGCGATAGTGGAGCATACCTACGGCGACCTGGATATCTACGTCTACGCGGTGCCGTTCGCCTACCACAACGGCCCGTGGAAGCTGTACGTCGCACCGGGCGTCGAGGAGGGCGAAGGCGGCAGTCTTGGCATGCTGCGTGTCGGCGTAGAGCACGGCTTCCATGTCGGCAAGTGGGAAATCTCGCCGCAGGTCGACGTCGATTTCGTCGAGCGAGAGAGTGACGTCTTCGTGATCGGCGTGGTCTTCGCCCGCGGCTTCAATTTCTGAGCCGGCGCACGCGCCGGACCTCGATCGCCCGTCAGGACGGGCTCCAACGGGCTCACGTATCCGGCATCGACCTGTGCTGTAGGAGGCGCTCTTCAAGCGCCGACGGATACCGCGCAGGTCCCGGGAACAGCGCGGTCGCGGCTTGAAGAGCCGCTCCTACAGCAGAAACGATCGACAACTTCGAATCGTGGACTGTAGGAGGTGCTTTCAAGCGCCGACGAGTTACGCGCTCGCTGCCGAACTAGAGAAAGCTCTTGCCGTACTCCATCGGTTCGAGACCGAAATAACTCGCGAGGCTCTGGCCGATGTCGGCGAACGTGTCGCGCCTGCCGATCGATCCGGGCGTGACCGGCTCGCCGGCGGCTATGACCGGGATATGCTCGCGCGTGTGATCGCTGCCTTCCGCGGTCGGATCGCAGCCGTGGTCCGCCGTCAGGATCAGCACGTCGCCGTCCTGCATCTTCGCCTCGAGGTCGGGTAACCGGCGGTCGAAATACTCGAGCGCGCCGGCGTAGCCGTCTACGTCGCGGCGATGGCCGTACAGCATGTCGAAGTCGACGAAGTTCGTGAAGATAATGCTGTTGTCGGGCGCGTCGTCGAGCGCCGCCAGCGTCGCATCGAACAGCGCGGCATTGCCGGTTGCCTTGATCTTCTTCGTGATCCCCTGGTGCGCGTAGATGTCGGCGATCTTGCCGATGCTGATCACCTCGCCGCCCTTCGCCACCAGCTTGTCGAGCACGGTCGGCGCGTGCGGCGGCGTGGTCAGGTCGCGGCGATTGCCGGTACGCTGGAAATTCTCCGGGCTGTCGCCGACGAACGGCCGCGCGATGACCCGGCCGATCCGGTAGTCATCGACGAGTTCGCGGGCGATGTCGCAGAGGTCGTAGAGACGTTGCAGTCCGAAGGTCTCCTCGTGCGCCGCGATCTGGAACACGCTGTCGGCGGACGTGTACACGATCGGCTTGCCCGTCCGCATATGCTCCTCGCCCAGATCCGCGATGATCGTCGTGCCCGACGCGTGGCAGTTGCCGAGCACGCCGGGCAGCCCGGCCCGCTCGACCAGCGCGTCGAGCAGTTCGGGCGGGAACGTATTGTCGCGGTCGGTAAAGTAGCCCCAGTCGAACAGCACCGGCACGCCTGCGATCTCCCAGTGACCGCTCGGCGTGTCCTTGCCACTCGACAGTTCCTCGGCGTAGCCGTAAGCGCCGGTAATCTCACCGACCGGCCCCGCCCCGGCGGCGTACTCGCCGCTCGACGCCTTGCCGGCCTCGAACAGGCCGAGCCTCGCCAGGTTCGGCAAGCGAAGCGGCTTCCCGCTCGCGGCGCGCACGCGCGCGATCGAGCCGAGGGTATCGGCCCCGGCGTCACCGAAGCGATCGGCATCCGCCGTGGCGCCAATGCCGAAGGAATCGAGGACGAGGACGATAGCGCGTTTCACGATGCGGTCTCCGGGTCAGACGGGCGCGAGCGAGTAGAAAAAGCCCGCGAGCGCCGCGTTCATCAGGTTCACGAGCATGCCGGCAATGACGGCCTTTAGACCTAGTCTAGCAATATCGTGGCGTCTTGTCGGGACGACGGCACCCAGCCCGCCCAGCAGGATCGCGATCGAACTCAGGTTCGAGAATCCACACAGCGCAAACGTCACCACGAGCTGCGAATGCGGCGACAGGCTCTCGCGCACCTCGGTGAAGGCCAGGTAGGCAAAGAATTCGTTGATCACGAACTTCTGCCCGATGAGGCTGCCCGCGAGGCTTGCCTCGCTCCACGGCACACCGAGAAGGTACGCTACCGGTGCGAGCAGCTGGCCGAGCAGCCACTGCAGCGTCAGTGACTCGATGCCGACGTAGCTGCCGAGTCCGCTCAGAATGCCGTTCAGCATGTAGATAAGTGCGACGAAGGCAATCAGCATCGCGCCGACACTCACCGCCACCTTGAGACCTGTCATCGCGCCGTTACCGATCGCCTCGAAGACATTAATCGGCCGGTCTTCCTCGGCGGCGGCCGGCAGTGCGTCGGCGCCGGCCGGCACGGCTGTCTCCGGCAGCATTATCTTGGCCATCAGGAGACCCCCGGGCGCCGCCATGAAGCTCGCCGTGATCAGGTACTTGAGCTCCACGCCCATCGTCGCGTACGCCATCATGACGCCGCCCGCGATCGTCGCGCAGCCGCCGGTCATTACGGCGAACAGCTCCGACTCGGTCATGCGCGCGAGGTAGGGCTTCACGACCAGCGGCGCATCGGTATGCCCGACGAAGATATTCGACGCCGCCGAGATCGACTCGGCCTCGCTGGTCCCCAGCAGCCGGTGCAGCCAGCCGCCAACGATACCGATGAACAGCGGCATGACCTTCAGGTAATAGAGCAGCGACATCAGCGCCGCGAAGAATATGATCACGGGCAGTACGTTGAACGCGATCGTCACCCCGAGCGACGGCACGATCTGCGGACCGAAGACGAACTCGATTCCCGCATTGCTGTAATTGATGACGTGCTGGAAGCCGCGGACGACGGTGTCGAGAGCCGCCCCGCCCTGCGGCACGTACAGGACGAGCGCGGCCAGGAGCGTCTGCAGCAGGAAGGCGACGCCGACCGTGCGCAGGCGGATGGAGCGGCGATCGCTCGAGAGGACGACGGCGATACCGAGGATAACGGCGATGCCGACGACGCTGGTCAGGCTTTGCATGGCGGGTCCGGTGCGGTGCAGACCGGCCCATCATAGCCAAATCAGTCCTCCGGCTCTCCCAGAATCCGGTCGATGTCCCGGCGCACGACGCGCTCCGCTTTCTCGAGATCGCCCTTCAGGTTCTCGAACTCGGTCTCGAGCGGTTCCAGCATCGCCGGCCGGACATCGAGCCTCGGCATGCTGAGGGCCGGCACCTCGGCCACGGCCGGCGGCCGGGCTTCGGGTTCGGTGCCGGTATTCACCAGGACGATCGCGACGATCGCCGCGGTCGCCCCGGTCAGGCTGCTCAGCAGCCAGAAGCCGATCGGCCGCGAGGGCCGCTCCGGTTCCGGCCGCAGCGGCTCGGTGCTTTCGAGCGACGCCCGGATCCGGTCGTCGAGCGCAGGCGTCACGGTCGCGCGGATGCGACTCGCGTCGTCCTTCAGCCGTTGTTCAAACTTCTCCATAAGACCTTTCCTCGTTGTTCCCGGCGGACGTGTCGCCGAGCTCGGCGGCGAGCGCCTGGCGGCCGCGCATCAGGTTGACCTTCGTCCAGCTCGTGCTGCGTTTCAGTACGCTGGCGACGTCATTGACGCTCATGTCCTCGACGTAGCGCAGCCACATCGCCGTGTAGACGTCGTCGTTCAGTACGCGCTTCGCACGCACCCACACGTTCTGCCGGGCTTCCTCGTCGATGCATTGCTCCAGCGGCCCGTCGCTGTCGTCCGGTGTCTCGGTGAACTCCACGGTGTCTCCCGCCGCGTGCTTCAGCGCGTTGCGGATCGCTATCCGGTACAGCCAGGTGCTGAAGCGCCACCGCGGATCGTAGGAATAGAGATAGCGGTACGCGTTGATCAGCGTGTCCTGCAGCGCGTCCTCCGCATCTGCGTAGCTCGGGCAGCGCGTCAGCAGGAAACGCAGCAGGCGCTCGCGGTAGCCCTCGACCAAGAGCGTGAAGGCCGACACGGAGCCGGCCTTCGCCTTGTCGATCAGTTCGGATTCGCGCTGCACTTGCCCGCGTCCGCCCGTTCAGTCGTCCAGCGTCGCAACCACGAAGGACGGATCGAGCGCGAGGCTGAGCTTCAGCATCGTGTCGGCGACGTCGATCGTCGTGTTCTGGAGGATGCTCCGGATCTCCGGCTCCATCTCGTCGCTGAACGCCTGCAGCGCGATGATCCCGCGGGCAATGCTCGCCAGCGCGTTCGCCTTCTCCGCATCGGCCGCGATCATCTGCGCCTCGATGGCGATCTTGCCGCCCGCGTCGGCGACCAGCAGTGCGACCTGCTTCGCGTTCTTGAGGAAATTCGAGTCCCAGCCGTTGTCGCTGTCGGACAGCTCGTCGGCGTTCACGCCGGCCTGCACGAGACTGCGCTCGGCGGTCAGCACGAACATCGAGCCGCTGTGGCTGCGGCTGCCCGCGACCTTGCCACGGTTCTCGAGCAGTTCCTGCATTTGCTGCTCGGTCGAGGTCGCAATGAGCTTGTCGTCGATTGCGAAGCTGAAGTAGGCACCGTCGACGAAGGCGTCGACGTCGATATCGTCGCCGGCCGACTCGATGTCGCCGCGCACGAAGTGATAGGCCATCTTCCTGTGCGTCAGCGTCGCGAACTCGTCGGCGCCCGCGGCGATCGCCATCAGCTTGTCCTTGCTGACGGGCTCGATGTTGCCCTCCAGCACGAGCACGACATCGTCGTTGCCGTAGGAGTAAGCCGTGACCCGGTCGGCCTCCTTCGAGAGATCGATGCCGATCTCGGACCTGAGCTCGGCGAACACCTCGCGATCGAGCCAGGCGTGCAGCTCGCGGCCCGCTTCGCTCGAACGCATCTCCTTGAGATCCGTATGGAAATACCAGTTGGAATCCGCTGGCAGGTCGGTATCGACGATGCCGGCCGTGGCGATGCCCGGCACCGTAAGCAGGAGCGTCAGGAGGGGCGCCAGTGCCTGTACCACGCGCCGCCGATCGAAAAGAGTAACTCGCATGTGTGCGTCCTCTGAGTGTTCTTGGTAGCGGCTTATAGCGCCCCCGGACGCAATTGGTTACACGTCAGGCCGGTTTTTTTTCACCGAGCACTTCGGTCACGGCCCGATGCGCCGAGTCGAAGGCCCCGTCGACGTACGCAAACGCCGCCGCATCGGAGTTGGCGATCGAAATACGCCCGAGGCGCTCGCGTGCCCGAATGTGCGGGCCCTTTTGCGGCCCGTAGCCCGGCGGGTCGAAGAAATCGTTGTACTCGTAGGCGTAGCCGTGCGGCCAGCGATTGACCGTGATCGCGGCGAGATCGCGCTCGACGTCGAAGCCGCCGTCGCCCAGGGCGCCGTCGAGCTGCCGGACGATCAGGCGCTCGAAATCCTCGTAACGCATGTCGTAGATGCGCGCACGGCCGGCGACGTGCTGCTCGCGGGCGGAGAGCCCGAGGCCGGGCGACGCCGGGATGAAGCTGCCGTGCACGACCGTCGGCGTATCCGGCGAGCGGGTGAACTCGTAGCCCCCCATGCTGACCGGGAAGTCGAGGCCAAAGCTGTGCATGAAATCCGACTGCGGCACGTAGATGCTGTGGGTGCCGAGCTCCGCGAACGCGCGCCAGTTGCGGACGGCAAGGCTCAGGTAGACGAGCGGCACCTTCTCGGCGTAGTCGATCGCAGCCTTCTGTTCGGCGCCGACCTCCGGGCACAGGTACGGCAGCATGTGCAGGTAGCCTGCCATGATGGCGTGGCGACCGCGCACGCGCTCCGTGCGGCCGTCTCTCACGTAAGTCACGTCGACGTGCCGGCCGTCGGCCGTATTGCGGAGGTCGAGCGCCAGCGCGTTGAGCCTCACCCGGGTCGGCGCTCCCTTCACGTCGAGCAGCGAGTAGTCGACGTCCGCCAGTACCTGGGCCTCCATCGTGCGTGCGGGGAAAGCCTCCGGCACGAGCTTGCCGACGAGCGCCCGTGCGACGCCGGCGTTGCCATCCGGGAAATGAAAGATGTAGGGCTCGGCGCCGTGCCCGTCGCCCGTGACGTCGTCCTCGACCCGCAGCCCGGCCGTGCCGGGCTCGCCCGAACGCCATGCCTCGAGCGCCGACAGCGAGTCCCAGCCGACGCCCCAGAGTCCCTTGATCCTGTCGCGGAGGATGCCGACGACCTCGTCGTGCACGCCCAGCACCTCGGCGAGATACGCGACGTAGGTCATGCCACGCAGCTTCGCGATCTTCGCGGCGTTGTCGAGGTCGTCGAAAGGATCCGCTGCGTAGTCGAGCAATTCCCGGAGCGAGCGCTTCGCGGCATCGCTGATGGGGTAGGCACTGACCGCCGCGGCGGCCTCGTCGGGATCGGGCGCCCCGCGATAGTCACCGAGCGCATTGAGAACCAGCCGGTTCTTCCCGTAGCGCTCGGCCTCGAAGAAGATCGTCGGTTTGAGGCCGCGACGCTCGAAATAGCCGCGGTCGAAGTAATCGTAGAAGGGCTCGGTGCGAACCCCGACATCGGCAAGGATCTGCCGGGCCTCCGGCGAATAGGTCGCCGGGCTGTCGATACTCTGGCTGCCGCCGTAGCCGATCAGGCGTTCGCCGCCGACGCTGAACTCGTTGCGCTTCGCGTGCCCGCCGAAATCGTCGTGGTTGTCGAGGACCAGCACGCGACCGCCGTGCCGCTGCTGGTACAGGAACGCCGCCGCGAGTCCCGACAACCCGCCGCCGATGATCACCAGGTCATAGGTGGCATCGGTCTGTTCCGCCGGCCGCGCCGGCCGAGCCTGGTTCCAGGCGAGCCGGTGTGCGGCCTCGAAGGACCCCGGGTGATTGCCGCGCATCCCGGTCAGCGCCGGCGGATACCGGCGCTCTGCAAAAAGCTCGCGCGGCGCGAGTCCGGCCGCCACGCTGAGCGCAACGCCGTTCAGAAAGTCACGGCGACTGATCTCAGGCACTGTCGATTTGCTGCCTGCCATTGTCCCTTCCCTTTCTGTCGATCCGGCTGACCGCCCAGGTCACCGCGAATCCGGCGGCGAACCCGGGGATGGCCTCGTACAGCCCGTAGGTATGCGACTTCACGAATAGTACCCAGAAAACGCTCGTCAGGAATCCCGCCAGCATGCCGGCAAGCACGCCCGAGGCGGTTACCTTGCGGTCGTAGAGGATGGCGATCACCGGCGGGCCGAAGGCGGCACCGAGCCCGGACCACGCAAACAGCACGAACCAGAAAATGAAACGTGCCTCCGGGATGGCGAAGGCGATACCCAAAAGGCCGATCGCGACGGTCGCGAGCTTGCCGAGCTTCGTGAGGTCGGCATCGCTGCGCGGACTCATGCGGACTTTCTGGAAGAAGTCGCGCACGAGCGCGGACGAGGCCAGGAGCAGCAGTGAATCGACCGTCGACATGATGGCCGACAGCACCACGACGATCAGCACCCCGGTCAGCACGGGCGGGAACAGCTCGGTCGCCATCCGCGGGAACACGGTCTCGCTGTCGGCGAGGCCGGGGAACAGCGCCCGCCCTGCCATGCCGGCGAGGATCGCCCCGGACATGAACAGGAAGATCACCGTGACCGAGATGGCGCGCGCCTTCTTGAGCTCGGCCTCGTCGCGGACCGACATGTAGCGCACGAGCAGCTGCGGCACGCCGAGGAACGGCAGGCCGATCGCCGCGAAACTCATCGCGACCACCCAGCCTTCGACGCTGCCGTCGCCGAGGAAGGTGACGAGGCCGGGATCCTCTGCACGCAGCGAAGCGAGCACGGCGCCCACGCCGCCCGCGGCGTGAATGCCAACGATCGGCACGACGATCAGGCCGGCGAGCATCAGCACGCCCTGCACGACGTCCGTGTAGGAGACGGCCTTGTAGCCGCCGACGAAGGTGTAGCCGATGATGATCACCGCGCTCACGAGCACCGCGTGGCCGTATTCGAGCCCGACGAACGTCGACAGCGCCTTGCCGGACGCCACCATCTGCGCGGTGACATAGGTCGTCACCATCACCAGGATGATGCCGACGGCGACCAGCCGGATCGCGGTCTGCTTTTCGTCGAAGCCGGCCGTGAGGACGTCGGGTATCGTGATGGAGTCGTGCCGGTCCGACAGGTGCTTGAGGCGCCGCGAGATCAGCGTCCAGGACAGGAAGACGCCGACGATCTCGCCGAGCAGCACCCACGACGCCTGCAGGCCGACGGCGTAGCCCATCCCCGTCAGCCCGAGCAGCAGCCAGCCGCTCTCGCCCGTGGCGTTCGTGCTGAACGCAACGACCCAGTACGGCAGTTTCTTGCCGGCGAGATAGAAGCCCGCCAGCGAACGCGTCTCCGTCCGGCTCCAGATCGCCATCACGAACAGGATGACGAGGTAGCCGACCAGGACGGCGATCGTGGCGTTCACGGGATCGTATGCTCCCCGGCGGCGCGCGGCGCCGCCTCCCGCGTCGTGCCGATCGGCGAACCGGGCGGCGGCTTCACGACCGGCAGCGCCTCGACGGTCGACGGATCCTGCAGCGCGGCGTCGATGCGCAGGACGGCGAGCCGGCGATGGCCCCGGCTCCCGGCATCACCGCTGTCGGCTGCGTCGAGCCGTTCCCTGAGTCCGAGCACCGCGTCGAGCGCGACGGCGCTGACCGAGGCGTCGATGTCGTCGACCATCGCCAGTCGCAGCAGGTGGTTGAGCACGATCAGGCTCGTCTGCCGCTGTATCGGGAAATCCCGGGCGGCCGGCTCGGAGTACCAGGTGGCCGCCATGACGCGGTCGACCAGCGCGTCGAAGCCCGGCGAGCCGTTGCGATTCATCCGCGCGGCGCGCCGCGGGTCGAAGAGCACGTCGAGCGTGAGTTCGGCGGCGGCAGCGGCCGGCGCAAGCGGATCGAAGACGCCGCCGGTCATCCCGGAGAACAGTTCCCGGTTCGGCGGATAGCCGGGCGGTCGCGGCGGCAGCATCGCCACGATGGAGTCCGGGACGCGCAGCACCAGGGGATCGAGCGCCCGCACGAGCGCGTCGATCGCCGCGAGCTGGCGCTCGCTGCCGACCGGCGTGATGGCGTCCTGGCCGTCGCCGCGCAGCGCGTAGGTGTAGTAACTGCCACCGATCAGCTTGCCGACGGCCTGCAGCTGGTAGCGGTGCAGGAGGTAGGTCGGCACCAGCACTTCCTCGATGGTCGCCAGCGGCCGGCCGGGACGGATGTTCTTCTCCGAGAAGCGGGCCAGCGCGTAGCTCCGCACGCGGAGCAGGTGCTCGAGTTCTGCGATCGCATCGTCCCCGCTGTCCCAGAGATTGCCGTGCGGGTGCGCGGCCGCGATCGACCTCGCATCGGCGTCGGTGACGTAGCGGAAGCCGGCCTCGATCGTCTCGTCGAGGATTTCCGCGCGCGCGGCATCCTCGTCGATGCCTTCCGGGAAATCCTGGTAGGCATACAGGACCGTGCGGATATCCCAGGGCCCGATACCCTCGTCGTAAGCGTCGTCGAGATCGATGCCGGTCGCCGGGTCGAAGCCGATCTTCGGGAACGGGTAGTCCATGACCGATGCCCGGTCCTGCGTGCTCGCCGCGAAATTGTGCTCGAAGCCGAGCGTATGCCCGACCTCGTGGGCCGACAGCTGGCGGATGCGGGCCAGCGACATCTCGAGCATCGCATCGGGCACGTCGCGCCCCTCGTACGGTGCAAGCAGGCCCTCGGCGATCAGGTAGTCCTGCCGAACCCGGAGCGAACCGAGCGACACGTGGCCCTTCAGGATCTCCCCGGTGCGCGGGTCGATGACCGAGTAACCGTAAGACCAGCCCCGTGTCGAGCGGTGCACCCACTGGATGACGTTGTAGCGGACGTCCATCGGGTCGGCCCCCTCGGGCAGCAACTCGACGCGGAACGCGTTGCGATAACCGGCCGCTTCGAAGGCCTGGTTCCACCAGCGCGCGCCGTCCAGGAGCGCCCCGCGGACCGGCTCGGGAACGCCGGGATCGAGGTAATAGACGATGGGCTCGACCGCCTCGCTGGTCTCCGCCGCCGGGTCCTTTTTCGCGAGGCGGTGGCGGATGCCATGGTTCCTGCGAAGCTCTTCGCCTA
>JAZBNZ010000037.1:0-55116 GCA_036350895.1 Woeseiaceae bacterium
CCCGCGCGGCACGCGGAGCCGCACTACGACCTCCCAGACGTCCCCGGCGCGGGGCGTCGCGGGTGGCGAACGCCAGCCGAGACGGATACGACCGGGCAAGCGAGAGCCCGCGAGCGGGCGGGCGAGCATCTGCACTATGCCGTCCCGCGTTGCGGGGAACCCGACGACCTCGATCCGGGTCAGAATATTGTCCCCCGCGAATTCCGGCTCGAGACGATCGTCGAGCACCGCCAGTGCCGCGAGCCAGAACGCGAAGGCGCCGATCCCGAAGCCTGCCGCGACGGCGCGGCCGAAAACGAGTTGGGCGAAGAGGCAGGCGAGGAAAACGCGATCCAGCGCATATTCCGCGGGGACAAAACTGGTAAGCTGCGCCGCGGCTGCACCCGCCAGCGCAGCAAGTGAACTCTTCCACATCGCCCTGTTGCCCGACACCGGCGATACGATGACAACGGACTCCCGGACGCATGCCAAGGCGCTTTTTTCGCAAGTTCTCGGTAAAAAGGCACGAGATCGGTGAGCGCTGGTACCTTGCACCGTTCAAGGACCTGGTGCACGACCGGCGGCTCTGGGCCATTCGCCGGCAAACCGTCGCGCCGGCGTTCGCACTCGGGCTGTTCATGTCGTTCATGCCCTTTCCCGGTCACCCGGCGTGGGCGACGCTGCTCGCGCTCGCATTCCGCATCAACATCCCGGTCGCGTTCGCGACCACCTTCGTCAGCAATCCGCTGACGGCAGGGCCTATGTATTTCGTCGCCTACCAGCTGGGCAGCCGGGTCCTCGGAATGGAGCCCGAGCCGTTCGTGTTCGAGATGTCCTTCGACTGGATGGCGACGACCTTCATCAAGTACTGGGCGCCGATTTCGCTCGGCTGCTTCCTGATGGGCCTGACCGCGGGCGGGATCGGCTACGCAGTGGTCGACCTGCTCTGGCGCAACTCCATCTGGAGCTACAAGGCGCGGAAGCGCCGTGGCCGGGGCAACGCGGACGACACGCCGCGCGGTGACGCCTAGCCTGGACTATTCATGAACAGTCCAGGCTAGGCCCGTTCGGCGAGCCGGCCGTCTTCGAGCACGAGGACGCGATCCATCTGCCCGGCGATCGACTGATCATGGGTGACTATCACGAGACTGGTCCTGAGCTCGCGGTTGAGCTCGAGCATCAGGCCGAGCACGTGCGAGCCGTTGCCCGCATCCAGGTTGCCGGTCGGTTCGTCGGCGAGCACCAGCTGTGGCCGCGTGATCAGCGCCCGCGCGACCGCGGCGCGCTGGCGCTCCCCGCCGGAGAGTTCTCCGGGCTTGTGATGGAGCCGCTCACCGAGCCCGACCCGCGCGAGCAGCGCGTCCGCCGCGGCGATGGCTTCTGCCCGCTTCTGGCCGCGAATCAACAGCGGCATGGCCACGTTCTCCTCGGCGCTGAATTCGGGCAGCAGGTGATGAAACTGGTAGACGAAACCGATGTACCGGTTGCGTAGCTCACCCTTGGCGCGTTCGCTCTGCCCCTGCATCGGCTGGCCGGCGACGTGCACGCTGCCCTCGTCCGGGTCGTCCAGGCCGCCGAGGATCTGCAACAGCGTCGTCTTGCCCGACCCCGACGAGCCGATGATCGCGATGCGTTCGGCAGGCATCACCCGGAGGTCGACGCCGGAAAGCACTTCCAGCACCGCCGGCCCCTCGTGGAAGCGCCGGATGACACCCTTACAGTCGAGAACCGCTTGTTCAGTCATATCGCAATGCCTCGGCCGGAGCCGTGCGCGCTGCCATCCACGCCGGGTAGACCGTTGATACCAGTGAAAGCAGCAGCGCGATGCCGCCGATCCGGATCACGTCGTCACCGCGTAACTCGGACGGCAGGTCGCTGATGAAGTAGACGTCCGGCGCGAGGAACTTGATACCGAACGCCGACTCGAGGAATCCCACCACGGCTTCGAGGTTCAGCGCAAGCGCGACGCCCGCGGCGACGCCGAGCGCCGTGCCGATGACCCCGATGATGCTTCCCTGGGTTATGAAGATCCTGAGAATGCTGAGCGGCCGCGCTCCGATCGTCCGCAGGATTGCAATGTCGCCCTGCTTGTCCTTGACGACCATGACCAGCGTCGAAACGATGTTGAACGCGGCGACCGCGATCACGAGCAGCAGGATCACGAACAGGATGGACTTGGTGATCTGGATCGAGCGAAAGAAATTGACGTGCCGGCGGGTCCAGTCCGACACCAGCACGAGACGGCCGCTCGCTATCGCGACTTCGCGGACGATCGCCGGCGCCGCGAAGATGTCGCTGACGGCAAGGCGGACTCCGGTGACGACGTCGCGCTGCCGGTAGAGCCTTTGCGCATCCTCGATATGGATGAACGCGAGCCGCCGGTCGAACTCATACATGCCGACCCGATAGATGCCGGACACCGTGAAGCGCTTGGTGCGCGGGAGCACGCCGGCCGGCGTGACGATGCCTTCGGCCAGCGTAATGGTGACCTTGTCGCCGATCCCCGCACCGAGTGCGGCCGCCAGTTCGGTCCCGAGGGCGATCCGGAAGCCACCGGGCTCGAGGTCGGCGAGCTGTCCCTCGATGAACACGTCGCCGACGCCCGACACGCGCGCCTCGGCCGCGGGATCGACGCCGCGAAGCTCCACGCCGCTCAGCGACTCGCCAAAGATCATCAGTGCCTGGCCGTCGAGATACGGCGCCGCGGCCAAGACCCGCGGATTGTTCGGCGCCGCGGCGACGAGCGACTCCCAGTCGGCGAGCTCGCCCTGCATGCCCTCGATGCTCGCGTGCGCCGTCATTGCGAGGAGCCGGTCCTTGAGCTCGCGCTCGAAGCCGTTCACGACCGAGAGGACGACGATCAGCACCGATACCGCGATCGCGATACCGAGCATCGAGATCAGCGAGATGAGCGACACGAAACTGTTGCTCGTCCGCGACCGCACGTAGCGCCGTCCTATCCAGAGTTCGTACCAGGAACGCATGCTCGGCCTCCGGCTCACTCGTAGCGAAGCGCGAGCGCCGGGTTGATGTGCGCCGCGCGGCGTGCGGGGTACAGCGTCGCCAGCGAGGTCAGGACGAACGCCGCCACGCCGATGACGACGACATGCATCCAGTCGAGTTCGGACGGGATCCTCGTCACGTAATAGACGTCGCCCGGCATGATCTGGAAGCCGAACAGGCGCTCGAGAAACGGGGCAATGTCCGGCACGTAGATCGCCAGGACGACGCCGAGGCAGACACCGATCAGTACGCCGGCCCAGCCGATCATCGCGCCCTGGACGAAGAATACGCGCACGACGCCGTTGGGACCCATGCCGAGCGTGCGCAGGACCGCAATGTCGTTGGTCTTGTCGGTGACCACCATGACGAGGCTCGCGACGATATTGAAGGCCGCGACACCGATAATGAGCGACAGGATCAGCGACATCATCATCTTCTCGAGCCGGATGGCGCGGAAGTAGCTTGCGTTCTCGATCGTCCAGTCGCTGGCCTCGACGCCGGCGATACGGTCGGCGAGCCGCCGCGCCACGGCGGGGGCCGCCATGACGTCGTCCGCGCGAAAGCGGATCGCACTGACCGCGTCCCCGAGATCGAGAATTTCCGCGGCATCGGCATAGTGAACGAGCGCGAGCCGGGCGTCGTGGTCCTGGATGCCGGCCTCGAAAATGCCGGTGACCGTGAAGCGCTCGAGTACCGGCTGCATCGTCCCGTCACCGACCGGCCGGGGAACCAGCAGGGTGACACCGTCCCCGATCGCCGCACGCAGGTCGTAGGCGAGCAGGCGCCCGAGGATGATCGAACGCTGCCCGGCGGCGAGGTCGCCGAGGCTGCCCTCGACCATGTTCAGCATGCCGTCGGCCAGCCCGGCTTCGCGAACCGGGTCTACCCCGTTCACCATGACAGCCTGCAGGTCGCTGCCGGCGCGCAGCATCCCCTCGAGCTGGACGAGCGGCGCGGCTGCGACGACGTCCGGGTCGGCCGCGACGGCCTCCGCCACTGCCTGCCAGTCGTTCAGGCCGCCGTCGCGGGACAGAGAACCGTGCGCCGACATGCTCAGGAGCCGGCTGCGCAGCTCGCCCTCGAATCCGTTCATCACCGACAGGATGACGATCAGCGCCGCCGTTCCGAGGGCGATGCCGAGCAGCGAGATCAGCGTGATGAACGAAACGAATCGGGTACGGCGTTTTGCCCGCAGGTAGCGCAGACCGATGAAGAGTTCGACGGGATTGATCATTCGCGCGCATTAAACCACATAGAGACCGAGCTTACGCCCCTGACTCCGCACCCGGTGAATCCGCGCCGCTGTGACCCGTATCACAGACAGACCCTCTGCACGCGACGGATGATGCCAACTTACGCAAAGGCTCAAGAATTCAGTCGGATTTGGCCAGATCGCAGATGCTATAGTCGCCAGGACGACCAAGGAGTTCCCCACATGAAGCTCAAACTGATCTTCGCGTCGCTCGTCGTCTTCGGACTCTCCGGACCGGCGACAGCCGATTCACACGACACCACTGGCGCAGCCGCCGGCGACCGTCCCGTTCGCGGCATGACGGAGCAGAGCGTCGAAGCGCGCTTCGGCGAACCGTCAAGCCGGGTGGCGCCTGTCGGCGAACCACCGATCGCCCGCTGGGAATATCCCGGCTTCATCGTGTACTTCGAATACGACCGCGTGATCCACTCGGTCACCAAGCGCCAGTAAGCGAGACGCTGTCGATCGCGCCCGGGCCTGAGTCCCGGGCGTTTTCGTTCCCGCAACCCGAGCGTAGCGAGTTTTATGTTTTTGTAACGGCGGCCGGGGCCAGCCCCATCCGGCGCCGGGCTGTGCAATAATTCGCGCCCTTTTTTGCCGCCCGCCGCCACAACGTGACTGATTCGCCGGTTCTCTACATCGACCCGCAGCCCCTGCCGACCGGGGGCCCGCGCCGTTTCGGGCAGCTCGTCGGTGCCAGCACCGGGCTGTTCGCGGCCGAGCTCGCCGCCAGCATCGACACGCTGCTGCTGGTACTCGCGGAGGATCCGCGCCATGCGGACCAGCTCGAGGCCGAGATTCGCTTCTTCGGCGGCGACGACCTGCCGGTGCTGCATTTCGTCGAGTGGGAAACCCTGCCCTGGGACAACTTCTCGCCGCACCAGGACATCATCTCCGAGCGGCTGCGCGTGCTCGCGTCGCTGCCGGGACAGTCCCGCGGTGTCCTGATCGCCTCCGCGCCGGCGCTGCTGCAGCGCCTGCCGCCGCGCGAGTACGTCCGGCAGCGCTCCCTGACGCTCACGACCGGGCAGACGCTGGATCGCGCCGGCTTCGTGGACGAGCTTGCCGACTCGGGCTACGTGCGGGTACCGCAGGTGACCGAACACGGCGAATTCGCCGTGCGCGGCTCGCTGATCGACCTGTTCCCGATGGGCTCGACCGCCCCGCTCCGCATCGACTTCTTCGACGACGAGATCGAGTCGATACGCCAATTCGCACCCGAAACGCAGATTTCGGGCGATTCCCTCGACGCGATCGACATACTGCCCGCGCGGGAAGTGCCGATGGACGCCGCGGCGATCAAGGCCTTCCGCGGCCGTTACCGCGAGCGCTTCGAAGGCCAGCCGGCCAAGTCCCGGGTTTATCGCGAAGTCTCGGACGGCATCGCCCACGGCGGCATCGAGTACTACCTGCCCCTGTTCTTCGACGAGACCGCCGGCTTGCTCGACTACCTGCCGGCGCGCTGCCCGATCATGGTTCCCGCGGGCCTCGCGGAGACCCTGACGCAGGCCGAGACCGAGATTGCCGAGCGACACGCCCTCGTAAGCCTCGACCCGGAGCGCCCGGTGCTGAGCCCCGCAGAGACCTTCCATTCGAGCGCCGCCATCCTCGACGCACTGCGCGGCCGAGGCGAGGCGGAATACGCTGCCCGCAAGCTCGCTGACGGCAAAGATGCCGTCAACCTGCCGACGAAGCTGCCACCGGCGCTCCGGATTGAGGCCCGCTACGAGGACGCCGCACAGCAGCTGATCCGCTTCCTCGACGACTTCGACGGCCGGGTGCTCTTCACGACCGATTCGGCCGGGCGCCGCGAGCAGGTCCACGAACTGCTGCGTGGCCGGGGGCTCGACCTGGTGCGCGTGGACACGTGGCCACAGTTCCTGGCCTCGACGTCCCGCATCGGCGTCGCGATAGCGCCGGTCGACAGCGGCGTGATCCTGCCGGACGCCAACATTGCGCTGATCAGCGAGCAGCAGCTGTTCGGCGAGCGGGTCCGCCCCAGGAAGCGCAA
Organism: Woeseiaceae bacterium; assembly: GCA_036350895.1. Taxonomy (GTDB): domain Bacteria; phylum Pseudomonadota; class Gammaproteobacteria; order Steroidobacterales; family Woeseiaceae; genus UBA1847. Next base: position 6,246 of record JAZBNZ010000037.1, read on the forward strand.
GCGCTACAACGACCGCGATCCCGAGACGATCATCCGCCAGCTGTCGGATCTCGAGAGCGGCTCGCCGGTCGTGCACGCCGAGTACGGCGTCGGGCGCTATCTCGGGCTCGTCACGCTGGAGACCGGCAACGTCACCGGCGAATTCCTCCACCTCGAGTACGCCGACGGGGACAAGCTGTACGTGCCGGTCCATGCACTCGACCTGATTTCCCGTTACACCGGCGCATCCCCCGAGACCGCCCCCCTGCACCGCCTCGGCAGCGACCAGTGGGCCAAGGCGAAGCAGCGGGCGATCCGGAAGATTCGCGACGTCGCGGCCGAGCTCCTCGACGTGTATGCCCGCCGGGCCGCGCGTCCCGGTCACCGCTTCGCCTGGAGCGAAGCCGACTACCGGGCCTTCGAGGAAGGCTTCCCGTTCGAGCTCACCGAGGACCAGGCACGGACGGTCGACGACGTGCTGGGGGATCTCCGCTCCGGCCAGCCGATGGACCGGGTCGTGTGCGGCGACGTGGGTTTCGGCAAGACCGAGGTGGCGCTGCGGGCCACCTTCGCGGCCGTGCACGGCAACAAGCAGGTCGCCGTGCTGGTGCCGACGACGCTGCTCGCACAGCAGCACGGCCAGACCTTCCGGGATCGTTTCGCCGACTGGCCGGTGCGCGTCGAGGTGCTGTCGCGCTTCCAGACGCCGCGCGAGGTCCGGTCGATCGTCGAGGGAATGCAGAACGGCGCCGTCGACGTCGTGATCGGCACGCACCGCCTCCTGCAGCACACGAAGGACTTCAAGAACATCGGCCTCGTCATCGTCGACGAGGAACATCGCTTCGGTGTCCGGCACAAGGAGGCGATCCGCTCGCTCCGGAGCCAGATCGACGTGCTGACCCTGACCGCGACACCCATCCCGCGAACGCTCAACATGACCCTCGGCGGCGTGCGCGAGATGTCCCTGATCACGACACCGCCCGCCGAACGGCTGGCCGTGAAGACCTTCGTCAGCGAATGGAACGACGTGCTGATCCGCGAGGCCTGCCTGCGCGAGATCAAGCGCGGCGGCCAGGTCTATTTCATTCACAACCGGGTCGAGGACATCGGCAAGATCGAGGCGCAACTCGAGAAGCTCGTCCCCGAGGCCCGCATTCGCATCGCCCATGGCCAGCTGCCGGAGCGTGAGCTCGAGCAGATCATGGCCGATTTCTATCATCGGCGCTTCAACCTGCTGCTCTGCACGACGATCGTCGAATCCGGGATCGACGTACCGACGGCCAACACGATCATCATCAACAGGGCCGACCGCTTCGGGCTCGCCCAGCTGCACCAGCTGCGCGGCCGCGTGGGGCGTTCACACCACCGCGCCTACGCCTACCTCGTCGCACCGCCGAAGGCAGCCATGACGGCCGACGCCGTCAAGCGCCTGGAAGCCATCGACTCGCTCGAGGACCTGGGCTCTGGCTTCACGCTGGCCACCCACGATCTCGAGATTCGCGGTGCCGGCGAACTGCTCGGCGAAGAGCAGAGCGGACAGATCCAGGAAATCGGCTTCTCGCTCTACACCGAGCTCCTGGGACGCGCCGTGGAGTCGCTGCGCGCCGGCAAGGAACCCGATCTCGAGGCACCTCTCGACGCCGGTGTCGACATCAACCTGCATGTGCCCGCGCTCCTGCCCGATGACTACGTGCCGGACGTCCATCTTCGGCTGATCCTCTACAAGCGGCTCTCGGCGACGACGACGGCGGAGGCCCTGCGTGAATTCCAGGTCGAACTGATCGACCGCTTCGGGCTGCTGCCCGAGCCTGCGAAGAACCTCGTGCGCAATGCCGGCATCAAGCAGCGCGCGCGGACACTCGGCGTCGAGAAGATCGACGCGGCCGACAAGGGCGGCTACCTCGTCTTCGGCGACAATTCGTCGATCGATCCACTTGCACTCATCAAGCTGGTGCAGAATGATAGCCGGACGTACCGGCTCAAAGGCTCACACCGCCTGAATTTCACGGTGGACCTCGAGGACCCGGACGCACGCTACGCGTTCATCGAATCACTGCTCGGAAAGCTTGCACCGGCTGATGACTGACAAGACCGCCAACCCGATCGTTGCGCTGACGGCCCTGGGCCTCGCGGCGTTTGCCCCCGCCCCCGCTGCCGGCCAGGCGGCCGACGTCGCCGATGCCGTACCCCGGCCGTTCACGGTCGAGGTCATCGTCTTCCGCTATGCCGACAGCGTGTCGGCCGGAAGCGAGGTGTTCGTACCCGATCCGCCGCCCGAGCCGGAGCCCATACCCGAGTTCGGCGACGACAGCTTCGCGGAGCCCGCTGCGGTCGAGCCGGTACCGATCGGCGCGGACGGCGCCCCGGTCGCGCTGGACGAAGACGGGAACCCGATCGAGGATGGGCTCGCCGCAGAGCCGCGGGCGAATTACGTGCTGCTGCCCTACGACGCGCTGACGATGTTCAGCACCTGGGACCGCCTCGACCGGATCGATGCCTACGAGCCACTCGCGCATTTCGGCTGGTACCAGGTCGTCGAGCCTTTCGGCGAGCCCGTCGCCATTCCGCTCGCGGAGCTCACAACGCCGCCGGCGGGCCTGGACGGTGACTTCACACTGTACCTGAGCCGGTTCCTGCACCTGACCGTCGCGCTCGAACTGGCCGCGGACCCGGACCGGGCCGACCCTGCCGACGCCTTTACGCCGGGCTACCGCGACGAGCGATTCCTCGAAGCCGTGCCCCGGGATCCGTACGCCGACGACGGCTACGCGCCCGTCACCGGCCCGACCTACTATCGAATTACCGAGGATCGCATCTTCAAGAGCGGCGATCTTCGCTACTTCGATCACCCGCGTTTCGGCGTCCTCGTGAAGATAGAGCGGGTCGAGGAGCCCGACGCCGAGGACACCGCGGCTTCCGCCGCAGCGCCCTGAAGGCCGCCCGCGCATCGCGGGCGTGACCTCGGCTCAGCGTCGTATCGGGCGGACGCTTTCGTCCCAGTCGAGCGCGCTGTACTTCCGAAGCACCTCGAGTACATCGTCCACGGGTATCGCCTCGAGCCTGCCGCGTGCGCTCGACACCGTCGTGGCCTTCAGGATCGCGTTGTAGATCGCCTCCTCGGTCGACTCGACCGCCGCGGCGAACAGCGGCGACATCGACGTGTTCACGACCGCCGGTGCGCTCACCGCTGCGGGACTGTTCCGCGGCCGGCGCACGTCCGGGTGAGTGGAGAAAGCAATTACGTAGTCGCCCGAACCGTTGCTCGCGAACGAGCCGGTCCGAGCCAGGCCCAGCATCGCCCGGCTCGCCAGCCGGCCGAGGCTGCGCGCGTCGAGCGGCGCGTCCGTCGCGACGACCATCATGATCGAACCGTCTTCCTGGTTACCCTCGCCGGTCGCGGCCTCGAGTTCGCTGCGGAACGCGTAGCGGCCGAGTTCCCGGCCGACGGGCGCGCCGTTCATCCGCAGGATGCCGCCGAAGTTCGTCTGCACGAGCACGCCGACCGTGTAGCCGCCCAGCGATTCGGGGAGGACCCGCGAACTCGTGCCGATACCGCCCTTCCAGGCAAACGCCTGCGTGCCGGTACCGGCGCCGACGCTGCCCTCCGCGACCGGGCCCGACGCGGCCGCGTCCAGCGCCGCGTAGACGTGCGAGCGGCGGACCGGCTTTGCCCACATGTCGTTGACGCGCGCGTCGTTGGTCTCGCCGACGATCGGGTTGATGGTGTGCTCGCCCATGCCGGGCTGCTCGTAGAGCCAGTCCTTGAGGCCCTCCGCGGCGCTCCAGACGCACAGCGTGCAGGTCAGGAGGATCGGCGTTTCGATCTCGCCGAGTTCCCGGACCTGGGTCTCGCCGATGAGCTTGCCGTAGCCGTTGCCGACATGCATCGCCGCGGGCACGGGGTGCGTGTACCAGTTGCCCGGTCCCGGCACGATCGCCGTCACGCCGGTGCGGATCGTGTCTCCTTCCACGATCGTGCTGTGGCCGACGAGGACACCGCTCACGTCGGTGATTGCGTTGAACGGGCCGGTCGGCAGCACGCCGACGACGAGCCCGACATCCCGCGCGCGCGGGCGCTCGTCGGCGCCGGCAGCCACGCTCAGGGCCAGCATGAGCGCCGCGATAAACAGGTGTCTGAACATGGCAGGTCCTCCCGGTGTCTGTACGTCGGCGACGGACGCAGCGACCCTTACTGCTCGAACAGCGCGTCGAGAAACGCGTCGGCCGATGCGTGCCGTTCCGGTCCATCGGTCGACACGACACGGTAGTCCACCGTGACGAAACGGTCCTCGCTGGAACGCGGGTGATGGATGCGCAGTTCGCGCACCGACGCGGCGATTCCGTCGGCGAACTGGCGGACGTTGGCTTCGTCCGAGGCGTGCGACAGCACGACGAAGGTAGCGTCGTCGACCCGCGCAATCACGTCGCTCGCCCGGCGCAGGCAGCGGCGGATCGACTGGCCGACGCGGCGCAGGCAGGAATCGCTCGCGTGGCGACCGAAGACGTGGACGTAGGCGTCGAAATCGACCAGCGTGAAGCTGACGAGTGCCAGCGTGCTCTGCTCGCGCGACGCCACCGCCCAGTCATGCGCCAGCACGTCCCGGAACGCGCGCACGTTGAGGAGGCCGGTGGCGAGATCGTCGCGGCTGAGATCGCGGACCCGCTTCTTGGCCTTGAGCAGCGCCTGCGACAGCTCCGGATCGGCGGCGGCGCCGCGGGCGGACACGTGCCGCAGGAAGATGGCGGTATAGCCCGTATCGTCGGGACCCAGCGGCGCAATACCGAGGATGTACTCGCGACCGGACATGTCGACCGGAATGCGCGTCGCTTCGCGACTGCGGACGGCCTCGCTCACGTCGAGGGCGGCGTCCCGGCCGAACAGCGCCTCGCAAACCTCGGCGAGCGCCCCGTCGAGCTCTACGTCGTTGGCCAGGCCACGAAACGCCGCGTTGGCGACCCGGACGGGCCAGTCGGAATGCTCGCTCTGGACGACCATCACCGGGTCGCTGGAAGCATCGATCACGGTGCGGAGCACCGCTGCGGGGACATCGCTCATGAGTCACTCCCGAAGAATGCGCCGAGCAGTGCCTCGGCCTTGTCGCGGGCCGCCCGCGAATATTTTTCGACTTCCGCGTGCAGCGACGCCTCGGTACGGCCGGCCGCCGGGTTGACCGCGAGGCCGATCGCCGCATACTCGAGGCCGAGCTCGGCGGCGAGCACCGCCTCCGGCATCGCGGTCATGCCGACCATGTCGGCGCCGTCGCGCTCGAGCCGGTCGATCTCGGCGGGCGTCTCCAGGCGCGGTCCCTGCGTGACGGCGTAGACGCCGCCGTCGACGCAGTCGATACCGGCCGCGCCGGCCGCGCAGAGCAAGCGCTCGCGCAGCGCCGGCGTGAAGGGTGCGCTGAACTCGACGTGCCGGACCTCCCCGGTCGTCCCGTCGAAATAGGTATGCTCGCGCCCCCAGGTGTAGTCGATCAGCTGTGCCGGAATCACGATATCGCCGGGCCGAAGGCGCTCCGTGATCACGCCGACCGTATTCATCGCGATGACCGCCGTGGCGCCCGCGGCCTCGAGGGCGTAAAGATTGGCCCGGTAGTTGATCCGGTGCGGAGGGATAGCGTGCTCGTCGCCGTGGCGCGGCAGCCAGAGGACCTCGTGACCACCCATCCGGACCCGCCGGACGCCCGCCGACGCGTCGCCGTAGGGCGTGGCGGAGGGACCCGCTGCCTCCGCCCGCGGGGCGAACCCGCTACCCTCGATGATCGAGTAGCACGGGCTCACGGGCATCGCTTCAGGCATCCAGCTCGAGTGCCGGCGGATCGACGACGTGACCGAGCGCCGCGGTCGCCGCCTGCCAGTCTTCCGAAGCGAGCAGCGTCTCCCGCGCCTGCCCGCCAGCGCCATGCAGCCTCACGAGGCGGACGAGCGACAGTGGATTCGAGTACTCGCGAAGCGCGCGAACACTCGCCTGGGCAGCCGGGCGATCGTTGCATATCAGGATCATATCGCATCCGGCTTCGAGCGCGCGCCGGGATCTCTCGGGCATCGAGCCGAAGGCCCGCGTGGCCGCCATCGACAGGTCGTCGCTCAAGACGGCCCCGTCGAAGCCGAGGCGGCCCCGCAACTCCTGCCCGATCCACCAGGCCGAGAAACTCGCAGGCGCGGGATCCATCTCCCGGTAGACGATATGCGAGGTCATGACGCCGGCGAGCTGCCGGGTGCCGATCAGCCGTTCGTAGGGCTGCATGTCGTCGAGGATGTCGCCATAGTCGCGGCGGTCGACGGGCAGTTCGAGATGCGAGTCGGGCACGACCGCGCCGTGGCCGGGAAAATGCTTGCCCACGGCGGCCATGCCCGCCTGCCGCATCCCCCGGCAGAATGCGCCCGCGAGCGACGCGACGACCTCGGGCTTACGATGAAAGGCTCGATTACCGATGATCTCGCTGACACCCCAATCGAGATCGATACACGGCGCGAACGCCAGGTCGATCCCGACGCTGCGGAGTTCGGCGCCGATGACCCAGCCCGCCGACCGCGCCAGCTCGAGCCCCCGGGCGGCGTCCCGGTCGTAGGCCCGGCCGATGTGACGCATCGGCGGAACCGCCGTGAAGCCGTCGCGGAAGCGCTGCACGCGCCCACCCTCGTGGTCGACCGCGACGAGCAGCGGCGGCGACCGCTGTGCCCGGATATCGGCGATCAGGTCGGCGACCTGGTTCACAGACGCGTAGTTGCGTGAAAACAGGATGACACCGCCGACCGCCGGTTCGCTCAGCAGATCGCGATCGGCGGGCGTGAGTTCGTAACCATCGATGTCCAGCATGACCGGACCGAGTGACATAGGCGCTCCCACGGACTGATTCATCGGCGCTGCCGGAGCGATTGTACGCTCACCGCAGCCGTTACAAGATAAGATGGATTATTGAAAAGTACAATAAATCACTAATTTTCTTTATTAAATACGGCAATGGATTCGACATGCGCCGTGTGGGGAAACATGTCGATGATGCCGGCCGCCTCGAGCCGGTAGCCGGCATCATGCACCAGGATGCCGGCATCGCGTGCCAGCGTCCCCGGGTGACAGGACACGTACACGATGCGCTCCGGGTCAAGTTTGCCGATGCGTTCGACCACGGCCTCGGCTCCCGAGCGTGCCGGGTCGAGCAACAGCCGGTCGCAGCCGGCGGCGAGCCAGTCCTCGGTACCGTCGATGGCCGCGAGATCGACACTCAGGAATTCGGCGTTGTCGATGCCGTTGTGCGCCGCGTTGGCGGCGGCCCGGCGGACCAGCCCCGCATCGCCCTCTATGCCGAGCACGCTGCCGGCGCGGCGGGCCAGCGGCAGCGAGAAATTGCCGATCCCCGAGAACAGGTCGAGCACCCGGTGCGATGGCGCGACCTCGAGCAGCTCGACCGCGGCGGCAACCATCGCCCGGTTGATCTCTCCGTTGACCTGGACGAAGTCCGCCGGCTCGAAGTGCATGCGAACGTCGAACCCGGGAAGGTCGTAATACAGGGGATCCGGGCTGGCGGGCGCGAGCGCCGAGATCGTGTCGGGTCCGCCGGTCTGCAGGTAGACGCTCACGTCGTTGTCGCCGGCGAACGCCTCGAATGCGGCGATATCCCCGGCGTTCGGCGGATCCAGCACCCTGAAAACGAAGGCAACCGCGTCGTCGGCGACGGCAACCTCGATCTGCGGCAGCCTTGCCCGGATCGACAGCGAACCGATCAGCCCGCTGAGTGCCTCGAGCAGCCCGTCGACCGGCTTCGCGAGGACTTCGCAGCGCGACATGTCGGTAATGAACGGCGCATGCCGCTCCCGAAAGCCGACCAGCGTCCGGCCCTTGGCCGGAACGTCCTTGACGGCGAGCCGGGCACGACGGCGATAGTTCCACCCCTCCCCGGCCATCGGTTCGAGCCAGCGCTCCGGCTCGACGCGGCCGATGCGCTCGAGATTATCCGAAAGCGTCCGTCCCTTGATCGCGCGCTGCTCCTCGAGCGATACGTGCATCAGCGAGCAGCCGCCGCAGCGACCGTAGACCGCACAGCGGGGTTCGACGCGCTCGGCGGACGGCTCGAGCACCTCGAGGAGCTCGGCCTCGTCGAAGTTGCGCCGGCGCTTGCGGCGGATAAAGCGCACGGTCTCGCCGGGCAGCGCGCCCGCGACGAAGACTTTCTTGCCGTCGGTCGCCGCGATGCCGCGGCCATCGTGCGTTGCGCCCGCGATCGTCGCCGTCTCCGGCTCCCGGCGCTTGCCGCGCATCGGCCTCAGCTCGCCTGCCAGGCGGCGAGGAACTCGTCGAGATGCGTCTCTTTCATGCCTTCGAGCGTTTCCCTGACGAGCGCCAGCTCACGATCGAGTCCGGCCCGGTCCAGGTTCCCGCGCATGAACTCGAAGCGCAGGTAAACCAGCCAGGTATTGAGTACGTCGGTCTCGCAATAGTCGCGGATCTCGCGGATGCCGCCCTCGAGGTAGGTCTCCCATACCTTGTCGCCGCTCATCCCCAGCTTGCCGGGGAAGCCGAGAAGCACGGCCATCTGGTCGAGGCTCGCGCGGCCGCGGTTCTGGAAGCCCGCCAGGACGTCCATCAGGTCGACGTGACGCCAGTGGAAGCGGTTCAGGTAGTTGTTCCACTTGTAGTCCCGGTCGTTGTCGCCCATCTCCCAGTAGCGTGGCGCCTGGATGCCGTGGCGCAGCGCGCGGTAGTGCAGGACCGGCAGGTCGAAGCCGCTGCCGTTCCAGCTGACGAGATCGGGCGCGTAGCGCTCGATCCCGTCGAAGAAGCGGCCGACGAGGTCGGCCTCGTCGGAATCCTCGTCGCCGAGCGACCAGACCCGGAAGCTGTCGCCCGTTCGCAGCGCGACCGAGATCGCGATGACCCGGTGCTGGTGCAGGGGCAGGAACTCGCTGCCGGTCTCCTGCTGCCGCTTGAACATCATCGCCGTGGCGACCTTCTCGTCGGGCAGATCCCCGAGCTCGAAGTACTGGCGCCCGAACTCGACGTCCGGGACGGTCTCGATATCGAAAGAAAAACAATGCATCTCGTTACCTGTCGCGTGTTTCACAAACGGCGAATGCCATTACGAGGCCCGCGTCATCCGTCAGGCTGACGTGGCCGTCGCCGATCCCGAGTCGCTCGCAGACTCGCCGGCCGCGCTCGGACCAGATGACCAGCGGCCGTCCCCAGCTGTTGTTGGTGATGCCGACGTCGCGCAGCCAGATCCCGTGCGCAAAGCCGGTACCCATCGCCTTGACTGTCGCCTCCTTGCCGGCGAAGCGCATCGCGAGGAATCGGACCGGCCACTTGCTCTTCCGGAAGAGCTCGAGCTCCTCCTCCATCAACAGGCGGGTCACGAAATGCTCACCGAAGCGCTCGTAGGTCGCCTGGATTCGCGACAGCTCGACGATATCGGTGCCGACGCCGAATATCATCCGCCCGCCCCGGAGCGCGCCTCGAGCATGAGTGTCTTGATACGCGCGACCGCGGTTGCGAGGCCCTCGAAGACGGCATCAGCGATGATCGCGTGACCGATGTTGAGCTCGACGATCTCCCCGATGGCGGCGATCGGCGCCACGTTCGAGGTGTTCAGGCCGTGACCCGCGTTCACGACGAGGCCCAATTCCGCGCCGAGACGGGCCGCCCGGCGGATGCGCCCGAGCTCCGCCGCCTGCGCGTCGCCGGCAGCATCGGCGTAGGCACCCGTGTGCAGCTCGACGACGGGCGCGCCCGCGCGAACGGCGGCTTCCAGCTGCCCGGCTTCGGGATCGATGAACAGCGACGTGCGGATACCGGCGGCCGCCAGCCGGTCGCAGGCATCCTTGATGCGCGCGACCTGCCCCGCGACGTCGAGCCCGCCCTCGGTCGTCAGCTCCTCGCGCTTTTCCGGCACCAGGCAGACGTCACTGGGCTTGAGCCGGGCCGCAATGTCGAGCATCTCCGCGGTGACCGCCATTTCGAGGTTCATGTGGGTCTTCATCACGGCGACGATCTCGACGAGATCGTGATCCTGGATATGCCGGCGATCCTCGCGGAGGTGGACGGTAATGCTGTCCGCGCCGGCCGCCTCGACGATCGGCACTGCGTCCGCCGGGCGCGGGTAATGCGTGCCGCGGGCCTGCCGCAGCGTCGCAACATGGTCGATGTTGACGCCCAGGTGAATCGGATTGCTCAAAAGGGAACTTCCTGTCGGCTGCGCGCCGTGCCGGCTCATTCGCCGGACCGGCCAGTGGATTTGGAGGCGCGCATTCTATCGCGGTGTATCGAAAGGAGCACCTTTCGGCTCTTCAGCTCCTTGCCGCCCAGGTGATGGTGGATGACACGGCGCAGGAGCCGGTTGGCGGCTCTCAGGGTTTCGGCGTCCTCGAAGGCCCCGGCTGCGACGGCCTTGAGCCGCTCGCCGGTGTAGGTTTCCCGATCGGCGTCCGCCCGGCTCCTGACGGGCCCCTCCTCGACGCGGTACTCGTAATGCGCCCCGTCATCCAGCAACTCGCCGCTACGCGCTTCGTACTCGAGGTCGAGCGCGTAGCCGAGCAGCCTCAGCAGGTCGATCTCGAACGTGCGCAGGCCCGGTGCCGGATCGCGCGCGCCGGCGAGCGCGTCGAGCGTTTCGCCGTAAAGCGCGAAGATCTCGGGCTGCGGGTCGTGCCGGTGCAGGAAAAACAGCAGCAGCTCGTTGACGTAGAAGGCCGACAGGAGCGCATCGCCCGTGAGCGTGTAAGGCGGCCCGGCAATCTCCGCGCCGGTCAGCGTGCCGAGGTCGGACTTCTGCGCCCAGGACAGCCGCAGGCGCTGGAACGGACGCAGTATGCCCTTCAGCCGCGACTTCGCCGTGCGACTGCCGCGCGCCACGAGCGCAAGCTTGCCGTGATCGGCACTGAACACGTCGATGATCTGGCTGGTGTCCCGGAACGGTCGGTGATGCAGTATCCAGGCGGGTTCCAGGTTGACACGGCGATCGGTAGCCAAGGGCCTGTCCGGGCTGCTAGGGCGCGTCGTAGCCGAGGTTCGCGAGGTCCTTCTCGCTGTCCGCCCAGTTCGCCTTCACCTTGACCCACAGCTCGAGGTGCACGGGCACGCCGAGGATGTCCGAAAGGTCCAGCCGCGCCGCCTTGCCGACGCGCTTGAGCATGCTGCCGCCCTTGCCCACCACGATACCCTTCTGGCTGTCGCGCTCGACCCAGATGACGGCCGCAATCGACATCCCGCCGGCTTCCCGTTCGTATTTCTCGATCTGCACGGTCAGGCCGTAGGGTATCTCGTCTCGCAGGAGGATCATCAGCTTCTCGCGGACGATCTCCGCTGCCTGGAAATCCTCGCCGCGATCCGTCTGCATCTCCGGCGGAAACAGCGGCGGCGACTCGGGCAGGTGCCGTGGTATCAGGTCCGTGAGGACGCCGACATTCGAACCCTTGCTCGCCGAGAGCGGGACGATCTCTTCGAAATCGCGCCGGGCCGCCATCGCGGCGATGGCTTCGAACAGTCGTTCCTTCGGGTGCACGAGGTCGACCTTGTTGAGTACGGCGATAACCGGGCCCCGGACCGAGGCCAGGCGTTTCAGCACGTCGCCGTCCTCGTCGGTGAAGCGCGCGGCATCAGTGACGTAGAGCACGAGGTCCGCGTCGGCCAGCGCCGCTGCAGCGGTACGGTTCATCAGACGATTCATCGCCTTGCCGGCGTTGCGGTGTATGCCCGGTGTATCGACGAATATCATCTGCCAGTCCGCGGACGAATGCACCGCGAGGATCCGGTGTCGTGTCGTTTGCGGTTTGGACGTGACGATGCTGACCTTCCTGCCGACGATGGCGTTGATCAGCGTCGACTTGCCGACGTTCGGGCGCCCGACCACGGCAATGAAGCCGGCACGATAGGTCTCGCTCACTGCGCCTCCGTCTCGGCGAGGAGTTCGAGCATCTGCCTCGCGGCCGCCTGTTCCGCGCGCCGCCGGGACGTGCCCTCGCCGCGCGTCACGCTGCCCGGCCGGTCGAGCGAGCACACGACCGCGAAGCGCTGGTCGTGCGCTTTCCCGGAGACCGTATCGAGTTCGTAGGTCGGCAGGGCACGCCCGCGTGCCTGCAGCCACTCCTGCAGCTGGGTCTTGGGATCGCGCAGGTCATCCGCGTCCGGCAGCTGCTCGAGCCGCTCGCGGAAACAGTCGAGGATCACGTCCCGCGCCGCGTCGAAGCCGCTGTCGAGAAAGATCGCGCCGAACAGCGCTTCCAGCGCATCCGCGAGTATCGACTTGCGATGATGGCCTCCGCTCTTGCGCTCGCCGCCGCCGAGGACGAGATAGTCGCCGATGCCGGCCGCGCTGGCGAGCGCGGCAAGGGCATTGTCGTTGACCAGCCAGGCACGCAGCCGGCTCAGCTCACCCTCGGTCGCCGCCGGCCGGGACGCATAGATTTCGGCCGAGATGACGACGTCCAGGATCGCGTCACCCAGGAACTCGAGGCGCTCGTTGCTGTTGCCGGGCGCACTCCGGTGCGTCAGGGACGTTTGCAGCAGCTCGGGATTGTTGAATACGTAGCGGAACGTACGTTCCAGCCAGCGCTCCGCGGATTGCATTGCTCGCTCTTGCCACGCCCTCTGGGCGCTCGGTTTCGGGGGTGGCCGCGGGCCACTGAGCCGGCGGTCTCAGCGCCGGATCATGGCTCGCTTGTCGAAGTCGACGACGAACGAGATGTTCGCGATGAAAGGCGCTTTGTGGCTGTACTGTGCACTGACTTCGAATCCGCCGTCAACTGGCGTGACCTTGATGTCACGGGCGGTGATTTGCGAAACGCTCTCGATGTCGAAACGGCGTGAGACATAGGTACGGATCGAGCCGGCGGTCGGCGACTGGCCGTCGAATTCCGAGCGGGCGCCGTCGACGACACCGACTACCTTGAAGTAGTTGAGATACACCGGCGTCAGGCGGATGAATCCGAACGCGAACAGGCCCAGGAAGCTGACCAGTATGATCAGTCCCAGGGTCGTCATGCCGGCCTGGTTGCGGCGCATGACGGCGCGTTTCGCCAGTGGCAGGTGGCGAGCGGTCGCTAGCGGTTTGATGCGGGCCATCGGTGAATCCTCGTGTCCGGGTGTAACGCCAGTTTCTTTACCATAATTTGCCCGGATGGCCACCGCATTTCAGTGACTTGCTTCAAATTCCTGGCAATCGGCCGCGGCCGCGGGTCAATCGATGCGGTTGCCGATACGGTCCCAGCGCGGCGCCCAGCCGTCGAGGTGCAGCCAGATTCGCACGGCCTCCCCGACGAGGTGCGTCTCCGGAATGGCACCGATGAAGCGGCTGTCCTTGCTGTTGTCGCGGTTGTCGCCCATCACGAAATAGTGTCCCTCGGGCACCACGTAGGTGCCGTCGGCAATCGTGTAGCGCGGGTTCTGGATCAGGATCTGGTGCTCGCGCTCGTCCAGCAACTCGGTATAGCGCGGCTCGCCCGGGTTGCCGCTGTTCGCAAGCGGCACGGGTTCACCGTTGATCGTCAATCGATGCTGGTCGTAGACGATCGTGTCGCCGGGCAGACCCACGACACGCTTGATGTAGTTGATTGCCGGGTCGGAGGGCAGGCGGAACACGACGACGTCCCCGCGCTCGGGCGAACCGGTCTCGAGAATCTTGGTTTCGGTGACCGGTAACCTGAGCCCGTAGGCGTACTTCTGGACGAAGATGAAGTCGCCCTTCAGGAGCGTCGGCATCATCGAGCCGGACGGAATCCGGAACGGCTCGAAGACGAACGAGCGCACGACGAGGACGAACAGCAGCACCGGGAAAAAGGAACGCGAGTATTCGACCAGCGTCTGCCGCGCGGTCGGCTTGCCGGGAATGTCGCGAGGCTCCTTCCACACGAGCCGGTTGACCAGCACGACGATGCCGGAGATCAGCGTGAGAACAGTCAGTATCAGCGCCAGGTTCATACTCAACGATTCACTCCTGGTTCCTACTTTTCCACGCGCAGCACGGCGAGAAACGCCTCCTGCGGAATCTCGACCGAGCCTACCTGCTTCATTCGCTTCTTGCCCGCCTTTTGTTTTTCCAAAAGCTTGCGTTTGCGGCTCACGTCCCCGCCATAGCACTTGGCGGTGACATTCTTCCTGAGCGCCTTGACGGTGCTGCGCGCGATGATCTGGCTGCCGACCGCCGCCTGGATCGCGACGTCGAACATCTGCCGCGGGATGAGCTCACGCATCTTCTCGACCAGTTCCCGGCCGCGGTGCTGCACCGTCGCCCGATGCACGATCACGGACAGCGCATCGACGCGCTCCTTGTTGATCAGGATATCGAGGCGTACGAGCTGCGCGGCGTCGAAACGCACGAAGTGATAGTCGAAGGAGGCAAAGCCGCGACTGACCGATTTCAGCCGGTCGAAGAAGTCGAGCACGACCTCTGCGAGCGGCATCTCGTACTCGAGCGCGACCTGGGCGCCGAGGTAGCGCATGTGTTTCTGCATGCCGCGCTTTTCCACGCAGAGCTTGATCACCGCACCGACGTGTTTTTCCGGCACGAGGATATTGGCGGATATGATCGGCTCCCTGATCTCGGCGATCTCGTTCAGCGGCGGCAACTTTGAAGGATTGTCGACGTACATCACGTCGCCAGAGGTCGTCTCGACCTCGAACACGACCGTCGGCGCCGTCGTAATCAGCTCGAGATCGTATTCCCGCTCGAGCCGCTCCTGGACGATCTCCATGTGCAGCATCCCCAGAAAGCCGCAGCGAAAACCGAAGCCGAGCGCCGCGGAGGTTTCGGGCTCGAAGTGCAGCGCCGCATCGTTGAGCTTGAGCTTCTGCAGGGCTTCGCGAAAGCTTTCGTAGTCGTCGGAGGAGATCGGAAACAGGCCCGCGAAGACGCGCGGCTGCACCTGCTTGAACCCCGGCAAGGGCTTGTCGCAGGGCCGGCTGGTGAGCGTCAGCGTGTCCCCGACCGGCGCGCCGTAGATATCCTTGATGCCCGCGATGACGAAGCCGACCTCGCCCGTGTCGAGCAGCTCCGCATCCCGCATCTTCGGCGTGAAGCTGCCCACGCGATCGGCATTGAACGACTGCCCCGTCGACATGACCGTGAACTTCGCGCCCTTTTTCAGCGCCCCGTTGACCACGCGGACGAGCGAAACGACACCGACGTAGTTGTCGAACCACGAGTCGATGATCAGTGCCTGCAGCGGGCCGTCCGGCTCGCCGGCCGGCGGCGGGATCGTCTTCACGAGCTTTTCAAGCAGCTCGTGGACGCCCTGCCCGGTCTTGGCACTCACGAACACCGATTCCTGCGCATCGATGCCGATCACGTCCTCGATCTCGGCCATTACCCGCTCCGGCTCCGCGGCCGGCAGGTCGATCTTGTTCAGGACCGGCAGGACCTCCAGACCCATGTCGATCGCCGTCACGCAGTTCGCCACGCTCTGCGCCTCGACGCCCTGGGCGGCGTCGACCACCAGCAGCGCGCCCTCGCAGGCTGCCAGCGAACGCGAGACCTCGTAGCTGAAATCGACGTGGCCCGGCGTGTCGATGAAGTTAAGCTTGTAGGTCTGGCCGTCGTCGGCCTTGTAATCGAGCGAGACGCTGTGCGCCTTGATCGTGATGCCGCGTTCGCGCTCGAGGTCCATCGAGTCCAGCACCTGCTCCTCCATCTCGCGTTCCGTCAGGCCACCGCACAGCTGGATGAAGCGATCGGCCAGGGTCGACTTGCCGTGGTCGATGTGCGCGATGATCGAGAAATTTCGGATATGTTGCATAAGATGCCAGGATATCGGGATCGGGCCGTCTGCCGTCGCGGCCAAAGCCGCGCAGTATACCCGAACCTTGATGGAGGAAAGTGCCCCGGGGGGGCCGTCAGTTACCGTCTTTCGACGCGTCGGCCCCGCGGATTATGCGGCGAACGCGCTCGACGTCCAGGTGGTAATCACACACCCAGTCGCCATTGTATTCCAGAACCGGTACGCGCGTGTCGAAGCGCGTACGCCACTCCGGTTTGGAGTCGATATCGCGGATCTCCGGCTCGCCCTTGCCGGCGAGTTCCTCGAGCAGCTGCTCGATGAGTAGCTCGCACAGGTGGCATCCGCGCCGGCTGTAGACGACGAATCCCGTCACGGGCTGCCCGCCTCGAGCGTCAGCATCGAGGCGGCCTCATCGTGCCAGCAGCGCCTCTGCGCCTGCGCCCGCGCCGCGACGGCACCGACCGCCAGCCCTGCCGCGGCCGCCAGCGCCGCGACGACGTCACCGCCGTCGAGCGCGAAGCCGGCGACGCCACCGCAGAGAAGGCCAGCCAGCGGCAGCCCGTAAGCCAGCAGGGTGGCGCGTAGCAGGGACTCGCCGGGTATCCGGACCGTCACTTCCGCGCCCACCTCGATGCGCGCGCCGGGCGGCACGGGCAGGCGCAGAACTCGCCGCCGCGGAGCACCGGTGAATACGCCGGCGCCACATCCCCGTCCCGAGCGGCAGCGCGCGCAGGCACTCGCGGCGTCGACCGCCACGTCGGCAAGCAGTGTGGCGTCCACGGTCGTGAGACTCTCGACGCACCCGCGTACTGCCTCCGCCGTCATCGCCCGGAATTACCTAAGCGTCAGCGACTGCGCGATACGCTCCACCGTCGCGGCAGGTACCTGGCCCATCGCCGTGATCCGGTAGCCGTCGTGCTGCACGCTGTAGGAGTTCGAGGTACCCAGCAAGGCGGCGCGGGGCGCGGGCTCGCTATCTGCCGCGACGATGAAGGCCGAGACCGATGCAAGCCCGTCGCTGTAGAGAATGTGGACCACCCGCTTGCCGCTGTCCTCGAGGTGCTCTTCCTCGGTCGACACCACCCGGAAACCGGCAGGCAGGTCGGCAGCGACCCAGTCAGTCGAAACGTCCTTGCGCCCGGGCTTGCCGGGCGCGGACAGCCACGTGAAGTCGTCCAGCGCCAGCGAGGGCGCGAGCGCCGCCGGCGACAGGGCGGGATCGAGGCTGATCTCGGCAAACTTCACCTGCTCCAGGGGCTCGCCATCCTCCCCGATGAGCTGCGTCTGCAGCGGGAATCCGGTTTCGGTATCGAGCCACAGCCGATGACCGTAGCGATAGGGGTCGTGAGGCCGGATCGCAAGCTCCATCGCCTCGCGCCCGGCGACCCGCGATTTGCGCCGGATGACGACGTCGTACTCGTTGCCGAGACTGAGGTCGCTCGTCGGCAGCGTGGAAAACAGCGTGCTCTGGTCGTTCCACTGTTCGACGCGAACGATCTTCCTGTCGGGCAAAATGCAGTGAACCTCGTTGCCGTTGCGCACGATCTCGAGCCCGTTGCCCTCCTGCGCGACGACGCGCTCGCGCACGACACCGTCGACGATCGTGTGGGCGACTTTCAGCGACTCGGCCTCGCCGTTCGAAATCCGGACGACCGTACCCTCGTAGCTCAGCGACTGCACCGCGTTCGCCATGCGGTCGAGCCAGTCCTCTGGCGAGCCGGGTTCGGCCGCCACACTGCTGCCCGTCGCCGCGACCAGGATCAGTGACAGCACGTGCTTGTGAAGTGACACGGAACTACTCGACGCCGATGTCTGGCGTGGCCGGCGAGGCCGGATTCTCTGCCTCGATGGCGGGGTCCTCCGCCTCGGCCTCGACTTCGTCTTCCCTGAGCGGGAAGCTGACGATGCGCACGTTCATGCCGTTGGCGCCCTGTGCGGAATTGGTCTCTCCGTGCATACGCATGAACTCGCGCAGTTCGGAGTCCTCGGGCGGCACGACGTACTCGACGACGGGCGCATCCGCCGCGCCCTCGCCGGCCACGGTGCCGCTGTCGCCGACGTCGGCGGTCTGCTGCAGACCGAGGATGGCCACGAGTGCGACGGAGGCCGCGATCGCGATCCCGCCGATGGGCTTCGCGAAGCTGCGCCGGGGCTCGGGGACGTCGGCGGGTTCCGGCATAGCCTCGTCATTGTCGAGCGCGGCGGCTATCCGCCCGCGCAGCGCATGGATGCCGGGCAGCGTCGGCTCGCCTCGCATCCTGCGGCCGATTTCGAGGAACTCCGCCAGCTCGGCCCGAAGGGTCGGGTCCTGGCTGAGTCGCCGCAGCAGCAGCTCGGTTTCGCTCTCGGGTAACTCGCCGTCGACGTACGCGGACAGCTGCATCCTAATTGTTTCGTTCATGACGTTCCCACCAGGCATTCCTGCCGACAGTCTGCAGACCACCGGCCTGCCGTTCTGATTATCCAATTCCCGCCCGGCCCCTTTAGGCGCCCGGCTTCCCCTACTTGATCAGCGTGCCGACTTTCTTGCTGATCGCATCCCGCGCCCGGAATATTCTCGACCGCACAGTACCGACCGGGCATTCCATGGTCTGCGCGATTTCCTCGTAACTCATCCCGTCGAGCTCCCGAAGGATGATCGCGGTGCGAAGATCGTCCGGCAGTCCCTGGATCGCCTTCTCGACGGTCTTCTGCAGTTCCTGGGAGATCGTCACGCCCTCGGGCGTATCGGTCTCCTTGAGCTTCGCGTGCAGGTCGTATTGCTCCGGGTCCTGCATGTCGAGCTCGATGTCCATCGGCCGTCGTCGCTGCGCCGCCAGGTGGTTCTTCGCCGTGTTGACCGCAATGCGGTAGAGCCACGTGTAGAACGCACTGTCCCCGCGGAACCTCGGCAACGCCCGGTAGGCCTTGATAAAGGCCTCCTGGGTGATGTCCAGCGCCTGCTCCTGGTCACGAACGTAGCGCATCACCAGGTTCACGATCTTGTGCTGGTACTTGAGCACCAGCATGTCGAAGGCGCCTTTGTCTCCTTTCTGGACTCGCTTGACGAGCGTTGTGTCTGACGGTTCGTTGGACATCCGGTCATGTTCCGCCGACGACCGACGACAGCCTCTCGACACCCCGATAGACCGGGCGCCTTCCTGAAAGTTCTGCCGAAAATCTCGGTTTCATGGCTTTTTTGTGACGCACTCTCGAGGACGCGGCGTGACGGGATTCGCGCCGCGTGGAATCCGCGGCGCACGGGCCCCGAAGTCTAGCAGGTAAGCCCCTGCCCCTGTTAGCGATACGCCCGTCCCGAGGCCAGCCGGAGCAGCACCAGCGCGCGCCGGAAATCGGCCTGCCGGCGCGGGTCCCCGGGAATGAGTTCGGCGCCGACACGCCCGCGACTGTCGCGGAAACGCAACCAGATCACGCGGCCGAGCACGACCGTCCCGGGCATAAGCTCGGCGGCGACGTCGGGGCCGCAAGTGAAACGCAGGACAAGGCCGTCGTCGGGGTGCAGCGAGTACGCCGCCACGTGCCGGACGGCGTGAAAGCCCGCCAGGTATTCGAGTCCGCCGAACACGGTCCAGCCGGCGCCCAGCGCGGCGCGGATGCCGGGCGGCCACGGCAGCGTCAGGATCGGCAGCCAGCCGAGGAGAGTCAGCAGGAGCGCCGAGGCGAGAACGATGCCCCGGCCGCGCGCGGAGGGTTCAAGCGCGCTCGAGTATGCGTTCGACGATGGCCGCAATCGCTGGGTCTTCCGGACGTTGACGGCCGAGAAAGTAGCCGGCCAGCTCCGGGTCGGGCAACGTCAGTAAGTCGCGGAAAGCCGCCTTTTCGGCAGCGTCGGACCCGGCATAGGCCGCATCGAGATACCGGCCGAGGAGCTGGTCGAGCTCGCGCATGCCGCGTCGGCACTGCCATCGAAGTCGGGGAATGTCGTCATTCATCGGGGTACCGGAAATCCGCGCCGCCCGGGCCTGCCCATGGCGTCAGTGTGACCGGGAGGCCAGCATCTTCTTGGTTTCCGCGATCGCCCTGGCCGGGTTGAGTCCCTTCGGACACGTCTGCGTGCAGTTCATGATCGTGTGGCAGCGATACAGCCGGAATGGATCCTCGAGATCGTCCAGCCGCTCCCCGGTCGCCTCGTCGCGGCTGTCCACCAGCCAGCGGTAGGCCGCGAGCAGCGCCGCGGGCCCCAGGTAACGATCGCTGTTCCACCAGTAGCTCGGGCAACTCGTCGAGCAGCAGGCGCAGAGGATGCACGCCGACGGCTCGTCGATCTTTTCCTGGTCTTCCTTGCTCTGCAGGCGCTCACGGTCCGGCGGCGGCGGCGTGCGGGTCTGCAGCCACGGCTTGATGGATGCGTACTGCGCGTAGAAGTTGGTCAGGTCCGGCACGAGATCCTTGACGACAGGCATGTGCGGGAGCGGATAGATCTTGACCGTGCCGTTCACGGCGTCGATGGCGGTCGTGCAGGCGAGCGTATTGCCGCCGTCAATGTTCATCGCACAGCTGCCGCAGATGCCCTCGCGGCAGGAGCGCCTGAAGGTCAGCGTGGGATCGATATCGTTCTTGATCTTGATCAGCGCGTCGAGAACCATCGGGCCGCAGCTGTCGAGATCGACCTCGTAGGTATCGACGCGCGGATTCTCGCCGCTGTCCGGGTCGTAACGGTAAACGGCGAACTGCCTGACGTTCTTCGCGCCATTCGCGCCCGCGAAGTGCTTGCCTTTCCTGATGCGGGAATTCTTCGGAAGCCTGAACTCTGCCACGTATAACTCCTAGTGTCCTGTCCGGTTAATTCGCATGATTACAGAGCCCCCGAAATACCCCAGGCCAAGGCGCATTGCGCGGGCAATGTCGAGACCCTGGCAAGCGATGCAACGCCGGCGTGGGGTATTCCGGGGGCTCCCGAAGGGCGCGCCGTACAAGGCGGCTGGCGGCGTTGCGCTCCTTGCCAAGGACCGCGCCATTGCCGGCGGAACGCGTCTTGCCAGCCGCCTTGTACGGCACGCTGAAATTATGCGAATTAACCGGACAGGACACTAGTAAACCCTGGCTTTCGGGGGGACGGCTTCGACGTCGTCCGTCAGCGTATTCTCGTGCACCGGGCGGTAGTCGAAGCACACTGCCCCGTCCGCACCGACCCAGGACAGCGTGTGCTTCATCCATTCGCCGTCGTTGCGGTCCGGGTAATCCTCGCGGGCATGCGCGCCGCGGCTCTCGAGGCGGTTCGCCGCGGACTCGATCGTCGTCACTGCGTTCAGCAGCAGGTTCTCGAGCTCCAGCGTCTCGATCAGGTCCGTATTCCAGATCAGCGAGCGATCGGCGACCTTGACGTCGGCAAACGATGCGAAGGTTTCGCGGAGCAGCCCGACGCCCTCGTCGAGTGACTCGCCGGTCCGGAAGACCGCAGCGTGGTTCTGCATGATCCGCTGCATTTCGAGGCGGATCTCGGCCGTCGAGCGGCTGCCGTTGGCGTGCCGTAGCCTGTCGAGTCGCTCGACGCTGTTCTGACCGGCATCGGCGGGCAGCGGTTTCTGCCGCTTGTCGGCCTCGAGCGTCTCCTTGAGATGATGCGCAGCGGCGCGGCCGAACACGACCAGGTCGAGGAGCGAATTCGAACCCAGGCGGTTCGCTCCGTGCACCGATACGCAGGCGGCTTCGCCGACGGCCATCAGGCCGGGCACGACCGTCTCGGGGTTACCGTTTTTCAGTGTGACGACTTCGCCCTTGTAGTTCGCCGGGATGCCGCCCATGTTGTAGTGGACGGTCGGCAACACCGGGATCGGGTCCTTCGTGACGTCGACGCCCGCGAAAATCCGGGCGGTCTCGGCAATACCGGGGAGGCGCTCGTCGATGACTTCGGGGCCCAGGTGTTCGAGATGCAGGTGAATGTGGTCGCCGTCCGGACCGACCCCGCGGCCTTCCCGGATTTCGATGGTCATCGAGCGGCTGACGACGTCGCGCGACGCAAGGTCCTTCGCGTTCGGGGCGTAGCGCTCCATGAAACGCTCATTCTCGGAGTTCGTCAGGTAGCCGCCCTCGCCGCGCACGCCCTCGGTGATCAGGCAGCCCGCACCGTAGATGCCGGTCGGATGGAACTGCACGAACTCCATGTCCTGCATCGGCAGGCCGGCTCGGAGGACCATGCCGTTACCGTCGCCGGTGCAGGTGTGGGCGGACGTGCAGGAGAAGTAGGCGCGGCCGTAACCGCCCGTCGCCAGCACGACCTGCTGCGAGCGGAACCGGTGCAGCCTGCCCGTCGCCATCTCGAGCGCGACGACCCCGCGGCAGACGCCGTCCTGCATGATCAGGTCGATCGCAAAGAACTCGATAAAGAACTCGGCATCGTGCTTGAGCGACTGCTGGTAGAGCGTGTGCAGCATCGCGTGGCCGGTACGGTCGGCGGCGGCGCAGGTCCGCTGCGCGGTGCCTTCGCCGAAGTGCGTCGTCATGCCGCCGAAGGGCCGCTGGTAGATCCGACCGTCCTCGGTGCGCGAGAACGGCACGCCATAGTGCTCGAGCTCGATGACGGCGTCGGGGGCCTCCTTGCACATGTACTCGATCGCATCCTGGTCGCCGAGCCAGTCGGATCCCTTGATCGTGTCGTACATGTGCCAGCGCCAGTCGTCCTCGCCCATGTTGCCGAGCGCCGCGCTGATCCCGCCCTGCGCGGCAACCGTGTGGCTCCGCGTCGGGAAGACCTTGGTAATCGCCGCCGTCTTGAAGCCGGCCTCGGCAAGGCCGAAGGTCGCGCGCAGGCCGGAGCCGCCCGCGCCGACGACGACCACGTCGTAGGTGTGGTCGATGAATTCGTAATCGCTCATGCAGTAATCCCTATCCGCAGGATGGCGTAAATGGACGCGACCGCCACGAGTACGTGCAGGAATCGCGACAGCGTCAACAGCACGATCTTCGCCGTCGGCGCGTGGATATAGTCTTCGATGACGACCTGCACGCCCAGCCACGAGTGGTACGCCATCGTGGCGGCCAGCAGGATGAGCAGGACCGAGTTGAGCGGCATCGCGATGAACGCGATGACGTCCGCGTAGGCGCCGGCATCGAGGCGGGCGACGGATACGGCGAACCACAGCCCGAGCAATACGAGTGCTGCCGCGGAAATGCGCTGCGACCACCAGTGCTCGGTGCCCTCTTTTGCGGAACCGAGTCCCAGCACGCGGCCGAGTGGCGATCGCAGGCTCATAACGCGACTCCCCAGAATACGGCGGTCAGTGCGAAGGCGGCCACGATCACGAACCAGGCAGACGCATTCGCCTGCTGTTTCTCGAAGCCGCGGCCGGTATCCCAGACGAGGTGCCGGATGCCGTTGCACAGGTGATAGAAAAACGAAAACGTAAACGCGGCGAGCACCAGCAGGCCGGGCACGCTGCCCATGACGCTGGTGAAGGCTGCGTAGCTCTCCCGGCCGCCGGCGGCCTGGATGAGCCAGGCGGCGAGGACCAGGAGACCGACCGCGTTGGCGACGCCGGTGGCGCGATGCAGGATGGACAGGGCCATCGTGATCGGCCAGCGATAGATCGAAAGATGGGGCGACAATGGCCGCTGAGGTTGTCTCATAGTGTTGTTATCGCGAGTGCTCGGGTTGGCGCGGGGCCTGAACCCCGCGGCGTATTATCCGTATTACGCTGCACCGCACAAGGACGCCGGCCGGCAAGTCTCCCCGGCGACGCTCGACGGCACGAAATGACAGACGGTGATGCTAGAAATCGATGCAGCGACCGTTCTTTTCCCAGTCGCCATAGCGCACGGGATCGGGACCTTTCCGGCCGCCGATTTCCCTGGGCCGGTCGCCGGACTCGTCCCCGGACGGGCGATTGCCGGCGGACTCCTCGCGTGCCGGTTCCGGCGTGGCTTCCTCTCCGCCCCCGGGCGGTTGCGCTTTGTCGTTCATACGCCAAGTATGCCAGACTGCGACCCCGTAATGCAGGGCAGGACCCGCGACTCGTTACGTTATGACACAGAAACCAGACGACACCGCCTACGCGACGATCGCCGCATCCGGCGCCGACGCCGCGGAATTTCTGCAGAATCAGCTCACGACAGACGTTCGCGAACTCGAGGCCGGCGCCGATCCCGTGCTCGCGGCCTGGTGCAACCCGAAAGGCCGGGTGATCGCACTGTTTCACCTCCGCCGGGAAGACGGAAGCTTCCGGCTCGCCCTGCCGGCGGCGCTGGCGGACGACGTGCAGCGGCGACTCACGATGTTCCGGTTTCGTTCGAAGGTCGACCTCGACGTGACCGCGCTCGAGCCGCGCGACATCGGCCTCGATGCCGGCAGCGACCTCGAGCAGTGGCGCCGCGGCCGGCTCGAGGCCGGGATCGCGGAGATCGGTCCGGCGCAAAGCGAGGAATTCACGCCGCACATGCTCAATCTCGACCTGCTGGGGGCCGTCAGTTTCGACAAGGGCTGCTACCCGGGGCAGGAGATCGTCGCACGAACCCATTACCGAGGCGCGACGAAGCGGCGCATGCAACGCTACACGACGGCCGGCACGGCGGCGCCCGGCGACAAGGTCATGCTGGGCGAGCGCAGCGTCGGCGAGGTCGTCAATACGCTCGGCGCCGACCTGCTCGCGGTCGTGCCCGTGGACGATGCCGCCGGCGCACTAGACGTCAACGGCGCTCGGCTGGCGTTGCAGCCGTTACCTTACGGCTAGCAAGCACGCGCAGGGGCGCAGGCCCCGGCTAGTCGAAGACTTCCGGGCGCATGTGCGGGAACAGCAGCACGTCCCGGATCGACGGCGAGTCGGTCAGGAGCATCACGACCCGGTCGATACCGACGCCGATACCCGCCGTCGGCGGCATACCGTACTCGAGCGCCCGTATGTAGTCGTGATCGTAGCCCATCGCCTCGTCGTCGCCCTGCTCGCGATTCTCGACCTGCGCCCGGAAGCGCTCGGCCTGGTCTTCCGGGTCGTTGAGCTCCGAGAAACCGTTGGCGATTTCGCGGCCGGCGATGAACAGCTCGAAACGATCGGTCACGAAGGGGTCGTCGTCATTCTTGCGTGACAGCGGCGACACCTCGGTCGGGTAACGGATGACGAACGTCGGCTCGCGAAGCCGGTCTTCCCCCGTCTTCTCGAAGATCTCGATCTGCAGTTTGCCGGGCCCGTAGTTGTCCTCGACCGCTATCCCGAGCCGCTCGCAGACAGCGGCGAGATACTCCCTGTCGCGCAGACGTTCCGGGTCGAGGTCGGGATTGAATTCGAGGATGACCTCCTCGACGGTCATGCGCGCAAACGGCTTGCCGAAGTCGAAGCTTTCACCCTGGTAGTCGACGACCGTCGTGCCGAGGATCGCCTCGGCCATGCCGTGGAGCAGCGCTTCGGTCATGTCCATCAGGTCCGTGTACTCGGCGTAGGCACGGTAGAGCTCCAGCATCGTGAACTCGGGGTTGTGCTGGGTCGAGACGCCTTCGTTGCGGAAATTACGGTTGATCTCGTAGACCCGCTCGAAGCCACCGACCACCAGGCGCTTCAAGTTGAGTTCCGGAGCGATCCGCAGGTAGAGCTCCATGTCGAGTGCGTTGTGGTGCGTCCTGAACGGCCGCGCGAGCGCACCGCCCGGCGTCGTCTGCATCATCGGTGTCTCGACTTCGAGAAAATCCTGCGAATCGAGGAAGGAGCGAATGTACGCAATGATCGCCGAGCGCTTCTGAAACACGTCGCGACTCGACTCGTTCATGATCAGGTCCACGTAACGCTGCCGATAGCGCGTCTCCGTGTCGGCCAGGCCGTGGAACTTCTCCGGCAGCGGCCGCAGCGACTTGGTCAGCAGCCGGACCTCGTCGGCCATGACGGTAAGCTCCCCGGTCTGGGTCTTGAACAGCTTGCCGCAGGCACCGAGGACGTCGCCGACGTCCCATTTCTTGAAGGCCTGGTACACGCCCTCCGGCAGGCGGTCCCGCTCGAGGCGCACCTGGATCTGTCCCGAACGGTCCTGCAGCTTGATGAAACTCGCCTTGCCCATGACGCGCTTGACCATCATCCGGCCTGCGACGGCAACCTCGACCGATTCCTCTTCCAGGTGAGAGCCCTCGTGCGCCCCGTAGGCGAGATGGACCTCCTCTGCCAGAGCGTTGCGCCGGAAGTCGTTCGGGAACGCGTTGCCGGCTTCCCGCAGCGCGGAGAGCTTCGCGCGGCGTTCCGCGATGAGCTTGTTTTCGTCGTCGTGGTTCAAGTCGGTCACCGCCGTTCTAGAGGCCCTGTTTCAGGCTCGCTTCGATGAATGTGTCCAGCCCCCCGTCGAGGACGGCCTGAGTGTTACCGGTTTCGACACCGGTGCGCAAATCCTTGATTCGGCTCTGATCGAGAACGTAGGAGCGAATCTGGCTGCCCCAGCCGACGTCGGCCTTGCTGTCCTCGAGCGCGCTGGCTTCGGAGCGGCGCTTCTGCATCTCCAGCTCGTACAGCTTGGCCTTCAGCTGGTTCATCGCCTGCGCCTTGTTCTTGTGCTGCGAGCGATCGTTCTGGCACTGCACGACGGTATTCGTCGGCAGGTGGGTAATCCGCACCGCCGACTCCGTCCGGTTGACGTGCTGGCCACCGGCACCGCTGGCACGATAGACGTCGATACGAAGATCCGACGGGTCGATCTCGATGTCGATGTCGTCGTCGACCTCCGGCGAGACGAACACGGAGGCGAACGACGTGTGCCGCCGGTTACCGGAGTCGAAGGGTGACTTGCGTACCAGTCGGTGCACGCCGGTCTCGGTACGCAGCCAGCCGTAGGCATACTCGCCGCTCAGGTGAACGGTCGCGCTCTTGATGCCGGCGACCTCCCCCGCCGAGGCCTCGATCACCTCCGCCTTGAAGTCGTGCGCCTCCGCCCAGCGGAGATACATGCGCAGGAGCATTTCCGCCCAGTCCTGCGCCTCGGTGCCGCCGGCACCGGACTGGATGTCGAGGTAGGCGTTGTTCGCGTCCATGTCGCCGGAAAACATCCGCCGGAACTCGAGTGTGCCGAGCTGGCCCTCGAAGCGCGCAAGGTCGCCGGCCACCTCGGCGATCGTCGGGGCATCGTCTTCCTCGACGGCCAGCTCGAGCAGACCCTCGGCGTCGTCGAGGCCGGTCGTGAGCGTGTCGAGCGTTTCCACGACCGCCTCCAGAGCAGCGCGCTCCTGTCCCAGCGCCTGGGCGCGATCGGGCTCGTTCCAGACGTCGGGCTGCTCGAGCTCACGCTGGACTTCGGTCAGCCGCTCCCGTTTGCCGTCGTAGTCAAAGATACCCCCTTAACGCGGCGGTGCGTTCACGGAGGTCGACGATTGACTGGCTGATCTGGCTCGTTTCCATGCGGGACTCGGGGTGTCGAAAGCGCGCGATGGTATCACTAGTCGCGGTCTCGAAAGTAATCGCGCTTGCGTCAACAACAGAACGGCTACGATGCGCAGCCGGTCCTGCAGGCAATCGCGCCGCGCAGCCGTTCGGACCGGAAGCGTGCGGCCGCGCTTACTCCGGGGACCGCTCCCGGTTCGGGTAATCCATGGCGTCCGCCGCGCGGATCTGCTCGACGACGAGCTGCGCGGTCGCGCTGCCGCGGTACTCGTTGACGTCGAGACGGTAGGCCAGCTCGACCGGGCCGCGCCAGCTCGGCCCGGCCTGGTTGAACGCGATCGCATCCAGCAGCGGGCCGCCGTCTGCAGGCCGCACCTTCATCTTCAGGTGGTCCTCGCCGACGATCCGCTGCTCGACGACGCTGAAACTCCCGTGCCAGAGCGGCTCCGGGAAGCCCGATCCCCAGGGACCCGCCTCGCGCAGCTGCCGCGCGAAGCGGAGTGTGAGCGCATCCCCCGGCAGGATGCCGTCACTCAGGATCGAGCCCGAGAAATCGGCGCCAGGGTAGAGCTTGTCGAGCGCGCGGCTCACGGCCTTTCGAAATTCCTCGTAGCGAACCTCCTCGAGGCTCAGTCCGGCTGCCATCGCGTGGCCGCCGAACTTCTGGATAAGGTCCGGCGCGTCGGCATGGACGGCCTCGAGCAGGTCACGCGCATGGACGCCCGGGATCGATCGCGCCGACCCCTTCAGCAGGCCTTCGCGATCGCGCGCGAATGCAATCACGGGACGATGGCAGCGCTCCCGGACCCGTGCCGCGACCAGCCCGACGATGCCCTGGTGCCAGGATTTGTCGAAGACACAGACGCAGGGCGGCAGGTTGCGCGCCCGCATGCGCTCGACGTATTCGAAGGCCTGCTCGCGCATGCCGGCCTCGATGTCTCGCCGCTCGCGGTTGATCCGGTCGAGTTCCGCCGCATGCCGCGCCGCCGTCGCGGCATCGTCCGTCAGCAGGCACTCGATGCCGATCGAAATGTCTTCGAGTCGCCCGGCGGCGTTGATGCGCGGCCCGACGACGAAGCCCAGGTCGCCGCTCACGGTGTCGGCGAGCCGCCGGCCGGATTGCTCGATGAGCGCCCGGATGCCGGGCACGGTGCGCCCGCTCTGAATCCGCCGCAGGCCCTGGTCGACGAGGATACGGTTGTTGTGATCAAGCGGGACGACGTCGGCGACCGTCCCGAGCGCCACGAGGTCGAGGTAGCCCGCCGGGATGCGGGCCGCGCCCTCCTCCCCCGCCTCCTCGAGCGCGCGCCCGAGCGCCGCGAGGACGTAGAACGCGACGCCGACACCGGCGAGGTTGCGGCTGCCGAAGCGGCAGCCGCCAAGATTCGGGTTGACGATCACGTTGGCCGACGGGTGTTCGGCTCCCGGCAGGTGATGGTCCGTCACGAGCACGTCAATCCCGGCGGCGCGGGCCGCCGCCACGCCGGCAATACTCGAGATGCCGTTGTCTACCGTGATGATCAGGGACGGCTCGCGCTCGGCCGCCACCGCGACGATCTCCGGGCTGAGCCCGTAGCCGTAATCGAAACGGTTGGGCACCAGGTAGGACACGTCGGCAAAGCGCATGGCCCAGAGGCAACGCAGCATCAGCGCTGCGCTCGTTGCGCCGTCCGCGTCGAAATCCCCGACGACGACGATGCGCCGCTCGCGATGCTCGCAGAGGAGTTCGACCGCCGCGTCGACGTTGTCGAGCGAACTGACCGGCAGGAGCTTCGCGAGCCCGGTGTCGAGCTCGTCCATGCTGGTCACACCCCGGCTCGCGTACAGCCGGGCAGTGATGCTATCGATACCGTCCAGCGCATCGAGCACGGTAGCCGGCGGCCGCCTGCGTTCGACGACCGGTCTCACGACGCCACCCGTTCGAGTTCGGGAACCGGGCTCGACCGGCGCCAGTAGCGGAAGCGATGCCGCGGCCGGAGCGTGACGCGAAGATCGTTGGCGAAATGCAGCCGGACCTCGTCGAGCCGGCCGCCATGCAGCGCCGCACGCAACGCGTCGAGCGCGGGCTCGAGCAGCGGTTCGCTGTCGGCCGCGAGCGGGATGATCGAGGCGAAGCCGCCCTCCGTGATGTCGATGATCTCGCCGACCGAAACCGGCAGCGGCGCGAGCGGCCCGCCGGCCTTGCGCCAGAACCCGAGCAGCAGCGGATCGTTGCAGAACAGCGGCGGCAGCTCGAACTTCTCCACGGCCGGCATCGTACCGCCGCCCCACAGCCACAGCGAGTTCGCCGGGAACGAGCCCGCCCCGACGCGCACCTCGTTGACCGGGTGTTCGTGCAGCGCCATCTCGATCTCGGAGAGTCGCTGCCGGTAGAGCACCGCGGCCTCGCCTGCCGGCATGTAGTCGTTCGGCACGCGCTGATCGACCGCCTGCGGCGACAGCCGGGCGGTGGCCATCGGCTCGTCGGAGCGCAGGTAACCGTAAGCGCCCACCCGGGCAAACGCGAAGTCACCGTCGCCGGCGAGCGTGTCCTGCAGGTGCGCGAAGAGCTGGCGGAATTCCGCCACCGACAGGTCGCCGGGAGCGTGCGCATGCACGTACAGATGATCCAGGCGCGGCTCGAGGTATACCGGATCCGCCCCGGCCATCCAGACCGCCGGCGAATCGCCGGTCTGCCCATAGAACCGCAGCGCCGCGCGGCCCTCGGCGGGCACGCTCGCCTCTACCAGCGCCGCCAGCGCGTCGAGCGGCTCGACCGGTCCCGGGACGGTTTCGAGATCGCCGCGAAAGAGCCAGCGCGCGAGCGATGGATCGGCCAGGCTGCCGACGTCGGGCAGCGGCAGCCAGACGGCCGCAATACTATGGGATGCGTCTCGGGTCACGGGCTGGGAGGGCGGCCGCCTGTCGGCGCTGCGGCTGTCGCGGTATCATGCTCCATCGCCCGCATGGTAGCGGATTAACGGACGCAATAGAGCCACCCTGCATCGTGAAAATCACCCGCGAACTCCAATCGAATACGACGATCCGCCAGGTATCCCCCGCCGGGATCAAGATCGGCGAGGTCGTTTACGACGAAACGCTGGTACTGACCGCCGAGGCCGTGCACGCCGGCTGGACCGACAAGTCGGTCGACGCCCTCGCCGCCGAGGACTTTTCCGAGCTGATGGACAACGAACCGGACCTCGTCCTGCTCGGCACAGGCAAGCACAACCGCTTCCCGCCGCGCGAACTGGTGTTCAGCTTTGCTCGCCGCGGCATCGGCCTCGAGGTCATGGACACGGCGGCCGCCGCGCGAACCTTCAATGTCCTCGCCGGCGAAGGCCGCCGGGTCGTCGCGGTGCTCTACCCGCACGCAGACACCTGAGCAGCTATCCCCGCCATTACACGGCTGCGCTCGCCCGGCCCCGGCTGGCGAAAAACCGGACCGGTCGCTAGTCGAACGCGGCCTCGACGTCCAGTCCCTCGCGCTCCAGGCAGCTCCGGAGGCGCGCCAGGGCATCGAGCTGGATCTGGCGGACACGCTCGCGCGTCACGCCCATCTCCGCACCGATCTGTTCGAGCGTCGCGCGGTGATACCCGTGCAGCCCGAAGCGACGCTCGATAACGGCGCGCTGTCGCTCGGACAGCGTCATTACCCAGTGGTCGACGCGCTCGCGGACGCGGTCGCGATGCGCCCGCCGTGGCGGTTCCCTGTACCCCGGTTCACTGAGCCGGTCGACCGGATCCTGGCTGTTGTCGGCGCCGGTCGGCCGCAGCGTCACGCGCTCGCGCAGCGCCAGCAGACGCTCGACGTCCTCGATCTCGCGCCCGGCCGCCTCGGCAATCGCCTGCGTGCCCGGCGCCCTGCCGGTCTCCTGGCGCAGCATCTCTGCGATCTTCTGCACCGAGTTGATCTCCTTGATGACGTGCACCGGCAGCCGCACGGGCGCGGCCTGGTTCATGATCGCGCGCTCGATCGCCTGACGAATCCACCAGGTTGCATAGGTCGAGAAACGGAAGCCGCGCTCCGGGTCGAATTTCCCGACCGCGTGGATCAGGCCGAGATTGCCCTCCTCGATCAGGTCGAGGAGCGGCAGGCCGCGGTTCAGGTAGCGTCGGGAAATCCGGACGACCAGCCGGAGGTTGCATTCGATCATGCGCCGGCGGGCATCGAGGTCGCCGCCCAGCGCCCTGCGGGCGTACTGCTTTTCCTCCGCCGCGGTCAGCAGCGGGGCGGCGCCGATCTCCGCCAGGTAAAGCCGCGTCGCATCGGCGACCGGCCTCGCGCGAGCCGCGTCGTCCCGGGCTGTGGCGGTGTGTCGGCCGATAGATGCAACCACTGGCAATGTCCCTCGTCGCCGCGTACCGGCCCGCCGAGGCGGCGCGATCGGCCGGGGTTTACCGGGACGGTAGAAACTGTCGGGGGTCCACCGGCTGGCCGTTGCGCCTGATCTCGAAGTGCAGTCGCGGCTTCCTTTCCGGTCCTTCTCCCATGGTCGCGATGCGCTGGCCCCGCTTGATGGTCTGTCCTTCTTTGACCAGCAGCGACCGTGTGTACCCGTAGGCACTGAGATAGGTCTCGTTATGCTTGATGATAATAAGCTGGCCGTATCCGATGAGTCCACTGCCCGCATAGACCACGCGGCCCGGCGCAGCAGCCAGTAT
Organism: Woeseiaceae bacterium; assembly: GCA_036350895.1. Classification (GTDB taxonomy): domain Bacteria; phylum Pseudomonadota; class Gammaproteobacteria; order Steroidobacterales; family Woeseiaceae; genus UBA1847. The sequence goes on from JAZBNZ010000037.1 coordinate 37,859, forward strand.
GGGCTGCCCGGCTTTGCCGTCGACCAGGATTCCGGTTCCCGGGCCCGGATTACCGCGAAATTCGACGCTGACCCGCCCGTCTGTCGGCCAGGCCCAGGCCGGGGCCGGCTGGTCCGGCAGCTTCGGCAGCGGCCTGGGGCTGGCGGAGGGCCGGGGGGCAGTGGTCGACGTCGAAGCACCTTCCGGCGACAGCCGCAGGACCTGGCCGGGGTAAATCAGGCTGCCATCGCCGAGCCGGTTCCAGCGCGCCAGTGCGTCCGGATCCTTGCCGTAGCGAAAGGCAATCGAATACAGCGTCTCGCCCTTGCGAACGACGTGTCGATCGCTTCCATCGCTCCCGGGCGAATCCCAGCGGACGGCAGAGGTGCAGCCCGACAGCAGGATCAATGCAACGATGAAAACGGCCCCGCGGCCGAGCTTCAGCCGGAGAGTGTCAGCCATCCCACAACCGCCGCGACGATCGCGACCGCGGCCCAGCCCAGCCGCTCCACGTGCTGCCTGAGCCCGGCCTCGAAGCGCGCCCCGCCGGCCCGGATCAGCCCGGCGACCAGGAAGAAGCGAGCCCCGCGGCCGACGGCCGAGGCGATGACGAACAGCACGGGGTTGAGCGTCGCGACGCCGGCCGCGATCGTGAAAACCTTGTACGGGATCGGGCTGAAGCCGGCGACGAAGACGACCCAGACACCGTAGCTGTCGAACCACTCGCGGCTGGTGAGATAGGCAGACCAGTAATGGCTGGTCCGCAGCCAGGGCTCGATCGCCTCGAACAGCAGCAGGCCGATGCCGTACCCGGCAATGCCGCCGATCACGGAGGTGACCGTCGTAATCGCCGCGTACCGCCACGCGCGCCCGGGCGCCGCGAGGCACATGGGCGCCAGCATGACGTCCGGCGGTATCGGGAAGAACGACGACTCGGCGAAGCTCATCGCGCCGAGGTAGCGCTCCGCGTGCGGATGCCGCGACCAGCCGAGAACGCGCTCGTAGAGCGGCCCGAACACCCTCACGGCCGCCTCCCCGACGCCCGCCAGTAGATGATAACCAACATCAGGTTATTTGAATAAACCATTGATTTTATTTAATTACCAGCGACCAGCGGTACGAAACTGACGGCCCCGAGCGACTGTTGCTCGAAATGATCGTTTCGGCGCGTCACCAGCATGAGCTCCTGGCGCCCGGCGGGCCCGACCGGGATGACGAGCCGACCGCCCGGCGCGAGCTGCTCGAGCAGCTTCCCGGGCACCACCGGCGCCGCGGCCGCAACGATGATGCCGTCGTAGGGCGCATATTTCGGCCATCCCTTCCAGCCGTCGCCCGGGCGAAACTGCACGTTGTAGATATCGAGCTCGCGGAGCCGCTGGCGGGTCTTGCGCAGGAGCTCCGGCACGCGCTCCACCGAGTAGATGCGCTTGACGAGCGGCGCCAGCACGGCCGTCTGGTAGCCGCAGCCGGTGCCGATCTCGAGTACTTTCTCGCCGGTGAAGCCGTCGAGCAGGGCCTCGGTCATGCGCGCGACGACGTAGGGCTGCGAGATGGTCTGCCCGTGGCCGATGGGCAGCGCCGTATCCTCGTAAGCCCGGCTCGCCAGCGCTTCGTCGACGAACAGGTGACGAGGCACGTTACGTATCCGGCTGAGCACGGCATCGCTCCGGATGCCCTGGTCCTTCAGGCGCTGGACGAGCCGGTCGCGGGTCCGCGCCGATGTCATGCCGATGCCCTGCAGCGTCTGGCCGCCCGGGTTCACTTGCCGGCCACCCCGGGACGCGTCTTGCCGCCATTGAGCCAGCTCGACAGGTCCTCCAGCGCCTCGTGACGCGTCAGGTCGACCTTGAGCGGCGTCACGGCGGCCGCATTCTCGGCGATGGCATGAAAATCCGTGCCGGGACCGGCGTCCTGGCCGCGTCCGGCCGGGCCGACCCAGTAGATCGTCCGGCCGTAGGGATCCTTCTCGCGGATGATGGATTCCGACTTGTGGCGGAACCCGAGCCGTGTCGCCCGCACGCCGGTGAGCGAGGCGTAGGGGATGTCCGGCACATTGACGTTCAGCGTCAGGTCCTTGGGCAGGGGCGCCTTCGCAAGCCGCTCGATCATCTCCGTGACGACCCGCGCCGCGGTGTCGAAGTGCGTCAGCCTGCCCTCTCCCGCCAGGGAGACGGCAATGGCCGGCAGCCCCAGGAAGCGGCCTTCGGTCGCGGCCGCAACCGTACCGGAGTAAATCACGTCGTCGCCGAGGTTCGCACCGTGGTTGATGCCGGAGACGACGAGATCGGGCTCGTCATCCAGGAAGCCCGTCAACGCCAGGTGCACGCAGTCCGAGGGCGTACCGTCGACGCGATAGCGATTGGGCGCCACTTCGGTGACGCGCAGCGGTGAGTGGACCGTCAGCGAACTGCTGGCCGCGGAGCGATTCCGGTCGGGCGCTACGACGACGACGTCGGCTACTTTCTCCAGCGCGTCGGTCAGCACCTGGATACCCGTAGCGAGATATCCGTCATCGTTGCTAACGAGGATCTTCATTTATAGTGGCGGGGGCATTCTTGTAACGAAAGTTTTCGGGTGGCCGCCGACGATTGGCGACCGTGCAACGCCCCACTATACTGAATGTCCCGCTTCGAAAGTAGCTTGGCTCGCGACCACATGACCGACGACGACGTACAGCTTTTTCGCCGCCTGGTCGGCGACGCCACGCCGTTGAAGACGGAGCCGCGGGCACCTGCGTTGCGCCGTCGTCCGAAGCCGCGGGCCCGGTTCGCCCGGGCCGACGAGGCCAGGGTTCTCGATGAGAGCCTGGCCGCCGATATCGAGGCGATCGAACACGCCAACGGCGACAGCCTCCGGTTCAAGCGGCCGAGCGTCGGCCGCCGCACCATGCAGAAACTCTCCCGCGGCCGCTTCGCCATCCAGGCCGAGATCGACCTGCACGGCATGACGATCGCCGAGGCGGAACCGCGACTGCGGGAATTCATCGAACTCGCCGTGCTCCGCCGCCACCTCTGTGTCCGCGTCGTGCACGGCAAGGGGCGTGGCTCCGGCCATCGTGGCCCGGTACTGAAGCAGGCCGTTAACCGCTGGCTGCGGCGCTGGAAGAACGTCCTGGCTTTCGTGTCGGCCCGCCAGGTGGACGGCGGAACCGGTGCGGTCTACGTCCTGCTCGACCGCGACTGAGCGTTCGAGCGGTCGTCGATCTCGCCGAGTTCACGGAATACCGACGTCGCGAATGCCCCGGCCGGCAGCGCGAAGCCAAGCGTCAGCTCCCCAGGGCGCGCGAGCACCACGAGCTCTCCGGGGACGACGCGACAGGGCCGCTGTCCGGTGTCGAGACCGGCAGTCTCGAGACCGCTGCGAAGCTCCGCGAGCCGCTCGACGGCGGCTGCCTCGAGGCTTTCCGCCTGCCCGGTCACGCGGCGGGAGGCGACCGAGCCCCACAGCGACGCCGTAGGGTGCAGATCGTGCCGGCGGACGCGCTGCTCGAGCGCCTCGTCGACCTCGGCCACCGGAAACACGCTTCCCGTGCCGTCGAGGTTCGCGAGTTCCCCCTCGACCAGACGGTCCCAGCTGCCGGTCCGGACGCGAGCGTCAAGGATGGCGTTGAAGAGCCCGGCCCGGGCCGCCGAAAGCGCGAGGCTCTGCTCGTTACGCCGGAGTCGCCGGCCGGCAAACAGGGAGCGTGCGAGTCCGAGGTTGTCCCGGCCGAAGCGCTGCGGCCCGAAGTAGTTCGGCACGCCGAGCTCCCGGATGCGATCGACCCGGGCGACGAGCGCTGCAAAGTCATGCGGGGTCACGTCGACGAGCACGATGCGGAAGCGGTTCGCACGGTGAGCTCCGCGGCGCAGCTTGCGATCGTGGCGAGTCGCCTCGAGCACCGCCACGCCCTCGATGTCGAGCGCGCTCCAGTCGACGACTTTGCCCACGGTCCGCACGCTGAACCACTGGCGCGTGACCGCGTGCCGGTCCTTGCGACCGGCGTAGCCGACATCGACCGGCCGCACGCCGGCGGCGCGCGCCAGCTGCCGGGCGACCCAGTCCGTGTTGGCGTCGACCTTTTCGATATAGAGATAATCGTGCTCGCCCTCACCGGACGGCTCGAAACCGAGCTCTTCGCTGACCTGGAAATGGCTGGCCGCGGCGCGAAAGCCGGCACGGAACAGCGGCTCGCCGTGGGCCCTCGCGAGGTCGTCCACGCCGGCGCTCGAGGGTTCGGGCGCGCTCAATAGTCGGGACTGTCGACGACCTGGTAGAAGGTCTCGTTGTCGCCAATGAGGCCGAGATCGGTGCGGGCCCGCTCCTCGGCGGCTTCCACGCCCTCCTTCAGGTTCACCACCTCGGCATCCAGCGCGGCGTTGCGACTCTTGAGCTCGGCGTTGAGCGCCCGCTGCTCACTGACCGCATCACGCAGATCGAGCGTCTTCCGGTAACCATCCTGCGACAGCCAGAGCTCCCCCTGCAACATGAGCGCAAGCAGTACCAGCCCCCCCAGTAGCCAGCGCATGTTCAAGGCCTTTCCCCTCGTTCGCTCGTTGTCCCCGGCCCCTGATCAGGCGCTGACCGAGAACGCTGCCCGGCCTGCGTAGGTGGCCGAACTCCCCAGTTCCTCTTCGATGCGCAACAGCTGGTTGTACTTGGCAATGCGATCCGAGCGCGACAGCGAGCCCGTCTTGATCTGCGTTGCCCGGGTGCCGACCGCAATGTCCGCGATCGTGGCATCCGACGTCTCACCGGAGCGGTGCGATATGACGGCGGCGTAGTTCGCGTCCACAGCCATATTAATTGCATCAAGAGTTTCGCTTAAGGTACCGATCTGGTTGGGTTTTATCAATATGGCATTGCCGATATTTTCGCGGATGCCGCGCTCGAGGATCGTCGTGTTGGTGACGAAGAGGTCGTCGCCGACGAGCTGGACCTTGTCGCCCAGCGCGTCGGTCAGGAGCCGCCAGCCGTCCCAGTCGCTCTCGTCCATGCCGTCCTCGACCGTGATGATCGGGTAGCTCGCGACGAGCCCGGCGAGGTAATCGGTGAAACCGGCCGCATCGAAATCCCGGTTCTCGGAGCCGAGCCGGTAGACGCCGTCGGCGAAAAACTCGGAACTCGCGACGTCGAGGCCAAGCAGGATGTCGTCGCCCGGCCTGAAGCCCGCCTTCTCGATCGCGATCATGATCGTGTCGAGCGCGGCCTGGTTCGAGGGCAGGTTCGGCGCAAAGCCGCCCTCGTCGCCCACGGCAGTGTTGAGCCCGTCCGCCTTGAGCACGGCCTTCAGCGCGTGAAAGATCTCGGCACCGTGCCTGAGCGCCTCCGCGAAGCAGTCCGCGGCGACCGGCAGGATCATGAACTCCTGGATGTCGACGCTGTTGTCGGCATGTGCGCCGCCGTTGATGATGTTCATCATCGGTACCGGCATCTCGGTGCCCGGGCCGAGGTGCCGGAACAGCGACTGCCCCTCGGCGGCCGCGGCCGCCTTGGCCGCCGCCAGCGACACGGCCAGGATCGCGTTTGCGCCGAGCCGACCCTTGTTGTCGGTGCCGTCGAGCTCGATCATGCGCTCGTCGAGCGCCCGCTGGTCCGCGAACGCCGTGCCGACGACCGCGTCACGAATCTCGCCGTTCACGTTCGCGACGGCCTTCCTCACGCCCTTCCCGAGGTAGCGCTGCTGGTCGCCGTCGCGCAGCTCCACGGCCTCGCGGGTACCGGTCGAGGCACCGGACGGCACGCCCGCCCGGCCCGTGGCGCCGTTGTCGAGTGTGACGTCCGCCTCGACGGTCGGGTTGCCGCGCGAATCCAGAATTTCCCGTGCGCGAAGGTCTGCAATCTTGAGCATGTTGACTCCCGGAGAGGCGCCCGGCATCCGGGCGCGGTTGCATTGAATTCAGTATTCGAGGCCCAGTGCGTTTTCCAGCCAGCCGCCGGACTTGACGGCGTCGTCGATCGCCTTGAGCGTCGTCAGCAGGCTGGCCATGTGGTTCAGCGGCATGGCATTGGGGCCGTCGCTAAGCGCCTTGTCGGGCTCCGGATGGGTCTCCATGAACAGCCCCGCGACGCCGGCCGCGGTGGCCGCGCGCGCCAGCACGGGGATGAACTCCCGCTGCCCGCCGGAGGCGGAGCCCTTGCCGCCCGGGAGCTGCACCGAGTGCGTGGCATCGAACACGACCGGGCAACCGGTCGCCCGCATCACGGCGAGGCTGCGCATGTCGGACACGAGGTTGTTGTAACCGAAGCTGAAGCCGCGCTCGCAGACCATGATCTGCTCGTTCCCGGTCGAGCGCGCCTTGTCCACGACGTTCTGCATTTCCCAGGGTGAAAGGAACTGGCCTTTCTTGATGTTAACCGGCTTGCCGGCGCCCGCGACGCGCAGGATGAAATTCGTCTGGCGACAGAGGAACGCCGGCGTCTGCAGGACGTCGACGACGTCCGCGACCTCGTCCATCGGCGTATCCTCGTGCACGTCGGTCAACACCGGCAGCCCCAGCTGCCGGCGAACCTCGCCGAGGATGCGCAGGCCTTCTTCCATGCCGGGACCGCGGAAGCTCGCCTGCGAGCTGCGATTCGCCTTGTCGAAAGACGACTTGTAGATCAGCGGTATGTCGAGATCGTCGCAGATCGCTTTCAGCGTCCCGGCGGTATCGATCGCCAGCTGCTCGCTCTCGATGACGCAGGTGCCTGCGATCAGGAATAGTGGCCGGTCGTTGCCGACGTCAAAACGATCGAGTTTCATGAGCGGGTCCTCGTAGGCCGGACGGCAATATCAGGCCTCGGCAGCAATGGGTTCGGCCTTCTCGTGGTGCTGGCGCGCGGCGAGAATGAAGCCCTTGAACAGCGGGTGGCCGTCTCGCGGGTTCGAGGTGAATTCCGGGTGGAACTGGCTGGCCAGGAACCACGGATGGCCCGGCAGCTCGACCATTTCGACAAGATCGTCGATCGAGGTGCCGGAGATCTTCAGCCCAGCCTCCTCCAGCCGGCCGCGATAGTGGTTGTTGACCTCGTACCGATGCCGGTGGCGCTCGACGATGGTCTCCTTGCCGTAGATACCGGCAGCGAGCGAGCCCGCCTTGAGGTGAATCTCCTGGCCGCCGAGGCGCATGGTCCCGCCCAGCGCGGTGGATTCGTCCCTCGTCTCGCGGCCGCCGCTCGCATCCTGCCACTCGGTGATCAGGCCGATGACCGGGTGCGGCGTGTTCCTGTCGAACTCCGAGCTCATCGCGCCCTCGAGCCCGGCGAGGTGACGCGCCGCTTCGATGACGGCCACCTGCATGCCGAGACAGATGCCGAGGTACGGCGTACCGCTCTCGCGCGCGTAGCGGACTGCCTCGATCTTGCCCTCGATGCCCCGGTCCCCGAAGCCGCCGGGCACGACGATGCCGTCCATGCCGTGCAGGCATTCGACGCCCTGCTCCTCGATGTCCTGCGCCTCGATGTAGTGGATGTTCACCCGCGTCCGCGTGTGGATCCCGCCGTGCTGCAGCGCCTCGAACAGCGAGATATAGGCGTCGCGAAGGTCCACGTACTTGCCGACCATCGCAATGTCGACTTCGCTTTCCGGGTGCTCCTTGGCATCAACGATCGCCTGCCACTCGCTGAGATCGGCCGGCGGGAGGTCCAGCCGCAGCTGGTCCGCGACGATCTGGTCGAGCCCCTGCTCGTGCATCATCGCCGGGATCGTGTAGAGATCCTTCGCGTCGTAGGCCGAGATAACCGCTTTCTCCGGTACGTTCGTGAACAGCGCAATCTTCTTGCGCTCTTCCGCCGGCAGCGGCTTCTCCGACCGGCAGACGAGGATGTCCGGCTGGATACCGATCGAGCGGAGTTCCTTCACCGAGTGCTGCGTCGGCTTGGTCTTGATTTCCGACGAGGTGGCAATATACGGGACGAGCGTCAGGTGGACGTACACGACGCGATCGTGGCCGAGCTCGATACCCATCTGGCGAATCGCCTCGAGGAACGGCAGCGACTCGATGTCGCCCACCGTGCCGCCGATCTCGACCAGGCAGATATCGGCATCACCGGCGCCGCGCCGGACGCTCTGCTTGATCTCGTCGGTGATGTGCGGGATGACCTGGACGGTCGCCCCGAGGTAGTCCCCGCGCCGCTCCTTGCCGATCACGCTTTCGTAGATGCGCCCGGTCGTGAAGTTGGAGTTGCGCCCGGTCTCCGTCCGGACGAAGCGCTCGTAATGACCGAGGTCGAGATCGGTCTCGGTACCGTCGTTGGTGACGAAGACCTCGCCGTGCTGAAAAGGGCTCATCGTGCCGGGATCCACGTTGATGTAGGGATCCAGCTTGATCATGGAGATCCGGAGGCCGCGGGCCTCGAGGATCGCGCCTAGGCAGGCCGACGTGATTCCCTTGCCGAGGGACGACACGACCCCGCCCGTAATGAAGACATACGATGTCATTGACTTGCCCTGATGCTCGCAGGCGGGAAACAACAAAGGGCTGGATCAAAGCACGGTTCGGCAGGTGCTTTTCTCCAACCCTTGAGGACGCGCCGTCGTTGGAAAAAGACGGCTTTGCACGGTATCAGAACGCCACTGGCGACACAATCGCGCCGGCCGAGGCATCGCAATTGTCGAAAGCTCATTTGACCGGCGGATGGCCGAGCCAGCGGACGCGGACGCCCGGCGAGGCGCTGGCATCCTCCGCGAGGAAACGATCGGCGACCGCCACGAGCCTGTCGCCGACGTATAGCAGCGGCAGCCGGTCGCGCATCCACGGCAGGGTCGACGCCTCCTGGAGCAGCTTCTTCAAGGTCCGCGTCGGCCGGTCCGCGCCGGGCTTGAGGCGCTCGCCACCAACGCGCCAGCGCACGGTCAGGCCGGCCTCGACCAGCGCCGGATCGATACCGCGATCCGCCCCGGGTTCGAGCCGGAGCTCACCGAGACCGGCGGGCAACGACAGGCGGTCGCCATCGATCGGCAGGCTCGCCGACGGCGCCGGCGGCAGCGGCGGCATCAGGTACAGCCGGGCGCGAAAACGGCGCGCCTCCCCGCCCGGCCACGCCACCAGGGGCATCGCATCGTCGCGGGCCGATACGAGATCGGTCCGGAGCGCCTCGAGGACGTCCCGGGACGGCAGCGGCAGCCCGGCTTCGCGGATCGCGACGCGCAGGGCGTTGCGCTGGCGCGGCGCGGACAGGCCGGCAAGGCACGCGGTATCGACCACGCCGCTGCCGGCGGCGGAGTCGAGGTCGGCACGGCCGAGTGCCGCGAGCAGCTCGCTCGCCTCCTTCAGCCGCTCGATGCTGCGCTCCATGCGCACACCGGCGTCCGGCCAGCGCTTGCCGATCACCGGCAGCACCTCGTGGCGGAGGAAGTTACGATCGTAGCCCCGCTCCGCATTCGAGGGATCCTCGATCCACTCGAGCCGCGCCTCTGTGGCGTATTCCGCGAGCTCCGCGCGCGACACGGCCAACAGCGGCCTGACGAGCCAGCCGCCGGCGAAAGGCCGGGATTCGGGCATGGCGGCGAGACCGTCGGGACCGCTGCCGCGCAGCAGGTTGAGGAGCAGGGTTTCGACCTGGTCGTCCTGGTGATGTCCGGACAATAGCCAGTCACCGGACGTGAGGCACCCGGCCAGTGCCGCGTAGCGGGCCTCGCGCGCGGCGGCCTCCACGCCCCTGCCCGCCCCCGTGTCCGGCGTTACCGAAAGAACCCGGCAGTCGACGCCCAGACGCGCGGCGCCGCGGACGGCCTGCTCGGCCCAGGTGCGGGAATCGGGGTGCAGCTGGTGATCGACGTGCACGGCGGCCACCTCGGTGCCGGGTCCGGCGGTCGTGACGAGCAAGCGGAGCAGCACGGTGGAATCGAGGCCGCCGCTGAAGGCGACGACCTGCCGCGCCGGTCGGCCGAGTGCGGCTTCGAGCGCGCCCAGCCGCTCACGAAACCGGGCGTCGAGGCCGGTCACGCTTCGCCGAAGACGCCGAAGCCTTCGAGTCGCCGCTGCCGTTCGTCGAGCAGCCGGTCCAGCGGCAGCGCGTCGAGGCTGTCGAGCTGCTCGACGATCGCGTTCTGGATCACCTCGGCCATGCCGTCCGGGTTACGGTGTGCCCCGCCGAGCGGTTCCTTCAGCACTCCGTCGACGAGACCGAAACCCTCGAGGTCCTTCGCCGTAATGCGCATGGCCTCGGCCGCGTCTTCTGCCTTCTCGGCGCTCTTCCACAATATGGAGGCGCAGCCCTCGGGAGAAATCACCGAGTAGATCGCGTACTGCAGCATCAAGAGGCGGTCGCCTACGCCGATCGCGAGCGCGCCGCCGGAGCCGCCCTCACCGATCACGATGCCGATAATCGGCGTCTTGAGCCGAGCCATCATGTACAGCGACCGGGCGATCGCCTCGCTCTGGCCCCGCTCCTCGGCGCCGACCCCCGGGTAGGCGCCGGGCGTATCGATGAACGTGACCACCGGGAGACCGAACTTCTCTGCGAGCAGCATCAGCCGCTGCGCCTTCCTGTAGCCCTCGGGTTTCGGCATGCCGTAGTTGCGGCGCACGCGTTCCTTGGTATCGCGGCCCTTCTGGTGGCCGATGACGACCACCGCCCGCCCGGCCACCCTGCCGATGCCGCCGATGATCGCCGCGTCGTCCGCGTACATGCGGTCGCCGTGCAGTTCCTGGAACTCCGTGACGATGCGGGCAATGTAGTCGGCGGTGTAAGGCCGCATCGGGTGCCGCGCGACCTGGGCGGTCTGCCAGGGCGTGAGCTTGGAGAAGATGCTGCGCGTGAGCGCTTCGCTCTTGCTCTTCAGCCGCGCGACTTCCTCGTTGATGTTGACCTCGGCGTCGTCACCGACGTAGCGCAGCTCGTCGATCTTCGCTTCGAGCTCGGCGATCGGCTGTTCGAATTCGAGAAACTTGAGGTCCATGGATGCTGAGTCCGCCCGGGCTTCTGGCCCCGCTGCCTGCGGTGGCCAAAACCTTACATGATTTCGCGGCCGGGTGCGTACAAAAGGCGAACGCTGCCGCTACCCAGGAGCGCGTTGAGCTTGTCCCGCAATTCGCGGCTCGGCCGCACGCTCCACTCGGGCCCCAGCGCGAGCCGCGCCGCGGCCCCGGTGCCGTAGTACTGCACCGCGACGTCGCAGTTACCCTGCCGGTAGGGCAACAAGGTGTCGTGCAGCTCAGCGAGGAGCTTCTCGCCGTGGCCGTTCGGTGCCAGCCGGATCAGCATGCTCTTTGCGCGGCTTTCGATGACGCGATCGATGTGCAGGACGGACCTGGCATTGAGCGTCCAGCCGCCGATGAAATCGTCGTAGCGCAGCGCACCGCTGACGACGACGATTTCGTCCTTGACCAGCAGGTGGCGAAACTCTTCGAACGCTTCGGAGAACAGCGCGATTTCCATGCGCCCGGTGTCGTCATCGATGACGACGCTGACGCGGTTGCCGCGCTTGCGAACGTCGACGATCAGCCCCGCCACGCTGACCTCGCGGCGGGCCTGCGCGTAGTTCCGCTCGCCGCCGGCGGTCTCGGGCGCGGGTTCTTTCGCGAGATCGCCGAGCCGGCCGTCGACGAAAAATTTCGCGTCCTTCTGGACCGCGTCGAACGGGTGTCCCGTCAGGTACAGGCCGAGTGCTTCCTTCTCGTTGGCGAGCTTGACCTGTTCCGGCCACTCGCTCATCGCCACCGGCTCGGCGTCGGCCACGGGCGCCGGCGCCGGGGCTTCCAGCCCGAACATGTCGTCCTGGCCGGCGGCCGCGGCTCGCGCCGCCTGGTCGGCTCCCTTGAGCGCCTCGCCGACCTGGTGCATCAGGCCCCGCCGCGAACTGCCGAGGCTGTCCATCGCACCCGACTTGACCATCGCCTCGAGCGTCCTGCGGTTGAGTTTCTCCGGTCCGATGCGGCGACAAAACTCCGCCAGCGAGGTGAACGGGCCGTTCTGCTCGCGCTCGTCGATCAGGGCCTCCACCGCCGAGCGGCCGACACCCTTGATCGCGCCGAGGCCGTAGAGAATCGTCTTCCCCGACGCTACGCTGAAGTGATAGGTCGACCGGTTGATGTCCGGCGGCGCCAGCGTCAGCCCGAGCTGGCGGCAATCGTCCTTGAGTGTCACCAGCCGGTCGGTGTGGTCGAGATCGGCGCTCATGACCGCGGCCATGAACGCGGCCGGGTAATGCGCCTTGAGATACGCCGTCTGGTACGAGAGCACGGCGTACGCGGCCGAGTGCGACTTGTTGAAGCCGTAGCCGGCGAACTTTTCCATCAGGTCGAAGATGTGCGTGGCGGTCTTTTGTTCGACGCCACGTTCGACGGCACCGGTCACGAAGATTTCGCGCTGTTTCGCCATCTCCTCGGGCTTCTTCTTGCCCATTGCACGACGCAGCAGGTCGGCACCGCCCAGCGTGTAGCCGGCGAGCACCTGCGCGATCTGCATGACCTGCTCCTGGTAGAGAATGACACCGTAGGTCTCCTCGAGCACCGGCTTGAGATCGGGATGCAGGTAATCGATCGCGGCGCCGTCGGTCGCGTGCTTGCGGCTGATGAAATCGTCGACCATGCCCGACTGCAGCGGACCGGGGCGGAACAGCGCCACCAGCGCGACGAGGTCGTCGAACTGGTCGGGCTTGAGGCGCTTGATCAGGTCCCGCATGCCGCTCGATTCCAGCTGGAATACCGCGGCGGTATGGGTGCTCTGCAGCAGGCGGAAGGTGTCGGGGTCGCGCTTCGGTATCGAGTTGATGTCGAAGCGGCCCTCCTCCACCGACTCGTTGATGATCCGCTCCGACCAGTCGATGATCGTCAGCGTCTTCAGCCCGAGGAAATCGAACTTGACGAGGCCGGCGGCCTCGACGTCGTCCTTGTCGAGCTGCGTGACGATGCTGCCGCCGCCTTCTTCACAGTAGAGCGGCGTGAAGTCGGTCAGCCGGCCCGGCGCGATCACGACACCGCCGGCGTGCTTGCCGGCGTTGCGCACGAGCCCTTCGAGCGAGCGCGCGAGATCGATGATCTCGGCGACTTCCTCGTCGTTCCGGTACATCTGTGCGAGTTCGTCGGACTGTTCGAGGGCCTTTTCGAGCGTCATGCCGATCTCGAAGGGGACCAGCTTGGCGATGCGATCGACGAAGCCGTAGGGCTGGCCGAGCACGCGCCCGCAGTCACGGATAACGGCCTTCGCCGCCATCGTGCCGAAGGTGATGATCTGCGCAACGCGCTCGCGGCCGTAGCGCTCGGCCACGTAATCGATCACCCGGTCGCGACCCTCCATGCAGAAGTCGACGTCGAAGTCCGGCATCGACACGCGTTCCGGGTTGAGGAAGCGCTCGAACAGCAGGTCGTGCTCGATCGGGTCGAGGTCGGTGATGCCCAGTACCCAGGCGACGAGCGAGCCCGCCCCGGAACCGCGACCCGGCCCGACCGGGACGTCATTGTTCCGCGCCCAGCGAATGAAGTCCGCGACGATCAGGAAGTAGCCCGGGAAGCCCATGCCGCGAATGACGTCGAGTTCCCTCGCCAGGCGCTCCCGGTAGCGCGCCCGCAGTGCGTCCGGGTCGACATCGGGGGCAACGTCCGGGAGCAGGCTCGAGAGCTTGGCGTCGAGGCCCTCCTCGGCTGTGCGGGTCAGAAATTCCGCCTCGTCCTCGCCATCGGGCGTCGGGAAGGCGGGCAGCACGCTCTTGCCGAGTTCGAGGTCGAGGCTGAGACGCTTCGCGATCTCGACCGAGTTCTCGAGCGCCGCCGGTATGTCCGCGAACAGGGCCTGCATCTCCTCGCTGCTCTTGAGGTACTGCTCGGCGCTGTAGTGGCGCGGCCGGTCCGGGTCGCCGAGGCTGCGGCCGTTGCGGATACAGACGCGCGCTTCGTGGGCGTTGAAGTCATCCTGCTCGATGAAGCGGACGTCATTGGTCGCGACCACCGGCGTGCCCGTCTCGCCGGCGAGCCGGATCGACTGCTGGACGCATTCTTCCTCGCCGTCGCGACCGGTCCGGATCAGCTCCAGGTAATAGCGATCCCCGAACAGCGCCCGCCATGCATCCAGGCGTTCACGCGCCTCGCGCTCGTGCCCGGCAATGAGCGCCCGGCCGACGTCGCCGGCCGGGCCGCCCGAGAGCGCTATCAGCCCGGCTAAGTTGTCGGCATCGAACCAGCCGGGGTCCGCGAACGCCTCGCCACGCCGCTGCCCCTCGGTGTACGCCCGGGTCAGGAGTTCGGACAGGTTCCGGTACCCGGTGTTGTCCTGGCACAGCAGCAGGAGACGATACGGTCTTGCCGGATCGTCGGCATTCGTAATCCTGAGGTCAGCGCCGATCAGCGGCTTGATGCCCGCCGCGATCGCCTGCTTGTAGAACTTGACCATCCCGAACAGGTTGTTCTGGTCGGTCAGCGCCACGGCCGGCATCCCGTCGCCACGGACCGCCCGCATCAGGGCGGGGATGCGCACCGTCGAGTCGACGAGCGAATACTCGGTGTGCACGTTCAGGTGGACGAAATGCCCCCGGCTCATGGCAGGCCGCACTCCCGCACCGGCGCGAAACTGCGGCGATGCTCGTCACAGGGGCCGTGACGCCGGAGCAGTTCGCGGTGCTTCACCGTCGCATAGCCCTTGTGCTGCGAGAATGCGTAGTCGGGATACAGCCGGTCTCGCGCGCACATGATCGCATCTCGGGTCGTCTTCGCGAGTATCGACGCCGCGCTGATGGCGGGCACCGAATCGTCGCCGCGGACGATCGCGCGGCCGTCGATCGGGCGGTCGCCGTAACCACTACCGGTGAAACGGAGATCCGGCAGCCGGTTGCCGTCGACGAGTACCGTGTCGGGCAGAATCCTCAGGCCGAGGATGGCGCGCCGCATCGCGAGCAGCGTGGCGTTCAGGATGTTCACGGCGTCGATCTCGGCACGATCGGCCCAGCCGACGGCCCACGCCCTCGCCGCCCGGCGAATCTCGATGGCGAGCCGGTCACGGTCCTCCGCGCTGAGCCGTTTCGAATCGCACAGTCCTTCCGGGACGCGGCTCGCGTCGAGAATCACGGCCGCCGCGACGACCGGCCCGGCGAGCGGGCCGCGACCCGCCTCGTCGACGCCTGCCACGTGGCGACCCGGTGAAAACGTGAGCTCAGTCTGCATGACCCCCCGGCGCGGAGCGTGAACGCGATGCAATATCGAAAACAGCCTCGGCGGCGCGTCGATCCGCGTCGAGTGCCAGCTGTTCGCGCAGTTTAGCAAACCTGTCGTGGATCGCTCTGCGGCGTTCGGCATCCTCGAGCAGCGCGTTCACCTCCTCGGCAAGGGCGCCCGGTGTGGCCGCCTCCTGGATGAACTCCGGTATCAGCGGCTCCTCCGTGAGCAGGTTCGGGATCGTGAAATGCGAGATGTTGATCAACCGGAACCGGCGGACGAGCCAGGCGGTAAACGCGGCCACGCGGTACGCGGCCACCGCGGGCTTGCCGAGCAGCGCGGCCTCGAGAACGGCCGTACCGGAGGCAATGAGCACGACGTCGGCCGCACGCATGGCATCCAGCGACCGGCCCTCGACGACGCGGGTCACGGCTTCGATACCGGCTGCCCGGACGGCCTCGGTGATGGTAGCGGCGAGGCGCGGGCTCGCGACCGGGAGGACGAAGCGGGCCTCGTTGTTCCGGGCGTGAATCAGCGCCGCGGCGTCGGCGAAGACCGGCGCGAGCCGGCTGACCTCGCTGCCGCGACTCCCCGGCAACAGCGCCACGACCGGCCCGCCGACCGGCAGCCCCAGCGCTTCCCGCAGCGGTCCCGGCTCGTCGTCGGGTGACAGCTCGCTCGCCTTGGGGTGACCGACGAACACCGCGTCGACGCCGTGCTCGTCGAAGAACTGCTTCTCGAAGGGCAGCAGGCACAGCACGCGATCGACGGCGCGACGAATCGTCTTGATCCGCCCGGATCGCCAGGCCCACACCGACGGACTGACGTAATGCACCGTGGGGATGCCCGCCGCCCGGAGGCGGGTCTCGACGCCGAGATTGAAATCGGGCGCGTCGATGCCGACGAAGACGTCGGGCGGATCCGCGAGCCAGCGCTCCACCAGGGTTCGCCGCAGACGCAGCAGCCGCGGAATGTGCCGCAGCGGTTCTATGAGCCCCATCACGGCCAGCTCCTCGGCGTCGGCCAGCCGTTCGCAGCCTGCGCGGATCATGGCCGGGCCGGCGACGCCTTCGAAGCGGGCATCGGGCGCGAGTGCGGCCAGTTCACGGATCAGGCCCGCGCCGAGCAGGTCGCCCGACGCCTCGCCCGCAATCAGCCCGACCCGCATTGCGCTCAGCGTGCGATGCCGCGTTCGGACTGGGTCAGTGAGTCGAGGAACAGCCGGAGTTCGGGCTGCTCGTCGACGAGCGCGGTCAGTTCCTCGACGGCTTCCGCAAGCTTCTTGCCCTTGCGGAAGACGAGACGATAGGCGTTCTTGATGTTCCGGATCTGGGCCTCGCTGAAGCCGCGCCGCTTGAGGCCCTCGCTGTTGATTCCGCGCGGCGTGGCGGGCGTTCCTGAGCAGGTGACGTAGGCCGGGATATCCCGGTTGGCGCCTGCGTACATCCCCATGAACGCGTGTGCGCCGATTTTGCAGAACTGGTGGGCACCCGAAAAGCCCGCGAAAATCACCCAGTCGCCGACGTGGACGTGACCGGCGAGCGTCGCGTTGTTCGCCATGATCGTGTTGTCGCCGATGACGCAGTCGTGCGCGATATGCACGTAGGCCATGATCCAGTTGTTGCTGCCGAGCCGGGTAACACCCTCGTCCTCGACGGTACCGCGGCTGATCGTGCAGAACTCGCGGATCGTGTTACCGTCGCCGATCTCGAGCCGGGTCGGCTGGTCGGCGTACTTCTTGTCCTGCGGATCGTCGCCGATCGAGGCGAACTGGTAGATGCGGTTGTCGCGACCGATCACCGTCGGGCCGTTGATGACGACGTGACTGCCGATTCGGGAGCCGCTGCCGATCTCGACGTGATCGCCGATGATCGAGTACGCGCCGATCTCGACGTCATCGGCGACGACCGCCGAATCCGCAATGATTGCTGTCGGATGAATCATCCCTTGCCTCCACCGGAAGCGCTCGCCGGAGCGCTGAGAATCGTCGCTGCCGCAGCCACCTTGCCATCGACCGAGGCTTCGCCACGGTACCACCACATGCCGCGTCGCACGCGCTCCACATCGACGCGCAGATCCAGTCGATCGCCGGGACGCACGGGCTGCTTGAAGCGCGCGTCATTGACGCCGGCGAGATAGTAGAGCGGCCGCTCGCCCTCCCCGTCGAAACTCAATTGCGAGAGCAGGCAGCCGGCCTGGGCCAGCGCCTCGACAATGAGCACGCCCGGC
>JAZBNZ010000038.1:0-2210 GCA_036350895.1 Woeseiaceae bacterium
AGTGATGGTCAGGGGGCGACCGGCGGATCGCGAAGCGCCAAGCCGGTCGCCCCCTGACCATCACTTCTTCCGCCCCTTGTCATAGCCGTAGTATTTCTTGTCGTAGTAGTACGGCAGCACCTCGCCCAGATTGTTGGCCACCACCCCGAGGATGTTGGCGCCGGCCGAACGCAGGATGTCGACGCCTCGCTGCGCCACGTCCTTGTGCGTCTGCCCCGCCATCACGAGGTAGAGCACGCCGTCGACGGCCTCGAGGTAGTGCAGCGGGTCGGAGACCGGCACCACCGGCGGCGAATCGAACAGGATGATGTCGAAGCGCTCGTAGAGCTTCTGGACCGCGTTGCGCAGCTTGTTGCCGCCGAACAGCCGGCTGGGGTTGCCGCCCGGAAGGCCGGCCGGCAGGAAGTGCAGGTTATTCACCTTGGTCGCGCGGACGGTCTCGACGGCCTGCTCCTCCTCGCGTAAAATCTCGGCCAGCCCGGGCTCGAGCGGCACCTGGAAGACGGTGTGCTGCACCGGACGCCTGACGTCCGCGTCGATGAGCAGCACCTCCTTCTGGAGGTGGTAGGCGAGCACGAGCGAGAAGTGCAACGAGAAGAGGCTCTTGCCCTCGCCGCGCTCCGAACTCGAGATCAGGATCGATCGCTTGCGGTCCAAATCGAGCTGCCGGCCGAGCCGGATCATGATCCGTCGCAGCTCGATGGCCATGGGCGATTCGATGTCGAATAGCCGGCCGCTCTCCTGCTTCTTCTTCTTGCGCTTGGTCGTCGCCACGTTCGCGCTCCTAACTCATCCGGGGATAGACGTACAGCAGGAACACGCTAGCCACGCCGAGGATCAGCGTCACCAGCACGAGCCAGCGCACGAGCCGCACGCGACGCTTTCGCTTGAAGTGCTCGTCCTGGATCACAGGCAGCGTACCGATCACGGTCAGGCCCAGCGACCGCTCGATGTCCTCGACCGCGGTGAAGGTGCGATCGAGCATCACCGAGAGCACGACCAGGCCAAAACCGATGGCCATGGAGAGGGCAAAGCCCATGAAATAGAGGCGCATCTTATCTGGCTCGACAGGAAAACGCCCGAGTTCCGGATCGCGGCGAACTTCGATCCGATATCCGATCTCCGACATGCTGGCTTCGAGATTGATCGTCTGCTGGGATATCTCTCGTTCGATGGCGTCGAGCATATCCCGGCGTTCCGCGACCTCGTCCTGGAGTTCCTCCAAGCGAGCCGATTGTTCCGGCTGTCGTGTTGAAAAATCCCGATAAGCCTGCACGTCGTTGGAGAGATCCTCGAGAACTTTCTCTTTGACGTTCCTGTAGAGCATGAAGAAAACGTACTGGGAAAGCCGATTTCGATTCATGATCCCCAGTGACGAGTAATCGCGGTTGATGCGCTGCTCCACGAGTGTGTTCAGCCGAACGCGAGCCCGGCCAAGCTCAGAATCAGTACTCGTACTGCCGGTGCCCACGGTCCGATCCGCGAGTAAGTCCTCGATTGTAATGAGGACTCCATTGATCGCTGGGTCATCTTCAATGACGGCAATGTTGGGTAACGTCCCGACGACGGAACTGGCCTGTCGTTCGAGAATAGCCATCTCGTTGACGTCGGCATCGAAATGCTGCTCTCTCATTCTCGACAGGTTCGATTCGATACGGGCGACGTTGCTCGCATTGACCGGGTTTCCGACGAGACTTTCCAAAACAAGACTGCGTTGGAAAACGGCAAGGCTGTCCTCAGCGGCTTGGAGTGCCTCCGCGTACGTCTGTCGTTGACGCTCAAGGAAATCGCGCGTCGAGGTCCTGGGAGCCATGCGATTGGCGCGCTCCTCCTCGAGGAATCGATCGAGGATCGTGCGCGCTAGCGTTAGTGCCTGGCGAGGATCCGGATCGCGGACGGCGATCTCGAAGATGTGGCTACCATCCTGCCTTACACGGATCTGCCGTTTGCCAAGAAACTCCGCTCGTTTCTTGATGGTTTCCATCTCAACAGGAGACAGCGCCTCCGGTTCCGCTTCCGCCTCTTCCGGCATATCCGCCCGCCCGTTTTGAAGCCCCGTTTGAAGAACAATCTGTTGTAGGAAGCGCGGAGCCGTGATGATGGTCCAGATGTTCGCCAGAGTCTCACGATCCAGGTCGCGGGACCGGTATCTTCTCGTCCCGTCCTCCAGGATCCGACTACTCGTCGTTTCGTGCACGACCCTTATTTGC
>JAZBNZ010000039.1:0-17932 GCA_036350895.1 Woeseiaceae bacterium
AAAGCTAGAGCGCTTCGATAACTCCGACAGCGACTTCTTCGGCGGCGAACTGATCAGCGAGGCAGCCGGTAACCTCACCGACACCGAGCTCGATACGTTCACGCAGGAACTGCGCCTCTCCGGCAGCACGAACAACGTCGACTGGCTGGTCGGCGCATTCTACTTCGACGAAGACGTAGACCAGCGGAGCAGTGTCGGCTTCGGTGACGACATTCGGCCCTACTTCGACGCGCTGACGGTGCTCGCGGCACTCCCGGCCGGTACGCCGGTCGCCGCGAAGCAACAGGCACTCGCGGCCCTCGGCGCCGGTCTCGTGCAGTCGCCACTCACGCTGATCGAGGCTGGACTCGCGCAGCAGGGGCTCCTGCCGCCGGCGCTCGTCGGCAGCGCCTTCTACGGCTCAGGGCAGGGCAGCGTCGAGATCGGGACGCTCACGAACACGGCAACCTCGCTGTTCGCCCAGGCTGACATCGGCCTCGGCGACCGGGCGACGCTGACGCTCGGCATCAACTACACCGAGGACGAGAAGAACGTCGCGCTCAACACCACGAGCACGGACATATTCTCGACGGTGGATCTCGTGCCGGTCGGCGAGGCTTTCGTCACGGCAGACCTGATCGACCAGGGCCTCGATCCCGCCACGGCGGCAGCCATTGCGGCAGCCGGACGGTCGACGCCCTGCCCCGATCCGCAGACGAACCCGCCGACGCCGTGTAACCCGCTGCTGGCCTTCCAGCCGCTGCAGTTCCTCCCGCCTTTCGTCGGCTACCCGAACGCGGTCGAGTCGGGCCGTTCGAAGGATGACAACACGTCCTGGACCGCTCGCTTCGCGTTCGACGTCACGGATTCGCTGAATGCCTACGTCAGCGCCGGCACGGGCTTCAAGGCAACGTCGTGGAACCTGTCTCGCGACTCGCGGCCGCTGGCATCCGACATTCCTGCGCTTCAATCCGCTGGTCTTGCGCCCGTCAACCTGACATCGGGTACGCGGTTTGCGGGTCCGGAAGACTCGACCCTCTTCGAGATCGGCCTGAAGGGCGCCTATGACCGGGTCGCGTTCAATCTCGCCATCTTCGACCAGGAAATCGAAGGCTTCCAGGAAAACGTCTTCCAGGGCACCGGCTTCGTACTGACGAACGCCGGCAAGCAGTCGACGACCGGTGTCGAAGTCGACCTGCTGTGGGCGATTACCGACAGCTTCGACTGGTTCATCGGCGGCATGTTCATCGATCCCCAGTACGACGACTACCCGGGCGCACCGGGCGTCGGCGGGCCGACCGACCTGTCGGGCACGCAGGTGCCGGGCGTCAGCGAAACCAGCATCAATACCTGGGCTCGCTACCAGTTCGATATCGGCGCCAACGTGTCGGCCTTCGTCCGAGCCGAGTACTACTACGAGAGCGACACGCAGGTCATTTCGAACGTACCGGCGGACATCGCATCGCGCGAAGTCGGCACGATCAACGCGAGCCTCGGCCTGCGCTGGCTGAACGGCTTCGAGGCGATGCTCTGGGGTCGTAACCTCAACAACGACGAGTATCTCCAGAGTGCGTTCCCGACGACCGTCCAGCCTGGCGGCAACTACAGCGGCTACCCCAACCAGCCGCGCACCTACGGGCTGACACTGAGCTACTTCTTCGACTAAGGCTCCTTTACGGCGCCGCAACCGAACGGCAGGTCGCAAGACCTGCCGTTTTTTTTTGGCGGTACATATTCGAATGGCTTCGACACGACTGACGATTGCACTGGCCCAGGTCGCACCGGCCTGGCTCGACCGCGCCGCAACGACCGACAAGGTATCGAGCTGGATCGACAGGGCCGCCGACGAAGGTGCCGACCTCGTCTGCTTCGGCGAGGCGCTGCTACCGGGCTACCCCTTCTGGGTTGAGCGCACCGACGGCGCCCGCTTCGAGTCCGCCCTGCAGAAGCGGCTGTACGCGCACTACGCGGAACAGGCCGTCGTCATCGAGCGCGGCGACCTCGGGCCGTTACGGGCACGCTGCAGGGCCCGCGCGATCGCCTGCTACCTCGGCACGATCGAGCGCGCCGCCGACCGCGGCGGCCACAGTCTCTACTGCTCGATGGTCTATATCGATGCTAAGGGCGATATCCGCTCGGTGCATCGCAAACTGCAGCCCACTTACGAAGAGCGGCTGGTCTGGGCGATGGGTGACGGTCACGGACTCTGCACCCACTCGCTAGGGGCATTCACGGTAGGCGGGCTGAACTGCTGGGAGAACTGGCTGCCGCTCGCCCGCGCCGCCCTGTACGGCCAGGGCGAAGACCTGCACGTCGCGATCTGGCCGGGCAGCCTCTGCAACACGGAGGCAATCACCCGCTTCATCGCCCGGGAGTCACGTTCCTTCGTGGTATCGGTCTCGGGCCTGATGCGAAAGAGCGATATTGGCGATCATCTGCCCGAGGCCGAGCTGCTCAAGGATACCGCCGACGAGATCATGGCGAACGGCGGCTCCTGTGCCGCCGGGCCGGACGGGGAATGGCTGCTCGAGCCCGTCGTCGACGAGGAACTGCTGTCGATCATCGAGATCGACCATGCCCGGGTACTCGAGGAGCGGCAGAACCTGGATGTCGCGGGGCACTATTCGCGACCCGACGTGACGCGGCTGGTCGTCGACCGCCGGCGCCAGGCCACGGTGGAGTTCACCGACGAGGGTGGTGACTGACGCGCTAGTCCTTCGGAGAGCCCGGGCCCACGAGGTACCAGGCCACCAGCCCGACCACCGGCAGCAGAAACACGACGATGATCCAGAGCGCCTTCTGGCCGGAATCGGCGCCGCTGCCGAGGATGCGCGTCAGCGCCCACAGCCAGATCAGGAGGTGCACCAGGGCAAGAATACTGCCGAGCATCGCTATCCTCCGTCGGCGGCGGCCGATTCTGGCGCCGCGGCCGGTTCCTCACTGAAGAAATACATGCCCAGCGTCTCGGCGACGCAGGCGGGCTTCTTCCGGTCTTCGACCTCTATGCGCGTCTCCGACGTCAGCAGCATCGCGCCGGCGCGGCGGCGGACGGACAGCACCTTGGCCCTCGCCCGAACCCGGTCTCCGACCTGGATGGGCGTGTAGAAACGCACCTTGTTGACGCCGAGGTTGATGCCGCGCTCGAGGTTCTTGATCTCGACGAAGTCGCCGGTCAGGGCGGGAATCAGCGCCAGCGTCAGGTAGCCGTGCGCGATGGTCTTGCCGTCCGGCATCTCCTTTTCCGCGCGGTCGACGTCGACGTGAATCCACTGATAATCGTCGGTCGCCTCCGCGAAGAGATCGATACGGTTCTGGTCGATCACGATCCAGTCGGACAGGCCGACTTCCTGGCCTTCAAGTTTGCGAGCGTCTTCGATTGACGTTATGAGGTGCAAGATCGGTCCCCGTTCGAACGAAGGCGAGCGTCAACTGTCCGCGGTCGCCGTCGGTAGAAATACACAGTTGCCGCGCCTACCGCAAGTGCCGATGCAGTTCCCGCAGCAGAGTCGTCCTCTTATACTGCCGTCTCAATGATGCCAGATTCGGAACCGAAACTGATCGCGGTCGTCCTCGCCGCGGGTTCGAGCCAGCGCTTCGGCCGGCCCAAGCAGCTGGAGCCGGTCGACGGAATTCCGATGGTCCGGAAAGCATGCGCGGCGGCGGCCGCGGCCCGGCCGGAGGCCGTGGTGCTGGTCGCGGGCCACGAGGCCGCACGCATTCACAACGCCTCCGGCGCACGCTTTCTGATCATCAACGAGCACCACGCGAGCGGACTCGGCTCCTCGCTCGCCGCGGCCGCTCGCGCGCTCAAGGAATCCGCGGACGCGCTGCTCGTCTGCCTCGCCGATCAGCCGTTGATCCCACCGCAACACTTCGCCGCCCTTCGCGACGCATGGCGAGGTGAGGCCGATGCCCTGGTGGCGACGGAGTTCGCCTCGACGATCGGCCCCCCGGTGCTGATTGGCCGGGATCATTTCCATGCGCTCACCGCGCTCGAGGGGGATCGCGGCGCGAAGCGCTTCCTGGAAGCGGCCGGCGACGGGCTCAGGACGATTCGCTGCGAGGCAGCGGCGGTCGACATCGACCGGCCGGAAGACCTGGACGGGCTGGGTCAGGTACCGTGATCACGCTGGCCGTGCGCGGCGCAGCGCTCGCAATTGACCCAGCCGGAGTCGCCGTCGACGTAGTGCTCTTTCTTCCAGATGGGCAGCCGGACCTTTAGTTCGTCGATGATGTAGCGACAGGCCCGGAAGGCTTCGTCACGGTGCTTCGAGACGACGCCGACCCAGACGGCGCAGTCGCCGAGTTCGAGGAGTCCCGTCCGGTGCACGACCCGCGCGGCGATGAACGGGTACTTCGCCCTGGCCTCTTCCACGATGCGCTCGCCCTCCTTGACGCACAGCGGCGCATACGCCTCGTACTCGAGCCGTTCGACGGCATGGCCATCGTTCTCGTTGCGCACCCAGCCCTCGAACGCGGCGTAGCCGCCGGCCCGGGAATCCCGGAGACTGTCGGCAAGCAGGGCCGTGTCGACAGGCGTCTCGACAATCTCGATCACGATCAGCCCCCCGCGACCGGCGGGAACAGCAACACCGTGTCGCCGTCCTCGACCGGCGACGCCCAGTCTGCCATCTCGTCGTTGATCGCAACCTTGCAGTGACCGTGTGGTTCGGGCGAGCAGTGGCGTTCGCGCGTCGCCTCGAAGACATCGAAGGCCGTCGCGGCATCGAGCGTCAGCGTTTCCTCTCCCACGCCGGCCTGCTCCCGGAATAATGCGAAATAGCGAACGTTGATTGTCTTCATACGGGTCTTCTTTCCTGCCTCATCGGGCGGGCGCGGCCAGCCCGGCCTCCCGGAGATCTTCCGGCGTGTTGATGTTGTCGAGCGCACGCGGGTTCGGCTGTTCCAGCAACTCCGCGTCGCTCCGGATCAGGATCTTGCGCGGACAGACGATACCCTCGTCGACGAACGACCGTATCACGGGCAGAGCGCCCGCCCGGTACAGCGCGCACAGCGGCTCGGGCAGACCGTCGTGACTGCTGCGATACGCCGTGAAACGCTCGTCGGTCGCCTGCTCGAGCAGGTTGGTTACGGTCCGGGTATCGAGGTTCGGCAGGTCGACGGCGACGACGAGCCAGTCGACCCCGGGTTCCGATTCGAGTGCCGCGAGGATACCGGCGACCGGCCCGGCATCGTCGTCCCGGTCGGTAATCTGCGGATAGGCATCGCGGAGCGGATCGGCCGGCTGATCCTTGCGGACCGACACCCAGACCTTGTCGACCAGCGGCGCCAGCAGATCCACCGTGTGGGCGAGACGCGGCTTGCCGGCATGGACGATGTGGGCCTTGTCCTGCCCCATTCGACGGCTCCTGCCGCCGGCCAGCACCAGTGCGTGCACCGGTCTACGGTTCATGCCTGCGATTCATGCCGGAAATCCTGTTTGCCGCCCGACTTCGCGAGCAACCGCGTCTCGCGGATCACGACGTCGTGCGAAAGTGCCTTGACCATGTCGTAGATCGTCAGGGCCGCTACCGAGGCGCCGGTCAGCGCCTCCATCTCGACGCCCGTCTTGTGTTCGATACGGCAGGTGCAATCGATGATCGCTTCGTCGCCGTCGACGCGGATATCGACATCGCACTTGTCGAGCCCGAGCGGGTGACAGAACGGGATGAGTTCGTGCGTCTTCTTGGCCGCCATGACGCCCGCTATGATCGCCGTCGCGAACACCGGCCCCTTCTTGCTGTTGATCTCGTCGCCATCGAGCGCGGCGCGCACCGCCGGCGGCAGCCATACGCGCGCCCGCGCCGTCGCCTCGCGACGCGTAACGGCCTTGTCGCCGACGTCTACCATCGCCGGCCGGTTGCGTGAATCAACGTGGGTCAGTTCGCTCAACGGTCACTCCGCCTTCGCCAGGTTCATCCGCCGATGCGGTACATCTCGACTTTCGAAAGGTGGTGAGTTTCGGCAACGTCGGGCCGCCGAAGTTCACTGTATCGATCGGCGCGCTGTAGCCAGATCTTCGACAGTATATCGCCGAGTTCGTCCTCGTCGGCGCCGTTCCTGAGGGGCTCCCTCAGGTCCGTCCCGTGCGTCGCGAACAGGCAGGTGTACAGCGTGCCGTCGGCCGACAGCCGCGCCCGCGAGCAGCTGCCGCAGAAGGGCGCCGTCACCGACGAGATGAAGCCGATCTCCCCCTGCCCATCCAGGTACTCGTAGCGTCTCGCCACTTCGCCCGGGTAGTTCTGGCCGACCGGCCGGAGCGGCCACTTTGCCCGGATGATGTCCACGAGTTCTCGCGAGGGCACGACCTGCTCCATCCGCCAGCCGTTCTGGTTGCCGACGTCCATGTACTCGATCAGCCGGACGATGTGGCCCGAGCCTCGGAAATGCTCGAGCAGTTCGAGCACGGTATGGTCGTTGACGCCGCGCTGCACGACCACGTTGATCTTGATGGGCGTAAGGCCGGCGGCGGCGGCCGCGTCGATGCCGCGGAGCACCTGGTCGAGATCGCCCCGGCCGCCACTCATGATGCGAAAGACGTCGGCGTCGAGGCTGTCGAGGCTGATCGTCACCCGCTGCAGGCCGGCCGCGGCGAGCGCGTGCGCCCGGTCCGCCAGCAGCATCCCGTTGGTCGTCAGCGCCAGGTCGTCGATACCGGGGATCGCCGCTATGCCCTCGACCAGCGAAGGGAGGGAGCGGTCGAGCAGCGGTTCGCCGCCGGTCAGGCGGATTTTCGACACGCCGCCGGCGACAGCGGCGCGCGCGACTCTCAGGATTTCCTCGTGTGTCAGCCGCTCGCGGCGGGTCAGGAACTGGTAGTCCGCGTGAAACTCGTCCGCCGGCATGCAGTAGGGACAGCGGAAATTGCACTGATCGAGCAGCGATATCCGGAGGTCGTGCAGCGGTCGGTTCAGCGCGTCGCGCAGCGGTTCGGCGTCGCCGGATGCGTCGACCCTGGACTGTTGGCTCGTCTTGGAAGTCATGCGCGCATTCTGCACGATTGGCCGCAGGCTTGGAAATTCGGCCGGCCACGGAATCTTCCGGCCCCGACCGGCAGAGCCGCCGCGGATCCGGCGCCGCGATCACCCGGAGACCGTGGTAGGATCGCGCGCTCGGAGCCGCTTCGGGCGCCCGGCCGCCATGGCCGGCGCGCCGGGCGGCCCGCGCCTCGCGCGCGTTCAGACAACCGCAGAAAGGGGACTCATGAACCTGACCTTCACTGACGAGGAACTCGCCTTCCGCGACGAGATCCGGCGCATTTTCGAGACCGAATTCCCGGAAGATATAAGGGCCAAACAGGACGCCAACGTCGCCATCAGCCGTGACGACCAGATCCGCTACCAGAAGTGGCTCAACGAGCGCGGCTGGTTCGCGATCAACTGGCCCAAGGAATACGGCGGCACCGGGTGGACGCCGGTTCAGAAATACCTGTTCATGCAGGAACTGGCCGAGGCCAATGCGCCGACGATCGTACCCTTCGGCGTCGGCATGGTCGGGCCGGTCATCTACACCTTCGGCAACGACGAACAGAAGCAGCGCTTCTTGCCGGATATCCTCGAGAGCAACGTCTGGTGGTGCCAGGGTTACTCCGAGCCGGGCTCCGGCAGCGACCTCGCCTCGCTGAAGACGCGCGCCGATCTCGACGGGGATCACTTCGTCGTCAACGGCACCAAGACCTGGACGACGCTCGCGCAGAACGCCGACTGGATCTTCTGCCTCGTGCGAACGAATACCGACGTTGCGCGCCGGCAGGAAGGCATCAGCTTCCTGCTGATCGACATGGCGACGCCGGGCGTGTCCGTGAAGCCGATCATAACGATCGAGGGCGAGCACGAGGTCAATGAAGTGCATTTCGAGAACGTCCGGGTCCCGATCGAGAACCTGGTCGGCGAGGAAGGCAAGGGCTGGACCTACGGCAAGGTACTCCTGCAGCACGAACGCACCAACATTGCGGCCGTGCCCTATTCGAAGCGCCGCATGCGCAAGCTTCGGGAACAGGCAGAACGACGCGTGCGCGGGGCCCCGCCGCTGATCGAGGACCGTAACTTCATGCGCAAATTCGCCGCGGTCGAGATCGAACTGCGGGCACTCGAGTTCACCGAGCTCCGGACGCTGGCCGCCGTTGCCTCCGGCAAGGCGCCGGGGCCGGAGTCGTCGATCCTCAAGTTCGTCGGCACGGAGATGCAGCAGGCCATCGACGAACTCTACGTCGAGGCGGCCGGTTACTACGCCCTGCCTTACGTGCCCGAGCAGTATGCGCCGGAGTTTCCCGTCGGCGACAGGATCGGCGAGGGCAACGAAACCTGGTCCTCACTCCGCTACTTCAATTTCCGCAAGGCCTCGATTTACGGCGGGTCCAACGAGATCCAGAAGAACATCGTGGCGAAGCACGTACTCGGCCTGTAAGGAGACGCACACATGGATTTTGCACTCAGCGAAGAGCAGCTCATGCTCGAAGACAGCGTCGAGAAGTTCATCGCCAACGACTACGACTTCGACACGCGCCAGAAATATGCGGGCAGCGACAGAGGCTACAGCCGCGATGTCTGGCAGCAGTTCGCCGAGCTCGGCTGGACGGCCGTTCCGTTCAGCGAAGAGGACGGCGGTTTCGGCTGGGGACCGGTCGAGATCATGCTGATCATGCGGCAGTTCGGCCGCGGCCTGGTCGTCGAGCCCTACCTCGCCAATATCGTCCTGGCCGGCGGCGTGCTGAGAAGACTCGCCGACGCCGCGCAGAAAGCCGACTGGCTCGCGCCGGTCATCGGCGGCGAAGCGCAGGCCGCCCTGGCGCACGTCGAGCCGCAGAGCCGTTACGAACTCGCGAGCGTCGCGACGACCGCCACGGCCGACGGCGACGACTACCTCCTCAGCGGCCGCAAGGGCGTTACCCTCAACGGCGGGAACGCCGACTTCCTGGTGGTCTCGGCAAGGACCGCGGGCGCGACGACGGACCCTGAAGGCATCAGCCTGTTCGTCGTGCCGGCAGACGCGGCGGGGCTGTCGCGGCGCGCATACCCGACGGTGGACGGCCACCAGGCCGCGGAAATCGACCTCGAGGACGTGCGCGTGCCGGCGGCGAACCGGCTGGGCCCGGACGGTCAGGCGCTCGAGACCATCGTGGCGGTGACGAACGAGGCGACGCTCGCCGTCTGCGCGGAAGCCGTCGGCATCATGCAGATCATGACGCACAAGACCGTCGACTATTCCAAGAGCCGCGTGCAGTTCGGCGTGCCGATCGGCAGCTTCCAGGCACTGCAGCACCGCATGGTCGACATGCTGACGGCCTGCGAGCAGAGCTATTCGCTGCTGCTGTGGGCCACCATGCTCGCCGCGGAAGACGCCAGCAGCGAGGAAGCGCAGCGTGCCGTCAGCTCGATCAAGTACCAGGTCGGCACCGCGGGCAAGAAGGTCGGCCAGGAAGCCGTGCAGATACACGGCGGTATGGGTGTCACCTGGGAACTCGACATCGCCCACTATTTCAAGCGCCTTACCGTGATCGGCCAGCTGTTCGGCAACGCCGATTATCACCTCGACCGGCTCGCCGCCTGAACCCCGGTCGGCGGCGATCCGGGGCGAGCGCGGCGACAGTACGACAGAAAGAGAGCGATATGAACCTGTCCGGCGTCATTACGATCACGACCGACTTCGGTCACAAGGGGCCGTTCGCGGCCGTCATGCGCGGCGTCATCCTGACGCGCTTTCCGGGGGCGCAGATCGTCGACCTGATGCACGACATCCCGGCCCAGTGGCCCCCGGAGGCCGGCTTCTGGGTCAGCCGTGCCTACCGGTATTTCCCGGCGGGCACGGTACACCTCGCCATCGTGGACCCCGGTGTCGGCACGGAACGCAGGATCTTGCTGGCCGAAGCCTGCGGCCACCTGTTCATGGCGCCGGACAACGGCCTCCTGGCGAGCTTCCTCGACAGCGTCGAGGGTGCCCGGGTCATGCATCTCGACACGGAGCGGCTCGACCGCTACGGCATCGCCGCGCCGAGCAACACCTTTCACGGCCGCGACATCTTCGCGCCGGTGGCGGCGCTGCTTGCGAGCGGCAAGGCCTCGCTCGACGAGCTGGGGACGCCCGCCGACGAGTGGATTCCGGGCTGGATCGACGAGCCCGACGTGCAGCCGGGCAAGGTCACGGGCAGCATCATCACGATCGACTCGTTCGGGAACCTGATCAGCAACATCGACGAGTCGATGCTCGCGGGCATCACGGACCCGGCCATTACGATCGCCGGCCACAAGATGACGATGCGCCAGACTTACGGCCGGGCGA
Organism: Woeseiaceae bacterium; assembly: GCA_036350895.1. Classification (GTDB taxonomy): domain Bacteria; phylum Pseudomonadota; class Gammaproteobacteria; order Steroidobacterales; family Woeseiaceae; genus UBA1847. Next base: position 10,258 of record JAZBNZ010000039.1, read on the forward strand.
CCCCCGGCGAGCACCTCGCCCTGGTGAACTCCTTCGGCGTCGTCGAGATCGCCTGTGCCGAGGGCAACGCCGCCGAGAGCCTGGGACTGGGCCGGGGCGCGCCGGTAGTCGTCAGCGCCGACCACGCGGCCTGAGCGCTAGCTGCCGAGCGCCTGCTTTTCCAGCTTCGCCCAGGAGTCGCGGAGCGTCACGACGCGGTTGAACACGGGCCGTTCGTCCGTCCAGTCCGGGTCGCGCGCGAAATAGCCGAGTCGCTCGAACTGCACGGCCTCGCCCGTCGCGGCGTCGGCGAGCGCGGGCTCGAGCCTGGCATCGACGGTCTCCAGCGACTGCTCGTTCAGCACCGTCATGAAATCCTCGGCCGCATTCGGATTCGCCTCGCGGAACAGCCGGTCGTAGAGCCTCACCTCGGCCGGAACGGCGTGCGCCGCAGAGACCCAGTGAATCGTGCCCTTGACCTTGCGGTCGCTGTTCGGCGAGCCGCTCCGCGTCGACTCGTCGTAGGTGCAGTGCAGCTCGACGACGTTGCCCTCGTCGTCCTTGACGACGTCGTTGCACTGGATGATGTACGCGGCGCGCAGCCGGACTTCGCCGCCCGGCTTCAGGCGGAAGAACTTCCTCGGCGCGTCCTCCATGAAGTCGTCACGCTCAATCCAGAGCTCGCGTGAGAACGGCACCTCGCGCTCCCCCATCTCCGGCCGGTTCGGATGATTCATCGCGGTCATCATCTCGACGCGATCTTCCGGGTAGTTCGTCAGCACGACCTTGAGCGGCCGCAGCACGCCCATACGCCGCGGCGACGTGTCCCCGAGCACTTCCCGGACGCTGTTCTCGAGCATGCCCATCTCGATGAGCTTGTCCTTCTTGGTCACGCCGGCGCGGGTGACGAAGTCGCGCAACGCGGCCGGCGGGTAGCCGCGCCGGCGCATCCCGGCAATCGTCGGCATGCGCGGGTCGTCCCAGCCGCTGACCACGCGGTTCCCGATCAATGCGGCCAGCTTGCGCTTGCTCGTGATGGTGTAGGCCACGTTGAGCCGGGAGAACTCGATCTGCCGCGGCCGGTGCGGTGGTTCGATCTGGTCGAGGAACCAGTTGTACAACGGCCGGTGATCCTCGAACTCGAGCGTGCACAGCGAATGCGTGATCTCCTCGAACGCATCCGACAGGGTGTGCGCGAAATCGTACATGGGGTAAATGCACCACTCGTCGCCGGTGTGCTGATGCCGGATGTGCCGGATGCGATAGAGCGTCGGGTCGCGAAGGTTCATGTTGGGCGACGCCATGTCGATCTTCGCCCGCAGCACGTGGGCGCCGTCCTCGAATTCGCCCGCGCGCATGCGGCGGAAAAGGTCGAGGTTCTCCTCGATGCTCCGTTCCCGGTACGGGCTGTCCTTGCCGGGCTCGGTCAGCGTGCCGCGATGGGCGCGAATCTCCTCCGCGCTCAGGCTGTCCACGTAGGCGAGCCCCTTGCCGATCAGCGTCTCGGCCGCGTCGTAGAGCTGCTGGAAGTAATCCGACGCATGGGTCAGCCGGTCACCCCAGTCGAAGCCCAGCCAGTGGACGTCGCGCTCGATGGCGTGGACGAACTCCTCGTCCTCCTTGCCGGGGTTGGTGTCGTCATAGCGCAGGAAGGTGCGCCCGCCCGTCTCGGCGGTCACGCCGAAATTGAGGCAGATCGACATCACGTGGCCCATGTGCAGGTAGCCGTTCGGCTCCGGCGGGAAACGGGTCACGATCTCGGCGTGTTTTCCGGAGGCGAGGTCGTCCCGGATGATGTCGCGAATGAAGTCGCGCGGTGCGCTGTCGCTCATTGTAGGCAAGGGCTCGGCCAAAAGGCGGTTATTGTAGTGACCCCGGATGACCGGCCACAAGCAGCGCTGTTGTTTGTTGGCTTCCCGACGTTACAATATCGGCCTACCCCGCGCCCTTCCCGGGCCCAATGACGAGCTGACAAGCCCGAGAACTAACTGCAATGCCACAGATTACGCTGCCGGACGGTTCCGTCCGCGAATTCGAGGGTGCCGTCCACGGCGCCGCCATAGCCGACAGCATCGGCAAGAGCCTCGGCCGCGACGCGGTCGCCGTGCGCGTCAACGGTGAACTCTGGGACTTGACCCGCGACATCGAGGACGACGCAGCCGTCGAGATCATCACCCGCGACAGCGAGGAGGGGCACGAGCTGCTTCGCCACGACGCCGCGCACGTCCTCGCCGAGGCCGTCAAGGAGATCTGGCCGGACACGCAGGTCACGATCGGCCCCGCGATCGAGAACGGCTTCTACTACGATTTCTCGCGCGAGGAACCCTTCACCGAAGAGGATCTCGCGACGATCGAGGCGCGCATGAAGGACATCGTCGATCGCGACGAGACGATCGTCCGCGAAGTCTGGGACCGCAACGAGGCCGTCGACTTCTTCCGCGACATGGGCGAGGAGTACAAGGCCGAGATCATCGCGAGCATCCCGTCGGAGGAGCCGATCACTCTGTATCGCCAGGGCGAATTCATCGACCTGTGCCGGGGCCCGCACCTGCCGTCGACCGGCAAGCTCGGCAAGGCGTTCAAGCTGACCCACGTCTCCGGCGCGTACTGGCGCGGCGACTCGAACAACGAGATGCTGCAGCGTGTCTACGGCACCGCCTGGTCCAGCGAAAAGGAACTCCGCAAATACCTGCACATGCTCGAGGAGGCCGAGAAACGGGATCACCGGCGGCTCGGCAGGATCATGGACCTGTTCCACTTCCAGGAGGAGGCGCCGGGCGCCGTATTCTGGCATCCGCACGGCTGGTCGCTGTTCCAGAGCCTCGTCAACTACATGCGTGAACGACAGAACGCGGCCGGCTACCAGGAGATCAACACCCCGGAAGTCGTCGCCCGCTCGCTGTGGGAGGCCTCCGGCCACTGGGATTCCTTCGGTGACAACATGTTCACCAGCGAAACCGTCGACGGCCGGACGTTTGCGATCAAGCCGATGAACTGCCCCGGCCACGTGCAGGTCTTCAAGCAGGGCATCACGAGCTATCGCGATCTCCCCTACCGACTCGCCGAGTTCGGCAAGTGCCATCGCTACGAACCGTCCGGCGCGCTGCACGGCATGATGCGAGTCCGTGCCTTCACGCAGGACGACGCGCACATCTTCTGCACGCCGGAGCAGATCACGGCCGAATCCGTCGCCGTGTGCAACCTGATACTCGGCATCTACCGCGACTTCGGTTTCGACGACGTCCGGATCAAGTTCGCGGACCGTCCCGAGGTCCGCGTCGGCGAGGACGCCGTCTGGGACCAGGCCGAGCGGGCTCTCCTCGATGCCCTCGAGGAAACCGGCCTCGAGTACACCCACAACCCGGGCGAAGGCGCCTTCTACGGCCCGAAGCTCGAGTTCGTGCTCCGCGACGCGATCGGTCGCGACTGGCAGTGCGGCACGCTGCAGGTCGACCTCAACATGCCGGGGCGCCTGGGCGCCCACTACATCGGCGAGGACGGCGAGAAACACCTGCCCGTCATGCTCCACCGCGCCATCTTCGGCTCGCTGGAACGCTTCATCGGCATATTAATTGAGCATCATGCCGGGAATCTGCCGTTGTGGCTCGCGCCGCTGCAGGTCAAGGTACTCACGATTACCTCGGACGCGGACGAGTTCGCCGAGGGAGTCGTGGAGCGACTGCAGGCAGCGGGCATCCGGGCCGACGCGGATCTTCGGAACGAGAAGATCTCGTACAAGGTTCGCGAGCACAGCGTTGCCAAGGTGCCGGTCCTGTTCGCCGTCGGCCAGCGTGAGGTCGAGGTGGACTCCGTGGCCGTCCGGCGACTCGGTTCGAAGCAGCAGAAGGTCATGACGGTGGACGACGCGATCGCCGCGCTGACCGCCGAAATCGCTGCTCGCAAGGCGCCGGAATAGTCACACTCGAAATCGCTTTCACGGCCCCGGCTTGACGCCTGCGTCGGCCGTCACCGGCGCCGGGTCCCCGAACGTGACGTGACCTGCACTTTCGTTGTGCGGCTCGTCACAGTTTCGGCGATCCGTCGCCGTTCTCTGGCCGACACTCCCGAACCCGCGTCTATACTGCTTCCTCGCAAGGATTGCATCGTTGATTCGACATAATCGTGGAGGTCGGAAAGTGTCCTTCGAGCACATCAAAACGCAGGTTCTGCTCTTGCACAGCGAACAAAGCACGCTCGACTCGTTGAGCGCGGGCTTCAACGATCGCTATACCGTGCATTGCGCGACCAGTGGCACGGAGGCACTCAACACGCTCGGTGAAGTGCCGATACACGTGATCGTCTCCGCGCAGGACCTGCCGGGCATGAGCGGCGTCGAGGCACTGCGCGAGGCCAAGAAGCGCTCGCCGGAAACGATCGGGATCCTGCTCGCGGGCCGGAACGACAAGGACGTCGAAGCACTGGTCGGCGAGAAGGAAGTCTTCCAGGTGATCCGCGGCGGCGTCAGCGGCGAGGAGCTCGGCAAGCTGATCGACAACGCGACGCGGCAAATGCGGCTGATGGCGCTGGCCGAGTCGGCCAACGATACCCGTGCCGTGCCAGAGGACACCGGCGAACACATCGTGATGGAAACGGCCGAGAACGGCTCGTCGATCATCACCGATGCGACGGGCTCGATGCCGGCACTCGACCCCCGCAAGGCAGCGTCCGCTACGCCCGGTGCGCGCGAGGTCGATGTCCTCGTGCTCTCGAAGGACGAGGAATTCCTCGCGACGATTCGGGAATCGACAAAGGGAATGCACGAAGTTCACGCGGCTGCAACGCTTGCCGCGGCCGAGCAGTCGCTCAAGAAATTCAACGTCGGCGTCGTCCTCATCGACGCCGCCATGGTCGGCCCCAAGGTCGAGCAACTGGCCGCACACCTGCGCCGCGCGGGCGACCGGCTGGTCTCGATAGTGGCCGGTCGGCGCGACGACGGCGAGATGCTGATGGACCTGATCAATCGAGGCAAGGTGTACCGCTTCCTCCTGAAGCCGGTGTCACCCGGGCGCGCCCGCCTCGCGATCGAAGCCTCCGCCAGGCACCATCTCGAGGCACCGGACTCCGCGTTCAAGATCGACGGCGGCAAGGCCGTCGAACCATCCGCGAAACCGCCGAAACCGGAAAAATCGAGCAAGCCGGCCGCTGCGAAACCCGCTGCCGCCAGCCCGGAGCCTGCGCGCAAGCCCGGCGGAGCCGACGCCACGGCCAGGCCTGAACCCGTCAAGAAGTCCGAGACAGCCCGCAAGCCCGGGCCCGCTGACAAAAAGCCGGCGCCGGAGAAATCACGACAGGCAGCGACGATCCTCCCGGACGTCGACGTCGACCTGCCGGACGACAACATGGACGCGTTCGACAGCACGGACGACAGCCTCAGGCAAACCATGAGCGGCCTCGTCGCGAAGGTGGGCGGTTCGCTCGGCGGCCTGGTCAGGAAAGAAGACGACCTGCCCGGTCCCGGCCAGGTGCCGGGCGCCGACGGTTCGGACGGCGGCACCTCACCGTTTGCGAATCCGAAGCTGCTCGGTATCGGCGCGGTCGTACTGCTGGTCGTCGCCGGAGCCGGTGCCTGGCTGTTCGGCGGCGACGACGACACGGCCGTCGACTCCCTGCCGGCAGCCAGCATGACGGACACGGCCGAGCCGGTCGCCGCACCGGCGCGCGCGGACCAGGCGCCGGCCGCCGCCCAGTCAACGGGCGACGAACTGATCGTACAAGCGCGACGGCTGCGCGACGCCGGGATGATCTACACGCCGGTCGGCGACAGCGCCATCGATCGTTTTGCCGCGGCAGCCGCGGCCGCACCCCGTGACCGGGAACTGGCTGACGAATTCGCCGACGTCGTCGATCAGACGCTCTCGCTCGGCGAAGCCGCAATGCTCGAGGGCCGCGTGGACGACGCCGTCAGCGCCATCGGCCAGGTGCAGGCCGCCGATCCCGACAATCCCCGCCTGCCCTTTTTGGCCGCGCAGCTCGAACAGATGCAGCTCCGCGAGTATCTCGACAGGGCCCGTGCAGCCATTCTCGATTCCCGCTTCCAGGATGCCGCGAACGCCATTGCTGCCGCGCGCAGCCTGTCGACGGCAGATTCCGACAGGATAGACGCGGTCGCGGCCGAGCTCGATGTCGCCCGCAGCGCGGAGCGTGTCGAGGATGTGCTCGACACCGCGGCGGCGCGTCTGGATGCCGGCCGGTTGCTCGAACCACCGAACGACAACGCCCGCTATTACTACGAGCTGGCATTGAGTAATGATCCCGGCAACGCCACGGCGGTCGCCGGACTCGGCATGATCATCTCGAGGCTGGTGCTCGATGCGCGAGCTGCCATCGATGCCGGCAACTTCCGGTCGGCGGCGCGCATCCTCGACGACGCCCGCGATATCAACGCGGAGAGCAGCGAGGTCACGGCTGCCGGGCGTGCACTCGACGACGCGCGGCAGCGCGACGCGGAACGCCGGGCCGCCGCCGAACGTGAAGCCGCTAGCGCCGTTGCCGAAAAACCTGCCGCTGCGAGCCCGCAAACCGCAGCACCGGCGGCCGCATCCGCGGGCAGTACGAACAGCTCCGCAGATTCCGCTGCAACCGCGGCGGCGGAAGCTGTCGAGCCGGCCACGAAAGCCGTCGCGCCAGACAACGCGACCGCCGCAGCGACACCGGCAGAAGAGGGTCCCGTGCCTATCAGCTCGCTGACGCGCACGAAGTACGTTGCGCCGCGTTACCCCCGGGCCGCGGAGCGACGCAGCCTGTCCGGCTGGGTCGACGTGGTGTTCACGGTGCGGATCGACGGCTCGGTGGGTGATGTCGAGGTACGGGAGTCGGAACCGGGTGATGTCTTCGTCAACGCCGCGATCAAGGCGGTCGAGAAGTGGGAGTTCGAACCGGTCATCGAAAACGACCGCTACATCGAGAAGCAGGCCGGGGTTCGGCTGATGTTCGCGATCGAATAAAGGGGATCGCGCGCTCGTGCCGGCGTGACCGGGCGCAAACCTGTCCAAACTGGAAAATTTGAAAAGTCCGGGCTAAGCTTGGTCGTCCCGAAGGCGATCGAGGTCAGGCTCGTGTCGGATACCGCTGTCGAATCCTCCCCTGTGCGTAAACCCCAGGCACGCTCGCTTCAGACGCAGCGGAAGCTACTGGATGCGGCGATCGCCGCGTTTTCCGAGTGCGGCTTCAAGGGCACGTCGACCCGCGACATCGCCGAGCGCGCCGGCGTCCACCATCCGCTCATCACCTACCATTTCAAGAACAAGGATCACCTTTGGAGGGCGGCCGTCGACCGTATCTGGGGCGAGTTCTACGACTCGCTCAGGACGGCGCTGGCCGACGTCGACCGGGATGACGCCGAAGCGCAGATGATCGCGTCGATCCGTGCCTACGTGCGCTATGCCCAGACCCAGCCGGCGCTGCACAAGATGATCGTCATGGAGTCCAGCGTCCCGAACGAACGCCTGGACTGGCTCAGCGACACGCATTTGAAGCCCTTTTTCGAACACGCCGTGTCCCGTATCGAGCGGCTGCAGGCCGGCGGCATCGTACCGGCGGGTAATCCTGCGCTCATTTTCAACATGCTTCGCGGTGCCGCCGGCAGCCTTGCGGCGCTCAATCTCGAACTCAAGGCGACCAGCGGCGTGGATCTCGATTCCCGCGACACGGTAGAGGAACTCGCCGACCTCGTCATCCGGCTGTTCCTGCCCGGGCA
>JAZBNZ010000040.1:0-22416 GCA_036350895.1 Woeseiaceae bacterium
CGACCTGAACCGGCAAATCGCCGAGTTCGAGAAACAGCTGAAGTCGAGTCGGCAACAGCTGCAGGCGCGGGACCGCGACATCAAAGCGCTCAGGGAGGAGATTCGGCAGCGCGGCGCGGCGACCGACGAGCTTGCTGCCGATCGGGAGGCGCTCCGGCACGAACGCGACGCGCTGAAGTGCGAACTCGATGCAAGCCGAGCGGAACTCGAGCGGGCCTCGCAGGCACCGCCCGACGACAACATCGGGGCTGACAGGGTGCGAGGCAGGATCGCGACCTTCGAGGCGCGCGATGCAGAGATGACTTCCCGGCTCGCGCAGAGCGAAGCTTATGCGGACGAGCTGCGGCGACAGCTGGAAGACAAGACGAGCGCGATCGAGTGGCTGGAACAGACGCTGCACCACGCGAAGCTCGAGCTCCGGGAGACAGTGTCATTGACCGAGCTGCTCCAGGCGCGGCTCAACACGCAAGGGGCGGACAACCGGGCCCTGGTCGAGCAGATCGGCATCATGCAGCAGCGCCACAACGAGGAACTCGAGCGGCTGCGGTCCGAACTGAGCTCTGCCGAGGATACGGCGACGCAGAACCAGCTGCTCAGCGAACAGCTGGCCGCCGACCTCGAGGAGAGCAACGGCTATCGTGACGAGATGGAGCGCATGCTGAGTCTCACCGACGACGAGTATCGAGAGCAGATCAAGGCGCTCGAGGGCAAACTCGACCGCGCGGAGGCCGCGAAGACCGCGCTCACGAAGAAGCTCGCCTCGCGTAACGAAGCCGTGGAGACCCTGCTGGCGGAACTCACCAGCCTGAAGAATGCCACAGGCGGCCGGCAGATCGTCGAAGAACAAACGTCCCTGCCCGCCGCGGCACAACCACGCAGCCGCGTGCATCGCATGCTGATCGGCAGGATCGACAAGCAGGAGCTCAGGTTCCCGCTCTTCAAGGACCGCGTCACGATCGGTCGGACCCAACAGAACGACATCCAGCTCAACGTCCCGTATATCAGCCGGCGCCACGCGGTCATCCTGACGGAAGGCAACACGACGCGAGTGGTGGACTGGGGCAGCCGTAACGGGGTCTACGTCAACGCCCGCAGGGTCACCGAGCATTTCCTGAAGACCGGTGACCGCGTCACGATCGGCAACGCCGAGTTTCGCTACGAGGAACGCCCCCGCCGCGAAAGCTGAATCGTCGCCGCACTGCATGCCGCGGCCGAACTTGACGCGCAGCGGCGCATCGGCTCAGGATACGTCGGCGTCTGCAATCTACGGCCCGCGAGGGCGGCTGCTTCCCCAATGAACAAAACCGTAATCCGCGAGCTGATCCTGTTCGTGAGCATGGCCCTGGCGGGTATCGTGCTCGTCCCCCTGGCCGTTTTCTTCGTCGGCGAGCTCGTTTTCGGTGAATACGGCGGCGACAGCTTCGGCCAGTTCTTCGAGTCACTGCTCGGCAAACTGACGAGCGCCGATCGCTTCGCATGGCTGCTCGTACTCGCACCGTATCTCGTGCTGCAACTGCTGCGGGGCATGCGAATCGCCTGGCGACGGGCAGGGACGGCGAGCAGCTGAACCACCTTGTTAACCCGTGATCCTTTCAAACCGTGACCCCGTTCACAGTTTCGATCAAAGCGCTGGGTTACGCGCGAACCTTGGTAGACAATGAACGTCGTAGTAACAAGGCCTGCAGGCTAATCCCGCCATCGGCACACGGCGTTTCCGGCAGAATATTTTTGACGTAATTCGGCATACAACTCGATGTTTTCGCAAATTATCGACTGGGTCACCGGCAGGAAGTCAGCGCGGCGCACCACGCGGGAACACGCATCCGGCGTCAACGACGCCATCCGTCACGCCCCGCCGGCGAAGCCCGCACGCACCGAAGTGCGCGACGAGCAGCCCCTCATTCGCAACAAGTTCGTTCGCGAGGACACCGGAACGCACGAAACGCTCAAGATTCTCGACGACTCGATCATCGACTCCGGCGAGGAGGAAGGTTTCGACCCCTACAACACCGGGGACTTCGATCGCTCGAAGAACTGGGAACGCCGCTGGCGCGACTGGTAGCCACGCCGCTTAGCCCGGGCGGTCGTTGCGTGCTACGCTGCGGTTCGGTCGAAACCACCCGGGCCAGCCTCCCCTCATGACCCTCAGGATAACGTTCGAGCTCGACGACTCGGACCTCAAGCACTTCCAGATGATCATGCGCGAGGCGCGAAAAGCGGCCGCCTGCATGGCTCCCGAAGACATCCTTGCCGCGGCCGAGGAAGTCCTCGACGACATCGACGCCGCACAGGCGCCGGGCTTCGTGCGCGAGCGTATCGACAAGCTCAAGCGGCTGATCGACATGCTCTCGGACCTCGAGTGGCGCCTGCCGCACAGCGACGCCAAACGCGTCCTCAACGCGCTCGCCTACTTTGCCGAACCGGAGGACCTCATACCGGACCACATCCCGGGTATCGGCTTTCTCGACGATGCAATCATGATCGAACTGGTCGTCCGGGAGCTGCGGCACGAAATCGAGGCCTACGAAGACTTCTGTCGATACCGGCAGGAGATCCAGGACGCCTCTGGCGGGCGGACCACCGTGAGCCGGCAGGAATGGCTCGAGGCGCGACGCGATGCGCTGCACTCGAGGATGCGGCGTCGGCGCGGCAAGAGCCGGGCCGAAAGCGGCAACGGGCGCGGCCCGCGCCTGCTCGGCTAAGCCCCACCGGAACGTGCAACCTGGGTCAGGGCCAGTAGTACCAGCCGGTCGCGAGAATCCCGATCCACAGCAGCCCCTGCGCAGCCCAGCGTGCGCTGTGATTTTTTACCAGTGTGTAGAAACTCGCGATCGAAATCGCGGTCATAGCTGTGAAGACCGCGAGACTACTGGTCAGCGGGCCGAATTCATGACGAACACGCGGGTATTCATCGCCAATGATGGTAAATACGATCAGGACGAACAGCAGGCTGATCGCTATCGATACGCAGGTACCCATTACGACGCCTGTCAGCACGGTGAGCGGCCGCATTATTTTTTCCAGTCTGGTTTAAGAAATATGAATTCGGCGAAGGTTATGCCAAATGCGCCCTTGATCGAAGGGCGCCGGGCTAATAGCCTAGCCGACAACGCCGTCGGTTTCATAGGCCGATAACACACATGGAGATCGCCTTGAGGAAAACCAGCAACCGGAGCATCAATCGGACGATAGCTCTAATCCTCGGACTCACCGCATCGGCGCTCGTCGTCGGCGCCCCGAACGTCACCAGTGACGACGAACTCGTGCCGGAAATTCGCCACGAGCGCATCGGGGAACTCGCCACGCAGTTCATCCAGAAATCGCATTACAACCAGATCGCGGTCAACGACGACCTCTCGTCGCGGGTCCTCGATCAATACATCGATTCCCTCGACGGCAACCGCAGCTATCTCCTGGCGAGCGATATCGCGTTCTTCGAGCAATACCGTTACCAGCTGGACGACCTCGTCAAGTCACAGCCGCTCGACCCGGTCTACGACATGTTCAAGGTCTATCGCACGCGTGCTCGCGAACGGTTGAACTATGCTATCGAAATGCTCGAGACAGAGCCTGATTTCACGGTCGAGGAAAGCTACCAGTTCGACCGCAGCGAGGCGCCGTGGGCGAAGACCACCGCGGAACTCGACGAAATCTGGCGCAAGCGCGTCAAGAGCGATGCGTTGAGACTGGTTCTTGCAGAGAAGACCTGGGAAGAAGCCCAGGAAATCCTGACCAGCCGCTACAAGCGTGTCATCCGGCGCCTCGACCAGATCAACACGGACGATGTGTTCGAGACCTTCATGAACGCGTTCGCCCACACGCTTGACCCGCACTCGAGCTACCTGTCGCCGCGGAATTCCGAGGAGTACAGGATCCAGATGAGCCTCTCCTACTTCGGCATCGGGGCGTCGCTGCAGACCGAGGACGATTACGTCCAGATCATCAATATCATCCCGGGCGGGCCGGCCGCGATGGACGGCAAGCTCAAGCCCAAGGACCGCATCACCGGCGTGGCCCAGGGCGGCGACGGCGAAATGGTCGATGTCGTCGGCTGGCGCCTGGACGACGTCGTCGAACTGATCCGCGGACCGAAAGACACGGTCGTACGCCTGCAGATCATCCCGGCCGGCGGGCTGCCCGGCAGCGGCGAGAAGGAAGTCGTTCTCTCGCGCGGCCAGGTCAAGCTGGAAGAGCAGGCAGCCCAGAGCGAGGTCATCGAAATACCGCGTGATGGCAGAACCTGGCGGATCGGCGTCATCGAAGTACCGAGCTTCTACCGGGATTACCGCGCGCTTTCGAACGGCGACAAGGACTACACGAGCACGACCAAGGACGTTCGCCGCCTGATTGCCGAGCTCGAGGAGGAAGGCATCGACGGGCTGGTCATGGATCTGCGCGGCAACGGTGGCGGTCACCTCACGGAAGCGACCGCGCTGTCCGGGCTCTTTATCGACAACGGCCCGGTCGTGCAGCTTCGCAACTCGAATGGCCGGGTGAGCCGGCTGGATGACCCCGACCCGGTTGCCCGCGTCGCCTACGAGGGCCCGCTGACGGTCCTGGTGGACCGCTTCTCGGCTTCGGCGTCGGAAATCTTCGCGGCGGCAATCCAGGATTACAATCGCGGCGTCATCGTCGGTCAGCAGACGTTCGGTAAGGGGACGGTGCAGAACCTGTATTCCCTCGACCAGTACATCAAGCCCGAGGGCGACAAGGGCTACGGCCAGCTGACGATGACGATCGGCAAGTACTACCGGGTAACCGGCAAGAGCACCCAGCATCGCGGCGTCGACCCGGACATCACGCTGCCGTCCTCGATCGACGCGGACCAGTTCGGCGAGAGCGTTCGCGACAGCGCACTGCCCTGGGACACGGTCGATACGACCCGTTTCCGCCGCGGCGCCCCGCTCGACGAGACGATCGAAACGCTGATCGTCAACCAGGACGAACGCAGCAAGGACGATCCCAACTTCCGGTACCTGCTCGAAGGCATACGCGAAATCGAGGAGGCACGGTCGCGTGACTCGGTGTCGCTGAACATCGATACCCGCATTGCCGAACGCGAAGCCGAGCGTTCACGCGCCTTGCAGCGCGAAAACGACCGGCGCGCGGCACTCGGTCTCGATCCGCTCGAGAGCCTCGAGGACATCGACGAGGAAAATCGACCGGATATCCTCCTGGACCAGGCCGCCGAGATTGCCTCGGACCTCGCGGCGATGCGCCAGCTGCCGCCGTCGCCGGCCAAGGCCGCACGCGTAAGTCACTAATAAAAGAGATTTTTCGGCACAATTTGCACCAAGAAAATCGAGTGTTATACTCGGCTACAACACTTGGCAGTCATCACGACGGAGTCGCCGTGGCAAGACGAGCAGTGCAAGCGAATTCGAAATCCGTTGCTGGCCGGGTCACCGCCCTGGTAGTGCTCGCCGGCTTTTCGGTGCCTGTACTCGCAGCCTCGGGCCTAAACCTGAGCTGTGACGACGCGGCTTCCGGCGTCGCCGAGTCGACCAGCCACTCTGCCCTGCCCGCCGAGCCTGCAGGCGACCACGAGCCCCTCGTGGTGCTGAAGGCCGAAGGCAGCGCAGCGGGAATCGACCCGTCGCGGGATCTCGGCAGTGTGCTCGACTACGATGACGAGCAGGGTATCGCCGGCGCACGGCAGAAGGCGGTTGCAGATGCGCTCGAACGGCGCCGCAACGGCCGCCTCAGCGCGGCGACCGGAGACGCTGATACGATGGATCAGGCGCCGTCGATCGATACGGCCCTGCCGGGCGTCGGGGATGCCGAATCCCTGATCTATCGCCGCGAGATGTACCGGACCGACATCTGACCGTCGGTCCCTGCTGCAATCAGCGGCTGACAACTTTCGACAAGCGCCAGTAATCCTGTCCCAGGATGTTGCCGTCTGTCGTCGTCACGACACCGGACGGATCGAACGCGAAAACGGCTGCCACGGTGCCGGCTACCGGCACGGCGTCGCCGTCAGATGCGAAATCGGCATGTTCTCTGATCCTGACCGCGCGCTGCCGCAGGACGTCGGGCGTGTCCGCCCTGTTCTCGACGCGCTCCAATTCCTCACCGATCTGCGTGAGCAGCCGCTCGCAATCCTCGCGCGAACCGTAATTGATCGCCCCGACGCTCTTCTCGCCGGATTCCCGGACCATCGCCGCGAAATTCCGATCACTGAAGCGGAGCAACAGGTCCTGCGCGAAGGACAGGACCATGAAGTTGATCGAGCGCTTCGTCGCCACATCGAGTCCCGGCGCCGACGGTGGTTCGCGCCCGCGGATGCGTTCGAGCTCGTTGCGAAGTTCGCCCTCGCGCTCTCGCAGGACTCCGAGCCTCGTCTCGATCTCCTCGAGTACGCCGGTCGACTGACGCCCCTTGAATAGCCTGCTGAGCCCTCGCCTCGACTCGCGGCTCTGCTGTTCGTCCGCAAGCTGCTGCTCGAGTGCACCGCACTGTTCGAGTACGCCGGAGAGTGTATGTCCCGCCGCCGCCGCTTCCTGTTTGCGCTTCTCGTTCCACTTCACGAGGCCCTGTTTCTTCAGGCGGTCCTCACGCTGCTGTTTCAGACGCTCGGCGAAAGCCGCAAGCTTCCGGCAGCAGCGCTCGTTCAGGCCACGGAGCTGGTAGAAGACCACGACATTGTGTACCCAATCCGGGTCGACGAGCAGGTTCTCCAGATGCTCGAGCTGCTGCCGGACGCGCGCAGTCGCGCCTTCCTGCTCCTGGATGAGCTTGAGCAGCCGGTGGTTTTCCTGCTCCTTGGCGGCGAACTGCTGCTTCAGCTGCGCACGATTCCAGTAGAGATCGTGCAGCTTGGCGCTACCGTCGTTCTCGCCGTCGGCGCCATTCGCCTCGACGGGTTTTGCAAACGCCTTGACCATCAGCTCTTTACATAATCCATGTCACGCGAACGCGTTCGCGTTTTCGATTCACGAATGATGGCGAAAAAGCAGGCTACCGAACCCGACCCGGTCGACATTTTCGGATTTTGATCGCCCGGCCCTTCCCGGGCCGCAAGGGGGCTTACGGTGCGGCGGTGGGCCGTGTGGCGAGATCAGCGATCGAGAACGAGGTGGCCCTGGTCGCTCAGGTATTCCAGCCACTTGTTCAGCACCATGTTGCGGCGCCAGCGCGCGTCGAGCTCCTGGCTGTGCGCGGAGAACAGGCGCCTGAGTTCGGCGTGCTGGTGATTCCCGGAGACTCGCATCGATTCGGCAAGCTGGCCGTCCAGGTAGGCACGGACGCGCATGTCGGGATCGGCGACCCGCCCCTCCCCGGTCTCGAAGTAATACGTCAACGAGAGCGTGACGGTGTAAGGGCCGCGGTCGAGAACGTCAACGTGCAGATCGCAGTCACCGGCCACGCGGGAACGATGGCAGCCGTCGATCGTCGCGAGATCGGGCAGCAGGTGCAGGAGCCTTACGTAATTGCTTTCGTAAAGCGCCATCAAGCCGACGAAGGTTCGCGGCTTCGCGATGGTCTCGGGAACGATTCTCGAATCGAGCAACATGTCCGGAATATAGCACAGCCGCAAGGCCGAATAAGTGAAGCAAATACCGTAGCGAACAGACGGGAAAACCGCGGTCGATCAGGCGCGCACCCGGCGTTCGACGCCGGTGCTCTCGAGGATTCGGCTCGCGATTTCCTCGATCGAGAACTCGGTCGTATCGACGTACGGAATGTTATGTCGCTTGAACAGCTTGTTCGACTCGCGCAGCTCGTAGCGAACCTGCTGCGCCGAAGAATACCTGCCGGCGGCACGTCGCTCCTTGCGTATCTGCCGGAGCCGATCGGGCTGGATCGTCAGCCCAAAGAGCTTGCGCTTCTGCGCCACCAGGAAATCCGGCAGCCTGCCGCCCTCGAACTCCTCGTCGGTCAACGGGTAGTTCGCCGCGAACACGCCGTACTGCAGTGCGAGATACAGGCAGGTCGGCGTCTTGCCGGACCGCGACACGCCGAGCAGGATCACGTCCGCCTTCTCGTAGTTTCGCGTAACGCCGCCGTCGTCGTTGTTGAGTGCGAAGTTCGTAGCCTCGATGCGTTTCATGTAGGCCTCGACGTCGCTCATACCGTGAGCCTTGCCGGGCTGCACCGACGACTTCACGTCAAGTTCGAGCTCGAGCGGTGTCAGGAATGCGTCGAAAATGTCGAGATACAGACCGTTGGCCTGGCGCACGATCTCCCGGTATTCATCATGCACCAGCGTCGAGAAGACGATCGGCCTCGCCGCCGCTGTTTCCCCTGCCCTGTTGATACGGCTGACGGCCTCTTCTGCCTTGTCAACGCTATCTATAAATGGCAAAGTCACTTGCCGAAAACTCTGGCCGCTGAACTGCGTCAGCAGGCTGTGGCCGAGCGTCTCGGCAGTAACGCCGGTCTGGTCGGAAAGAAAGAAAACTGTGCGTTCTGTCATTACCTGCCCTGAGCTGGATACGCTGCCGACGCCGCTACCTTGCCGACTGACGCTGCCGATTGTCCACTTCCCTCGCCCGAACACAAGGGAGCGTAAATGGAGCCCTATGTAATTCCGCTTGCCGAACTCGGCATGAACGATGTCGAGGTGGTCGGCGGCAAGAATGCTTCACTGGGCGAGATGATCTCCAACCTGAGCGAAGTCGGCGTCACCGTTCCGGGTGGCTTCGCAACCACCGCGGCAGCCTACCGCGACTTCCTGGCCGTCGACGGCCTCGACGGCCGCATCAAGGCGCTGCTCGACAATCTCGATGTCGATGACATCGACGCTCTCACCGCGGCCGGCAAACAAATCCGCGGCTGGATTCTCGAGACGCCGCTGCCGCCGAAACTCACCGACACGCTGAAGTCGTCCTGGGACGAACTCACCGGCGACCGTGAAATCGCGGTGGCGGTCCGGTCCAGCGCGACCGCGGAAGACCTGCCAGACGCCTCGTTCGCCGGCCAGCAGGAAACGTTCCTGAACGTCCGGGGCTTCGACAACCTGGTCGTCGCCGTGCACCAGGTATTCGCGTCGCTGTTCAACGATCGCGCAATCGCCTACCGGGTCCACCAGGGCTTCGACCATAGCCAGGTCGCGCTTTCGGTCGGCGTCCAGATGATGGTACGCAGCGACATCGGCTCATCGGGCGTCATGTTTACGCTCGACACCGAATCCGGCTTTCGCGACGCGGTGTTCATCACGGCCTCCTGGGGTCTCGGCGAGACCGTCGTCCAGGGCGCCGTCAACCCGGACGAATTCTACGTCTACAAGCCTGCGCTCAAGTCCGGGAAACATCCTATCCTGCGCAAGAACCTCGGCAGCAAGGCCATCAAGATGGTCTACAGCGACGATCCCCGTCCCGGCAAGACCGTCGAGACCGTCGATGTCGACGAAGCCGAAAGCATGCGGTTTTCGCTCACCGACGCCGAGATCGTCGAACTCGCCCGGATGGCCGTAACGATCGAGGAGCATTACGGCCGCCCCATGGATATCGAGTGGGGCAAGAACGGCGAAGACGGCAAGCTGTATATCCTCCAGGCACGACCCGAAACCGTCCAGAGCCGGAGCGGCCGCACGATCCAGCGCTTCACGCTCAAGAGTCGCTCGAAGGTGCTCAGCACGGGTCGCAGCATCGGCCAGAAGATCGGCGCCGGAACGGCCAAGATCATTCGCAGCGTCGCCGAGATGAGTCGCGTACAACCGGGCGATGTCCTCATCTCCGACATGACCGATCCCGACTGGGAACCGGTCATGAAGCGCGCCGCGGCCATCGTGACCAACCGCGGCGGCCGTACCTGCCATGCCGCGATCATCGCGCGCGAACTCGGCATCCCCGCAGTCGTCGGCTGTGCCGATGCCACCGACACGATCCCCGACGGTACGCCGGTCACGGTCAGCTGCGCGGAAGGCGACGAAGGCTACGTTTACGAAGGCGAACTGGAGTTCGAGAAACAGCAGATCGAGCTGGACTCGCTGCCGGACATCCCGGTCAAGATCATGATGAACGTCGGTAACCCGGATCGCGCTTTCGACTTCGCCAGCATCCCGAACCACGGCGTCGGCCTCGCCCGGCTCGAGTTCATCATCAACCGGATGATCGGCGTGCATCCGCAGGCGCTGCTCGAATACGATCAAATCGACGCGGATACGCGGGCCGCTATCGACGAGCAGATGGCAGGCTACGACGACCCGGTGCAGTTTTTCGTCGACAAGCTCGCGGAAGGGGTCGGAACGATCGCCGCCGCCTTCGCCCCCGAACCCGTGATCGTCAGGACCTCCGACTTCAAGTCGAACGAATACGCGAACCTGATCGGCGGCGAGCTTTACGAGCCGGACGAGGAAAACCCGATGCTCGGCTTCCGCGGCGCAGCGCGCTACGTCTCGGAAAGCTTCCGGCCGTGTTTCGACCTTGAATGCCGGGCGATTCACAAGGTACGCGACGAGATGGGACTTACGAACGTCCAGGTGATGATCCCGTTCGTTCGCACGGTCAGCCAGGCGAGCGCCGTCATCGACATTCTCGCGGAGAACGGCCTCGAGCGCGGCAAGGACGATCTCAAGATCGTCATGATGTCGGAACTGCCCACCAACGCCCTGCTGGCGGACGAGTATCTCGACTACTTCGACGGCATGTCGATAGGCTCCAACGACATGACCCAGTTGACGCTGGGGCTGGACCGGGATTCGGCACTCGTGGCCGATGTCTTCGACGAACGGGATGAGGCTGTCAAGCGCATGCTGGCGATGACCATCACGGCATGCAGGAAACGCGGCAAGTATGTCGGTATCTGCGGCCAGGGGCCGTCCGATCACCCCGACCTCGCCCGCTGGCTGCTCGAACAGGGCATCGAGAGCATGTCACTCAATCCGGACAGCGTCATCGAGACATGGCTGTTCCTCGCCGGCGAGACAGTGCAGGACGAGATCGCCAGGCAGTCGGACTGACCTCACGCTGGCCGCAGCCGGCGGTGCGCCCCGGCGGGCGTCCGCCTAGAAACGATCGTAGCGAGAGCGGCGTTGCCAGCGAATCCGTGGCAGCCAGATCCCGAGGATCATGCCGACCACCAGTACGCCGGCTCCTGTCACGAACCAGAACCGCGCCGTCTGGCCTTCGAGTTCGCGGTTCTCCTGTTCCAGTGAGCCGATCCGGATTTCAGACGCAGCCAGTTCGTCCCGGAGTCGCGTGTTTTCGTTGTTGATCGACAGGACGTTGGCCGCGGTCCGCTTGATATCCGACAGTTCCTGTTCCAGTGCGGACTTCTCGCGCTCCAGCGTCTCGATCGTACGCTGTGCCGTGGCGTACTGACCCCGGATGCCCTCGAGCTGTGAATTCAGCGAACTGCCCTGGCTGGTCGCATTGGTCAGCTGGGAACTGAGCGCCTCCAGCTGCTCCCGGGCGCTCGGCTCGTTCATCAGGTACCGGGACAATACCCAGCCTTCGGTACCGCCGGGCGAACGCACTTTCGTATAGCCGCTCTCGGCATCACGCTCGAGGACGGACAGCTCCGTGCCGCTCGACAGCATGAGCTCGATGGCGTTGCTCGTGCTCGGTCCCGTGCGCAGCGTGATCTCGAACTGGTCGGTTACCCAGGCCGACTGGGCGGCCGCGACGACGGGCAACAACAGGAAAAAGACTAGGACAATCCGGCGTACAGTCATTGTTTCAAATTAGTGTTGAAGGTGCCGCCAGTCTAGAACAAACGGCGTCGATTGGCCATGAAGACCTGTTGGGAAATCAGTCGCTTAATGGCGACAGTTTCGCGATATTCTCTTCCCAGTGACGGCCGTCGAATTCCTCTGTGACAACGCTCTCGATCGTATCCGGGACCAGGCAGTTGACGTTGACACTGAAGCCCTCGGGGTGTGAGCGAGGAACGTAAAACGACTTGATGCCGCAGTGGCGGCAGAAGTAGTGCTCGGCGACCCCGGTGTTGAAGCGGTAGGTCTGGAGATCGCTCTCGCCGCTCAAGAGGCGGAAGGAACGCCGGTTCACGAACAGGTGCAGGTAGCCGGTCATTCGGCAGATGCTGCAGTTGCAGCGAGTCGCTTCGATGTTGGCCGGCGCCTCGACTTCGAAGCGCACCGCCCCGCAGTGGCAGCCGCCGTTGTGGGTGCTCAAGCTTCCCGCCCCCGGCGTCCGCCGCGCTCGAAAACCAGCAGCAGGTTGTTCCCGGGCATTGCGTAGCGGCGCCGTCGTTCCAGACCGGCACGAGCGGCGAATGCGTCGAGCCTCGCAAGATCGCGGATGCCCATCGAAGGGTCGCTCGCCCGCAGGCCGGCATCGAAGCGCTCGTTGCTCGCGGTGCTGAACTGACCGTCCTCGGTAAACGGTCCGTACAGGCAGAAGCGTCCACCGTCGGCCAGCGACTGACCGACGAGCTCGAACATCCGCTCGACCTCCGGCTCACTCATGATGTGCGCGGTGTTTGCCGAAAATGCGGCGGCGTAGCGGGCAGCCGGAAGGTCGGCGCCGCCCACGTCGAGCGCGAGCGGTGCTTCGAGGTTATCGAGACCGACCGCGTCGACCCACTGACGGATACCGGCGAGCTGCCGATCGAGGTCGCTCGGCTGCCAGCGGAGCCACGGCATCGCCCGCGCAAAACCCGCCGCGTGCTGGCCGGTGCCCGAGCCGATCTCCAGCACGTGATCACAGCCGGCAAATTCACGTCGCAGAACGCCCAGGATCGGTTCGAAGTTCCGGGCCGCCGCGGGCGCAGACGGCAGAGTGCCCGCCTCAGCCATTGTGAATCAGCGCATCCCGGTTCAGGAAGTGCTCGCGGTACCACTTGAGCTCGGCAATGGAATCGCGAATATCGGCAAGCGCGAGATGCTCCGCTTCCTTGTTGAAGCCGGCGGCGACCGTCGGCGCCCAGAGCTGCGCGAGAATCTTCAGGCTGCTGACGTCAAGATTTCGATAGTGAAAGAAACGCTCGAGCTGCGGCATCTCCCGCGCGAGGAAGCGACGATCCTGGCAGATGCTGTTGCCGCACATCGGCGAGGCACCGGCGTCGACCCACTTGTCGAGGAAAGCGAGCGTCGTGATCTCCGCCTCCGTAACGCCAACGTCGCTCTTGAGGACGCGCTTCGTCAGCCCGGACTTGCCGTGCTGCCGCGTATTCCACTCGTCCATGCCGTTCATCCGCTCCGGCGGCTGCCGCACGGCGATCACGGGGCCCTCGGCAAGCTCGTTGAGATGCTTGTCGGTCACGATCGTCGCAATCTCGATGATCGTATCGTTCTGCGTGTCGAGCCCGGTCATCTCGAGATCGATCCAGACCAGGTTCGTGCTCTTGTCTATGCTCGTGTCAATCGTCGTGATCTCCGTCTTCGCGATATGAGAGGTGGCGGCCGGTCGCCCAGTTTACCCAAAGCACCGATGCATGGCGCGGGTGAAAGAGGCATACTCGCTGTCGCCGAGTCGGGAGTTCGCCAGTTTGCAGGAGCGTGGCCAGGTTACCGCGACTTTCAGTCGCCGCATGCGCATCCGCCTCGAAAGCGGCGGTGACGTCGACGCTCGGATCAAGGGCAAGCGGAGCAAGCCCGTGTGCGGTGATCGTGTCGATGCCGAGACGATTCCCGGCGAGGACGACTGGCTCATTACCCGCATACTCGAACGCCGCAACGCGCTCACCCGGCCGAACCGCCGCGGCGAAGCCGAGGTCCTGGCGGCCAACGTCGACTGCCTGTGCGCGGTCGCGGCCTGTACGCCGAGGCCCGACTGGTTCGTGATCGATCGCTACCTCGGCGCGGCGGCACTGATGGGCATCGACGCGATCGTCCTCATCAACAAGATCGACCTCACCGTGGCCCGCACGTCGCTGCAGGCCGAGATCGATGCCAACAGCCGGGACTACGAGCGGATCGGCTATTCCGTCATACCCTGCAGCGCCGAGACCGGCGACGGCATCGACGCACTGTCCGATGCGCTCTCGATGTCCACGGCCATATTCGTCGGCCAGTCCGGCGTCGGCAAATCGAGCCTGATCAATCGTCTGCTCGGGGCGGAAACCCAGCGAATCGGCGACCTGTCCGACAAGCGCCGGGAGGGTCGGCACACGACCGTGAATTCGGTGATGCTGGACCTGCCGGGCGGCGGTGCGGTCATCGACTCGCCCGGCGTCCGTGACTACGCCCCGGCGATCGATGCCGAAGCCGACGTCGACGCGGGCTTCGTGGAGATCGCGGCCGCAGCCGAGGGTTGTCGTTTCGCCAACTGTCAGCACATGGCCGAGCCGGGCTGCGCGGTCAAGGCCGCGGTGGATGCGGGAAGCATCAGCGAGCGACGGTACGAATCCTACCGGCGCCTCGTCATCCTGACGTCGCAGCTCCGGGAGCGCCGGTCACCCTGACAGGGCGTTTCAGCCGGGCGGCCAGGTCAGCACGCGCCCACCCAAGAGATGCAGGTGCAGGTGGAAGACGGTCTGGCCGGCCGCTTCATTGCAGTTCATCACCACGCGGTAACCGTCATCGGCCAGGCCCTCGGCGGCCGCGATCTCTTTCGCGGTCGTGAACAGGCTGCCGACGAGTTCGCGGTCTGCCGACTCGATGTCGTTGATGCGGGCGATATGGCGTCGCGGGATAATCAGTACATGCGTCGGCGCCTGGGGATTGATGTCCCGGAACGCGAGCGTCGTGTCGGTCTCGTGGATCACGTCGGCCGGAATGTCGCCGGCGACGATCTTGCAGAAGAGGCAGTCGGTCATCACTTTGCTCCTTCGTTGACGGCACGCCGGCCGTAAAAGGCATGCGACAGCGTGCCGCCGTCGACGTATTCGAGTTCCCCGCCGAGCGGAACGCCGTGGGCAATCCGGCTCGCGCCGACGCCGTGCCGCAGGGCGATATCGCCGAGGTAATGCGCCGTCGCGTCCCCCTCGACGGTCGGGTTGGTCGCGATGATGAGCTCGCGTATCTCACCCGCTTCCAGGCGCTGTTCGAGCGCGTCGAGCCCCAGTTCCGACGGGCCGATGCCGTCGAGCGGCGACAGGTGCCCCATCAGGACGAAGTACAATCCACGGTAGCCGGTGGCCTCCTCGACCGCCATGACGTCCGCGGGCGATTCGACGACGCATAGCTGTTCCGAGTCGCGACCGCTCGCCCGGCAAATCGAGCAGAGCTCGTCCTCGGTCAGCATGCGACAGCGCCGGCAGTGCCCGATCGATTCCACGGCGGCATCGAGGGCGCCGGCGAGCGCACGGGCACCGTCACGATCCCGCTCCAGCAGGTGGAACGCGATTCGCTGGGCCGACTTCTGCCCGACGCCCGGCATGCACTTCAGGGCGTCGATCAAACCGGTGAGTTTCGGGGAAAACGCCATGTCGGTCGGTCAGAACGGCAGCTTCATGCCGCCCGGCAGTCCCATGCCGGCAGTAAGGCCGGAGTACTTTTCCTGAACCGTCTCTTCGACCTTGCGGAGCGCGTCGTTGAACGCCGCGGTAACGAGATCCTCGAGCATCTCCTTGTCGTCGCCGATCAGGCTGTCGTCGATCGCCAGGGACTGGACCTGGTGGCGACAGGTCATGACGATCTTGACCATCCCGGCACCCGATTCGCCGGTCACGGTCATCGACGCCATTTCTTCCTGTGCCTTCTTCATGTTTTCCTGCATCTGCTGGGCCTGCTTCATCAGCTGGCCTATGCCGCCTTTCATTCGGAACTCCTTCGTGGTGGGTTACGGCCGGTTCAGTCGGACTGCCGGCCGGTGATGACTTCGATCGAGTCGGGCTTGAGCTCGGCGCCGAACAGGGACTTCATCGCCTTGACGTTCGGGTCGTTCTCGAGTGACTGCCGCGCGGCCTCGATACTCTCGTCGGCCAGCCGGGACTCGGCCTGGTGAGGGGTTTCCGGTCCGTTGTCGCTGACGGTCACCTCGACCTTGAGCGACTCGCCGAAATGTTCGCTGAGTGCCTTCGCGATGGCCTCGATGCGCTGCCGCGTAAGCATGCCGTCGAAGCGCTCGTCGAGCGAGAAATAGACGGTGTCGCCGGCGCGCTCCAGGTACGCGCAGTTGCCGGCCAGAAGCCGTGTCGCGCCAACGAGCGACAGCTGCGGCAAGAGCGCCGACCAGTCGAGCTCGTCCCAGTTGGCAGCCGTCTCGACGGGTTGAGCTGCAGGTTTCGGCTCCGCACTCGCCGAGCCGCTCGCGGTTTTTGCCGACCCTGCCGCCGGCTGCTTCAGAACGGGCACCGCGGCCGGCACGTCGGGCCCGCCTGCCGGGCGAAACGCCAGCATTCGCAGGAGCGTCATTTCGGCGCCGCTGCGCGGATCCGGAGCGAGATGCAGGTCGCGTCGGCCCGTAATCGCCGTCTGGTAGAACAGCTGCACGTCCGCTGCCGACATCTGTTCAGCGAGTTCGACCGGCTCGCGAAGCCCCTCGGCCTCTTCCTGGCCGGAACTGCCGACGACCTGGACGACGGCGATCCGCTGCAGCAGAGCCGCGAGATCGTCGAGCAGCCGGCCGTAGTCCGGAAAGTGCTCGTCGATCTCGGCAACCGTCGACAGCACGGCCGCGGCGTCGCCGGCCGCGAGGTCGCGGGCGATGCGCTCGACGAAATTCCGATCGATCGTCCCCAGCATCAGCGCCAGCGGTGCTTCGGCGATAGCGCCGCCGCAGTACGCGATCGCCTGGTCGAGGAGGCTCAGCGAATCGCGCATGCTGCCGTCGGCCGCGCGCGCAATCATCATCAGCGCCTCCGGCGTCGCCTCGATGCCCTCCTCCCGGCAGATGTACTCGAGCCGGTCGGCGATGAGCCGGGGCGTCATGCGCTTCAGGTTGAACTGCAGGCAGCGCGACAGCACCGTGACCGGCAGCTTCTGCGGGTCGGTCGTCGCCAACAGGAACTTGACGTGCGGCGGCGGCTCCTCGAGCGTCTTCAACAGGGCGTTGAACGAACTCGTCGAGAGCATGTGCACCTCGTCGATGAGGTACACCTTGTAGCGGCCTCGCGCCGGCGAATACTGGACGTTATCGAGCAGTTCGCGGGTATCGTCGACCTTCGTCTTGGATGCGGCGTCCACCTCGATCAGGTCGACAAAGCGGCCCTCGTCGATCTCGACACAGGCGCTGCACTCGCCGCAGGGCTCGGCCGTCACGCCGGACTCGCAGTTCAGGGCTTTCGCCAGGATTCGCGCAATAGTGGTCTTGCCGACGCCGCGCGTCCCGGTAAACAGGTAGGCGTGGTGCAGCCGGCCGGTCTCGAGCGCGTTCACGAGCGCCCGAAGCACGTGGTCCTGGCCAACGGTGTCGCTGAAAGTCTTGGGCCGCCATTTGCGGGCCAGAACGAGATAGCTCATTGATGGGATTCGTGCTTTCGGGAACGTTGCGCCGGGGATCAGTGTAAAGCAAAAGTGGCCCGCGCCAGCCCCTCCCCGGCACCCGGCTTCACCGTTACCGCTGCTCCCTTCCGGGCCTGACGGGGTTCACGGCTGACCGTCGCGGGGTGACCGACGCGAGCCTCGTCCGATTATGCGGGTTCGCCGCGGCTTAAACAAATCGGGGCCGTGACCGCCCGCAGCGGCGGCCGGGTCCGGCAGGCTCGAGGCTCGAGGCCGCCGCAGCCGATCCCGTCGCCGTCCCGGTGCCGGCTATTCCCAGGCGGGCGTCGCGACGGCCGGGCCCGCCACGCGGTTGAACGCGGCAACATCCTCTCGCATCAGCCGGTCCCACGCGTCCATCGCGGCCTGCCACTGGGGGCGCAGGTCGTCCAGCCGTTCCCGCTGGCCCCGGGTAAGCCCCAGCACCGCGGCATCCGCCTGCTGGTACACGTTCGTCAGGAAAGCATCGATCCCGGGTGCGAAGTTGAGCACGTCCTGGAAGGTTTCGCGTTCCGGCGACGTTACCGATTTCTGCCAGGTCTCGAGCGCCTCGAGCAGCGCATCGGCTGCCTCGACGAGCGCCTCGTCATCGGCCTCCTCGGCGACGGCTTTCCGAAGCTCCACCTGCCGGGTCATGCTCTGCAGGCTGGCGATGCGCTTGTAGATGGCGTCGATCATATCGAAGGCCTCGGCGAGAAATGCCTGTTGCTCGGCGATCTTCGCAGCATCGTAGGTGTTGATCGGATCCCAGCTGACCTCGACCTCGCGCGCCGCGACCTCGTCGCCCTTCGTCAGCCGCACCGTGTAGGTGCCGGGCGCGACACGATAGCCGCCGATCGCCTTGCTGTCATCGGCGCCGAACACGACATCGTAGTCGAGCCGGGTCGTCGGCGCGGTCCGCAGGTCCCAAACGACCCGGTTGATGCCCCTTTCTGCGGGAAGCGCATAGCTGACACCGCCACCGCCGCCCTCGATACCCTTCTCGGCATCCGTCTCGAGCGTCCGGATCACGCTACCGTCGGCTGCGAGGATCTCGAGCGTCAGGCCCTCCTCGGCCAGGTCGGCATCGTCTGCGAGCGCATAGTAGATGATCGCGCCGTTCGGCGCGCTCGGCGCGGCGCTCTCGCCGCCACTGGCCCCGCCGTTCGTCGGGGTCATCCGGTAAGCCGGTGTCGGCGCATACAGGTGGGCCGCGGCGCGCTCGTGGCCGGGCTCGTACTGCCGGAGCGGCGCTATGTCGTCGATGACCCAGAAGGCCCGCCCCTGGGTCGCGAGAACGACGTCGTTGCGGCGAATCATCAGGTCCGTGATCGGCACGATCGGCAGGTTGGTCTGGAACGGCCGCCAGCTGTCGCCACCGTCGAACGAGACGAAGAGTCCGCGCTCCATGCCGGCGAACAGGAGCCCGGGGCGCTTTTTATCCTCGCGCACGACGCGAACGAAATGCTCGTCGGGCAGCCCGTCCGTGATCGCGGACCAGCTCCTGCCGTAGTTGGTCGTGCGCCAGACATAGGGCCGGTTGTCGCCTTCCTTGTATTTCATCACGACCACGTAGGCGACGGCCGGGTCATGGGGCGATACCTCGATCGAGTTGACGAGGCCGCGGCCGACGCCGCGCGGCGTCACCTCGGTCCAGCTCTTGCCGCCGTCCCGCGTCACGTGCACCAGCCCGTCGTCGGTACCCGCCCAGAGCGTGTCGGCATCGTGCGGACTCTCGGCGAAGGCGAAGATGGTGTTGTACTGCTCGATGTTCTCGTTGGTGTACGGACCCGCGCCCTTGCCCTGCTTGTCTGCCTCGTCGCGAGTGAGGTCGGGGCTTGCCTCGGTCCAGTTGAAGCCGCGATCAGTCGACTTCAACAGCACGTTGGCTGCGTGATAGATAACGCTCGGGTCGTGCAGCGACACGTGGATCGGCGAGTTCCAGTTGAACCGGTATTTCGAGTCCTTCGCCTCGACACCGAGTCCAGCTTCCTCGTAGGCCTTCACGGAACGGCTCGTCCGGGTCACGGTATCGAATTCGTCGATCAGGCCGAGGTAGCAGCCGGCGTAGGTATAGCGCGGATTGTCAGGATCCATTGCGACGTAAGCGCTCTCGCAACCGCCGTGGATCTCCCAGTCGTCGCGGCCGATCTCGCCGTCGCGCGAACGACTCTTGATCGCGACGGTCGAGTTGTCCTGCTGCCCGCCGTAGATGCGATATTCGAACTGGTTGTCGGTGTTTACCCGGTAGAACTGCGCCGTCGGCTGGTTGTCCTGGCGTGACCAGCTGGCACCGCCGTCGAACGAGACGTTGGCACCGCCGTCGTTGGCGTTGACCATCCAGTCGGAATTGTCGGGATTGATCCATAGGTAGTGGTTGTCGCCGTGCGGCGTATCGACGCGGGAGAAGGTCTTGCCGCCGTCGATCGACTTCATGAACGGGGCGTTCAGCACGTAGACCGTGTTCTCGTCGTTGGGGTCGGCGAAAATGTGCATGTAGTACCAGGACCGCGCACGGAGGACGCGCTCCTTGTTGACCTGCTGCCAGCTGTCACCGCCGTCATCGGAGCGATACAGGCCACCCTCGTCGGCCTCGGCCTCGATGATGGCCCAGACCCTGCCGGGCCGGGCCGGCGATGCCGCCACGCCGATCTTGCCCATGCCCTCGGGCAAGTCACCGGTCAGTCGCTCCCAGCTCTCGCCGCCGTCGGTCGAGCGCCAGATACCGCTGCCCGGACCCCCGGAGCGAAGTGCCCAGGGCTTGCGCTGGTTGTCCCACATCGCGGCATAAAGAATGCGTGGGTTGCCGAAATCGAGCGCGAGGTCCACCGCGCCGGTCGTCTTGTTCAACGGTTCGAGGACGCGCCGCCAGCTGGCACCACCGTCGGTCGACTTGTAGACCCCGCCGTCGTCTTCCTCGGCGTAGGTGTTGCCCTGCGCGGCCACCCAGATCGTGTCGGGGTCACCCGGGTGGATGCGGATCTCGCCGACCTGGCGCAGGTTCTCGAAGCCGATACGTTCCCAGCTCCTGCCGGCATCGGTCGACTTGTAGACACCGTCCCCCTGCGACGACGCAATATTGCGGAACGGGGACTCGCCCATGCCGACGACGACGACGTTGGGATCGGAGGGTGCCACCGCGATCGCGCCGACGGCAGCCGTGCCGAAATCGTCGTCGGACACGGGCCGCCAGCTCGCGCCGGCATTCTCGGTCTTCCAGACACCACCCGTCGTGCCCATGTAGTAGACGTGCGGATCCTGGCGCACGCCGACCGCCACTGTCGCCCGCCCACCGCGGAACGGACCGACGTTGCGGGCCTCGACGCCGTCGAAGAAGGCGCGCTCGTCATCGTCGGCGAACGCCGACGGCGCCGCTGTCGTGACCGCGACGCAAAGGCAGGCCATGATAATGGCTGGTTTCATGCTGATTCCCCCGGGAAAGAGCGTCTGTCGTTTTCGGTTGTTGTTACAGGTTGATGTGCCGCTCGATTGCACACCATTGCAAGCGGCGTAATATACAGATAATCGAACCCGGAAGCCGCGGCTAGAGCGCCGACCGGGCCATTCGGGTTATCATTCACATGACAAGCTGCCGAGTCGGGCAAAACGCCCTCGGGAACGCTGAACGGGCGACAACCGCAGCGGCACTTGGCCGAATTCCGTTCAACAAAAACGAAACCCAGGGGGTTCAAAAGATGCAACGCCGAACATTGCTCGGTCTTATTACCATGGTAGTCGGGCTTGGTCCCGGCCTCTTGGCGCAGGCACAGGACGCCTACATCGTGCCCGCGGTGACCTATACCTACGCCGACTCGAAGCGAAACGTCGATGATGAGGTCGGCCTCGAGTTCGCGGCCGGCCTGTTTCTCAACGATTCGTTCGCCATCGAGGGCCGACTCGGCGGCACCCAGTTCAATGGCACGCCGGACGTCGATACCACCGAGTTCGGCATATTCGGACGCTGGGTCTTTCTTCGCGACGGCACGATTTCGCCCTATCTCCTCGGCGGCGTCGGCGTTCTCGAATCCGACTCCGGTCTGGCAACGGACGACACGTCCGCAGCACTGAGTATCGGTGCAGGTCTCGACCTCCGCTTCGGCAGCAGCCCCTGGGCACTGCGGGCGGAATACCGGTCACGCGCGTCGAGTCAGTCGAACGTCGACCTGACCGACCAGATAGCAACGCTCGGCCTGCGATATACCTTCGGCAAGAAATCGGCACCCGTAGCTGTCGCCGCCGCCGTTGATCCCGACACCGACGGCGATGGCGTCCCGGACAGCAGGGATCAATGCCCGTCCACGCCGGCCGGCGCCTCCGTCGATGCACGAGGCTGTGAAGTCGATTCCGACGGGGACGGCGTCGTCGACAGCCGGGATCGCTGCCCGAACACGCCCGCCGGCGCCGCCGTGGACGCCAACGGCTGTGAACTCGATTCGGACAACGACGGTGTCGTCGACAGCAAGGACGAGTGCCCGAACACGGCCGCGGGTGCGCCGGTAGACCGCCGTGGCTGCGAAATCCGCGGCACGATCCGCCTGGAAGGCGTGCAGTTCGAGACCAACTCGGATCGGCTGCTGCCCGAGGCGAATCGTGTGCTCGACCAGGCCGCCGAAGCGCTTGCGAAATACCCCGACCTCGTCGTCGAGGTTGCCGGTCACACGGATTCGCAGGGCGATGCCGGCTACAACCTCGGCCTGTCCGAGCGACGCGCCAAGACCGTCCGGGACTACCTTATCGCGAACGGCGCGAGCGCCGACTCGCTGACGGCCCGCGGCTACGGCGAGACCGAACCCGTTGCCGACAACGGCACCGCCGAGGGCCGGTCCCAGAACCGCCGTGTAGAACTGCGAGTCATCGAGCAGGACACGGAATAGTCCAATGACAGCGGGCGCGTCCGGCCTTTCTGGCCGGGCGCGCCGTCTGCGAATCACCGGGGGCTAACTCGCGGCGCGACGGCGTCCAAAACGCTCGCGCGTTTTGTGAACCCGGGGCGGCTTCAAACCCATCACCCCCATCCGGTAAACAAAAAAGGCCCCGCGAGGGGGCCTTTTTTGTTTACTGGCGGAGAGGGCGGGATTTGAACCCGCGGTACGGTATCACCGTACACTCGCTTTCCAGGCGAGCACCTTAAACCACTCAGCCACCTCTCCGAATTCTTGTCCGGC
>JAZBNZ010000041.1:0-50070 GCA_036350895.1 Woeseiaceae bacterium
GCCATGATGTGCGTTGCCTCCAGCCTGATATCGACGCCAAACAGTGACTGCCCCGCCATTTGCCGAAACTCGCTGTCGTGGTTGCCGGGGATGTAGACCACCCGGGTGGGACCCTGCGCGATGCTTATCAGCTGGCCGAGCATCGCGCGATGGGTCTCGATGAAGGTCGGCTTCACTTTCATTCTTTCGAGGTCGACGATGTCGCCGACGAGGTAGATAGTGTCGGCGGTGACGCTCGTGAGAAAGCTGGCGAGATCTTCGGCCCGGGACGGGGTGGCGCCGAGGTGGACATCGGACAGCCAGAGCGTCCGGAAGTGCTGCGTCGTCATGCGGTATCCGTTTGCCTGGTCGCAGTTGTAACGGGCCGAAGGATAGGTATTCCAGTTGACGCCGGGCTTAAGGTTGCGTGACAGTTTGGTTGCGATGCGGGACCGCGGGGCGGGGAAGGACTGCTTGACCTCGGCTGCCGCTGGCCCAATGATTGCGGCCTGGTCCCGCGAAACGCACACCGCCACCCCGCATCGGTTCCCAGTTGCTCAGAGCACGTCAAAAACTCGGCAAGTACACGATCCTCGGCCGGATTTCCTCCGGCCCGCTGGCCGACATCTATCGGGCCTACGATCGTATCCAGAAGATGAAGGTCGCGCTCAAGCTGCCGCGACCGGGCGATGACCAGGACGATGCGGAAATCCTGCACGAGGTGCGGGTTGCGACTCGCCTCGACCACCCGAATCTCATGGGTGTGCTGAACGCGTCCTACATCGAGGACCAGTTCGTCATCGCGCTCGAGCTCGGCGAGGAATCGCTGGCCGACCGGATCGAGCGGCGGATGTCCACGGCAAAAGCGCTCGACCTTATCGGGCAGGCCCTCGCGGGGCTCGCCTACATGCACGAGAACAAGTTGATCCACTGCGACATCAAGCCCGAGAATTTCATCCTGTTCCCGGGCAATCACCTCAAGATCGCCGACTACGGTTTCGCCAAGGTGCGCCTCCGGACGCTGAAGGCATCCGGTTCCGGCACGATCGACTACATCGCGCCCGAGCAGGCAATGGGGCGGCCGCAGTTCCAGTCCGACGTGTTCTCGATGGGTCTCGTTATCTACCGCATGTTGTCGGGATGCCTGCCCGAATGGCCGTTCGAATGGCCGCTGCCGGGGCAGGAACGGCTGAAACAGCGCGTGCGGCCCGAATTCGTCGATTTCCTGAAGCAGGCCATCCAGCTGGATCCCAAGCGGCGTTTTCCCGACGCGATAGCGATGTACTCGGCTTTCGAGCGCCTGCAGAGCCACGCGCGCAGGCAGCGCCAGGGGCGCAAGAAGGCCTCGGCGAAGAACACGGCATCCTGCAACCCGAGCTGGCGCCAGATTCGCTGGCGCGAGTTCAAGCGCCGTTTCGGCAAAGTCCTCGATTGCCGTCACCATTGCCGCCACTGCGAGGGACCGGTCGCCGAGAGCATGCAGGCCTGTCCGTGGTGCGGGTTCGATAATCCGACGCGAGGTTCTGTATCCGTCATGGCGTCGAGTTGCCCTCGCTGCGACCGCGGCGTGAAGAACGACTGGAACTACTGCGCCTGGTGTTACGGGCCCGGTTTCGAGGAAGAAACGACCCGGCGCTATCCCGACAAGCGCTACGTCGCAAAGTGCAGCAACAAGCGCTGCAAAGGACCGCTGATGCCGTTCATGCGCTATTGCCCTTGGTGCCGTGCCAAGGTCCACAAGCCCTGGAAGTTGCAAGGTAGCGATTCGAGCTGTCATGCCTGTAACTGGGGGATCGCTGCCGACTTCTGGAACTACTGCGCGTGGTGTAACGAGCCGGTGCATAACGACCAATGACAGACGCTGACGGCTTGATTCTGCTCGAAGGCGCGACGGAGCCCGACGCGTGCGAAGGTCGGATTGGCGGCGGGCAGCTGTATGCCTACACGAATCGCGCG
Organism: Woeseiaceae bacterium; assembly: GCA_036350895.1. Classification (GTDB taxonomy): domain Bacteria; phylum Pseudomonadota; class Gammaproteobacteria; order Steroidobacterales; family Woeseiaceae; genus UBA1847. The sequence goes on from JAZBNZ010000041.1 coordinate 1,936, forward strand.
CCCGACAAGACGACCGAAAACGAAGATACGGTGGCGCCCATTCCCTGGGGGCCCGACGCCTGCGTGCTCGTCATCGCGGACGGCGTGGGCGGCCTGCCCGGCGGCAAGCGGGCGTCGTCGGTTGCGGTCAACGAACTCGTACGGTCCCTCGAAGAATCGGCCGGCAAGACCCTGTACCTGCGGAATGCCGTGCTCAACGGCATCGAGGCGGCCAACGCTGCGGTGCGTGGCGACGGCGCTGGATCGGCGACCACCCTGACCGTCGTGACGGTCGAGGGCCGCCTGACCCGCAGCTACCAGATCGGCGATTCCGAAGCCCTGGTCGTCGGCCAGCGGGGCCGCATCCGGCTGCAGACTCTGGCGCACTCGCCGACCGGCTTCGCGGTAGAGGCGGGTTTCCTGACCCAGCGGGATGCGCTGCACCACGCGGAGCGGCACCTGGTGTCCAATTTCGTCGGCACCGACGACATGCGGATCGACATCGGCCCGGGCATTACGTTGAATCCGAAAGACACGATCCTGCTGGCCAGCGACGGGCTGACGGACAACCTGCATCTCGACGAGGTTATTGCGCGGATGCGCTGCGGGCCATTGGCTGCCTCCGGTGGCAGCCTGATCAACCTCGCGAGCCGGCGCATGGCCAACGGGGAGAGCAGCATGCCGAGCAAGCCGGACGACCTTTCGCTGATCCTGTTTCGCAAGCCGTTCTCCCGGCCGGCCAGCCGGTATGCGAACGACGTCGCCGCTGATTGACACCGCCGGCCCCCGTGCCGGTTGAACCCGGCCGGGGGGCGTATTATCGTCAGGAAGCCGGCCCGCGAGCGCCCGACCAGGCGTTGCTGCAAAACCGACGGAACTCGGGGCGCCTCATGTCACTCCAAGCATAAGCACGTGTGTGAGTGCCGTGGCCCGTAGCGGCAGCGCGGTATTGCACGGAGGCACCAGACCATGAAATCGAGACCGACTATGACATTCTTGCCGACCTGGACCAGGCCGTTGCTCCTGGCAGGCGTTGCCCTCGCCATGACCGCGGCCTGCAACGAGGAATCCTCGACGCAGCAGTCCGGTGGCATGTCGAGCCCGAGCGGCGGCATGCCGTCGCCGAGCGGCGCGCCGTCGACACCGAGCAGCGGCTCCTCGGGCGGACAGTCATCGCCCAGCGGTGGCGCTTCCTCGCCGAGCGGCGGTTCTTCGTCGCCCAGCGGCGGTGCTTCCTCACCGAGCGGTGGCTCGACCGGCGGCATGCAGTCACCGGGTTCCGGTTCGTCCGGGGGCGCTTCCTCGCCGAGCGGCAGCGCGGGCGGCGGAGCATCCACCCCGACCGGGGGCATGCCCGGTGATGGCGGTGCCGGCGGCGAGATGCCGGGGGCAGGCATCCCGGCTCCGGGTTCACCGGGTGGCGGAATGCCGGATACCAGCAGCGACCCGTCCGGCATGCCGGGCGAGGGCGAGGGTGACAGCGATGGTGACACCCCGTCCAACAGCGATTGTGGCGATACCGGCGCTCTGCCGGGCGGCGTCGGCGGCATGGGCCAGGACGGCGAATGCATCGGCGGTGGCGGCGGTGCGTCGTCGTCAGCCGCGGAAGCCGGTGGCGGTTCGTCCGGCGGCGGCGCGTCCGGTGGTGGCGCAGATGCGGGCGGCGGTGAAGCCGGTGGCGGCGCCTCGGGCGGCGGCATGGAGTCCGGTGGCATGCAGGCCGGTGGCGGCGCGTCCGGCGAGGGTATCGAAGGTACCGGCGGTGCCGGCGGCATGGGTGACGTCCCGGGCGAGTCTGCGGCCGAGAGGGCGGAGCGGCTCGAGCGGGTCTTCGAACAATCGATGGGCGATTTCGACGAGGTGCTGCTCGAGGAGCAGCAGGAAGTCGCCTCGGTCGGCCGGAATACCGAGGGTTTCGGCTCCGGTAGCGGCGGCGGTGGTGGCGTCGATCTCGGCGAGCAGTCCGGCGGCGGTTCCGGCAGTTCCGTGGCGGTCGTCAACGACGCGATGGCGCCGCGAGAGTCGCCGATCGCCGGCATGTCGCAGGAGGAAGTCCGCGAACGCACGCCGGAAGACGTCCCGATGACGGCCGACGACGACATCATCGCCCGGCAGCTCCGGGAAGCGGCGCTGGCCGAAGAGGACCCGGAGCTGCGGGAGCGGCTCTGGGAAGAGTATCGCAAGTACAAAGGTCTGTAAGGAGTTGACAGCCTGATCATGGTTCGCGTTATCGGAATCGTCGCGGCAGCACTGCTGGCCGCACAGGGTTGTACCGTCAGTGAGGTCATCACGGCCGATGAGACGAAGCTGGTGGTCGCGAGCGAACCGGTCGACGAGGTCATGCTGCTCGACATCGGCATCGTCGAATTCGAGGACGGCGTGCCCGAGGACAACGACCCTGACAAGACCGGCGTTTACGAGGAGATTCGCGATGCGGAGGCCCGCTACCTGCCGTATCACCTGAAGACCACACTGCAGGGGACAGGTCACTGGGGAGCGGTTCGCGTCGTACCCTCCCGGAGCGCGTTTACCGACATCATCGTGAGCGGCGCCGTGGAACGTTCCGACGGTGAGCACGTGACCCTGGAAATCAGCGTTCAGGACGCGTCCGGCGCCCACTGGTTCGACAGGGAATACACCACCCAGACCGGCGTTTCATCCTACTCGAGCACCCGGGATCGCAGGAAGGATCCCTACCAGAAAGTATTCAACGACATTGCGAACGACATCCATGCGCATGCCCAGTCGCTGTCGGCCGAGGAAATCGTCCGGATCCGGATGATCTCGGAGATGCAGTTCTTCGCCGACATGTCGCCCGTGCCGTACGCGGACTATCTCGCGACCGACGAGGACGGCATAACGACGCTGATGCGCCTGCCTGCCGAAGGCGACCCGTCCGTCGCCCGGCTGCGGCAGATTCGCGAGCGGGACCGGCTCGTCATCGACACGCTCAACGAACACTACGCCAACTTCTACTACGGTATCGCCATCCCCTACCACGCCTGGCGCAAGACGTCGCGAGAGGAGGCCGTCAACTTCCGCCAGGTGCGGCGCTCGGGCACGCTCCGGGCGCTGATGGGCGTCGCGGTCCTCGCCGGGTCCCTGGCCATGGATACCAACAACAGCTCCAGTTCCTCGGTTCGGCGAACCAAGCGGTCGCTGCAGGCGATCGGTATTTCGCAGGGTGTCGAAAACATCTTCGCGGGGTTTACGCGTCGTTCCGAGGCTAACCTGCACGCCGAAGCGATCCGCGAGCTGTCGGAATCCTTTGGTTCCGAGGCCGCGCCGATGCTTGTCGAGGTCCAGGGCGAGACGCGGCGCCTGACCGGCACGGCCGCCGCCCAGTACGAAAGCTGGCGGCGTCTCCTGAAACAGATCTACGAGGCGGAAACAGGCTTTTCGGACGACGTGGAGCTGGGAGCACCCGAACGCGCCCCTGAATCCTGACCATGAACGCCAAGTCTGCGTTGCGTGAGCTCAAGGCCGGCTCGCAACTCGCCAATCGCTACACGCTCGTCAAACGTCTTGGCCGGGGCGGCAGTACCCAGACCTGGCTCGCGACCGACCGGATGACGCGTGCGAACGTCGCGCTGAAGCTGCTCGATTCGCCCGACGGCAATCGCGGCGCGCTCCACAGCGAGTGGCAAACCAGCATCCGGCTGATGCACCCGCATATCGTCCGTGTCTTCGAGTTCCACGATGACGCCGCGGGCGCCTTCTACAGCCTCCAGCCCATCGACGGTCCCGACGCAAGCGTACTCGCGGGCCGGGATCCGGCGGCCGTGCTCCCGGTCATCGCGGCCGTTGCGGACGCGCTGCGTTACGCACACGGCAAGGGCATCGTGCATCGTGACGTCAAGGCGACCAACGTGCTCCTCGATCGCAATGGCGCCCCCTACCTGATCGATTTCGGCGTCGCAGCCCAGCCCGGCACGACGGCGACGGGTGGCTCACTCATCGCCGCATCCCCGGCGACGCTGAACGGGGAGCCGGCAAGCGCCGCGGACGATATCTTCGCGCTCGGCGGACTTGCCTTCGAACTCATCGCCGGCCGATCGCCGTACTCCGCGGACAACACGGCCGCCGATATCGAAGCGCTGGTACCGCCGCCGGTCAGCTCGCCGACCGGCGAACCGCTGCCGGATACCGTGACCGGGCTGGTCGCCCGCATGCTCGACAAGGACCCGGCGGAGCGGCCCGATGCCGAAACGGTCGTCGAGACGCTGGCGGCGGCCGGCATCCGGCCGGGGGCCGCGCCGCGGACCCTGGTCGGCGGCCCCGGCGACGTCGGGGAAGAGATCATCGAGACGCGGGCAGACACGCCGTGGCGGCGGGCATCGGCCGCGCCGGAGCCGGTACCGGCCGCCTCGGGAACAGGCACCGCCGGCCTGAGTCCGCGGACGGTCATGGTCGCACTGGCGCTGCTCGTCGCGCTGCTTTTGGGCGTGGTTTTCTTCCTGCCCTCCGCGGTCGACAAGCCTGCCGCAGTGACCGACACGGTTGCCCCGGAAGCGCCCGCCGTCGCCGCCCCGGCAGAAGACGAGGCACCCGCGCCGGTGCAGCGCGACGAGCGTGTCGAGGCGCGGCAGGCGACGGAGGCCGTGCTCGGTCAGCTGCTGGCGAGCAAGGAAACGCTCGAGTCGCGGGCCGTGCAGCGTTGGGCCGGGTCGCGGTTCGCGCAGGTCGTGGCCGCGTACGAGGCCGGCGACGAGGCCTACCTCGCACGCGACTATGCGGCGGCAACCGCGCAGTACGAAAAGGCGATCGAGCTCATGGAGCCGCTGCTGGAGGAAGTGGACCAGGTCTTTCAGCGTACGCTGGCGGATGCCGAGGCGGCGCTCGCCAATGCCGACGCGCCCCTCGCGCTCGAGAAGTTCGACCTCGCGGTCGCGATCAGCCCCGGGAGCCGCCGCGCCCAGGAAGGTTACGAACGGGCCCGCAACCTCGATGAAGTGCTGGCGCTCGTCGAGGCCGGCCTGCGCTACGAAGACAACCTCGAGCTCGACGCGGCGGCCGAGAGTTTTCGCCGCGCGACGGAACTCGACGGCCAGTGGCAGCCGGCTCGCGACGGCTACGACCGCGTCCGGGCGACGAAGCTCCGGATGGATTTCGACGCCCGCATGAGCGAAGGCCTTGCGGCACTGGCAGACGGCGACTTCGCGGGGGCACGCGCGGCATTCCGGATGGCGCAGCGACTGCGACCGGATTCGAGTGAGCCCGCCGACGGCCTGCTGCAGGTCGACCAGGGCGTCCGGCTCGCCCGTATCCGCACCCTGGAGGCGGAGATCGGCGAGCTGGAAGCTGCGGAGCGCTGGGAGGACGCCGTCACGCGCTACGAAGAGCTGCTCGAACTCGACCCGAATCTCCAGTTCGCGCAGGACGGCCTGGCGAACGCACGCAACAGGGTCAACCTGCACAAGCAGCTTGACGAGTACATCGAGGCACCTGACGCGCTGAGCTCACCGTCGACGCTCCAGCGCGCCACGAACCTCGTCGTTGCCGTCACCCGGATGGGCGACATCGGGCCACGGCTTGCGGGCCAGCGCGACGAGTTGTCACGGCTGCTGAAGCGTGCGGCGACGCCGTTGACGATCGAGATCGTGTCCGACAACCAGACCGAGGTTTCGATCTACAAGGTGGGTCGCCTTGGCAGCTTCGAGCGGCAGGAACTCGAGCTCCGGCCCGGCACCTACGTTGCCGTGGGCAGCCGCCCCGGTTACCGTGACGTCCGACGCGAGTTCCAGGTTGGTCCGGAACTCGACATGAAGCCCGTCGTCGTGCGGTGCGAGGAACCGATTTGAGTTTCGATCAGCTGTTTATCCGCGACGTCGAGGGCGAGCGTCGCGTCGCCGCGAGCGAGCTTCCTTTGCGAGTCGGCACGTCCGCCGAGAGTGACCTGCGGCTGCCCGGGCCCGGTGGCGGCCCGGTCGTCCTGCTGGATCTCCTCGATGGCAAGCCATTCGCCCAGCCTGTCGGCCGGGACAGCGGCTTACTGCTGAACGGGGAGCCGCTGATGACGAGTCGTCGCCTCGAAGAGGGTGACGTCTTCCAGTTCTACGGCAGTCGCATCCTCGTGTCGATGGCGGACGACAGGCTCGTATTCCAGGTTCGCCTCGAGGACAGCGCGTACGTGACGCGCCCCCCGGAACTCGCCGAGGAGTCCGCCGCACTTGCCGAGGAGGCGATCACCCCGGCCGCGTTCCGGCGAGCCTCCGAAGCCTCCGCGGCGATCGAGCCCGAGGAACGCCACATCCTGCGCTGGGTTATCGTCGGCGGGCTCGCGGTGCTCGCCGTTTCCGCTTGGCTGCTGTTTACCGCGAAGTCGATCGAGTTCGAGGTGTCGCCCGGCGAGCCCGATCGCCTCGCGATTCGGGGCGGCTGGTTCAAGCTCCCGATCGGCAACCGCATCCTGCTCCGGAAGGGAGAGTACACGCTGGAAGTCGAGAAGGACGGCTACTACGACGTGAGCCAGGCCTTCGTCGTCGATGACGAACCGAGCAAGACGATCGCCGTGGCGCTGCGTCGCCGCCCCGGCGAGGTGTTCGTCACGCTGGTCGATGATCCGGCGGCGACCGTGACGGTCGACGGCGTCCACACCGGGCCGGCGCCGCTCGGGCCGCTGGAGCTCGAACCCGGACCACACACGATCGAGGTACGCTCCGAGCGCTACCTGCCGTTCGCCGATGCCTTCGAACTCGAGGGGCTTGGGCGACAGGCACACATCGCCGTGCAGCTGGTGCCCCGCTGGGCCGAGGTCAGCGTTACTTCCGAACCCGCCGGGGCGACGATCCTCGCGGACGACGCCGTGATGGGAGAAACGCCCGCGGTCATAGAGCTCCTGGAGGGCAAGCACGCGCTGACCGTCGTCCGCGAGGGGTTCAAGGCCTGGGACGGCATCGTGACCGCCGCGCCGAATTCCTCGCAGGCGCTGCCGCTGATCCAGCTCGAGGAAGCGGACGCGCGCTTGCTCGTCAATACGATACCGAGGGGCGCGAACGTCACGGTCGATGGCCGTTATCGTGGCCAGTCGCCGCTCACGCTCGATCTTGCACCGGACGTCGACTACACGATCGGTTTGTCGAAGGCGGGTTACGGTTCGACCTCGCGCCAGGTGCGCCTCGCGTCGGCGGCGAGCGAGCAGATAACCATTGACCTGAGTGCCCGCACCGGTCGCGTCACCGTCAACGTGTCGCCCGCGGACGCGGTCGTGTACGTGGATGGGCGTGCACGCGGTACCGGTAACATGACGCTCAACCTGAGTTCGTCCCCCAAGCGTATCGAGGTGAAGAAGGCGGGTTACGCGAGCTGGGCCCGGACCGTCACGCCCCGGCCCGGCTATCCGCAGACGCTGAACGCGAGGCTGCGCTCGGAAGCGGCGATCGCGGCCGCCGCCGTCGAGCGCGAACGCGAAGTGGCCGACGGGCACGTGCTGCGCCGTATCGAGGCCGGCAGCTTCGAGCTTGGTGCGTCACGCAGCGAGCAGGGCCGGCGCGCCAACGAAGTCATCGTTCCCGTGAAGCTATCGAAGCCGTTTTTGATCGGCGTCAACGAGGTCACGAACCGACAATTCGCCGCGTTCGACCCGGCGCATGATTCCGGCGCCGACATCCATCCGTCGATGGCAGGCGACAATAACCCGGTCGCCAACGTCAGCTGGGCAGAGGCCGTGCAGTACTGCAACTGGCTCAGCGCCAAGGAAGGCCTGACGCCGGTCTACAAGGAAGAGTTCGGCGAGTGGGTCGCCATTCGCCCGTTCCCGAACGGCTATCGCCTGCCGACCGAGGCCGAGTGGTCCTGGGCACTGCGTTACGAGGGCAGCCCGGGGGCGTTGCGCTTCCCGTGGGGCCGTGACTGGCCGCCGCGCGGCAATGCCGGGAACTACGCCGACCAGTCCGCCGACGGTCTCGTACCGACGCTGATACCCGGCTACGACGACGGGTTCGCGTCGACCGCCCCGGTCGGCAGCTTCGGCCGGAACGCGGCGGGCCTCGCGGACGGCGGCGGCAACGTGGCCGAATGGGTAAACGATTTCTACTCGGTCCCGACGCCGGGCCAGACCAATGCCGTTGCCGATCCGCTCGGGCCCGAGCGCGGCAACACACGGGTCATCCGCGGCTCGAGCTGGAAGCATGCCGGCATGACCGAGTTGCGGCTCAGTTATCGCGATCATGATGACGAGCCACGGCCGGACGTCGGTTTCCGGATAGCCCGCAGCCTCGACGAATAATTTCATGCGACAATCACGGCATTTGACTGTCCAAACCGGGTAGTCAGCCTGAGGAGTGTTAACGAATGGCAGTATTCCCGACAAGCTGGCGGCCGGGCCTCGCCGGTATGCTGCTCGTCCTGCTGAGTGCAGCCGGACTCGCGCAGGACGAGGCCGGGCAGAGCGGCGGCGACGAGACGGCAGTGCCGACCGAGAGCGAAGCGGCCGCACAGGACGAAACCCCGGCGGACGAGGCCGAGTCCGAGCTGCTCGAAGACCCGGAGCTCGATGTCCAGGGCTTCGATCCGACCGCGGACGACGACTTCGTGCCGAGCGAAGACATCCCGGCCGACGCGCCGATTGCATTCCCCACCGACATCTGATCAGACAGCGTGATGAAAAAGAAAAATATCCCGGTCGAATTCGTCTTTCAGCTGTTCGCGCTGATCATTGCGGTCATTATCGTGCACGCGTTCTACGTGTCGGTCGTCCGGCCGAATGCCGAGCAGATCATCGTCGAACAGAATGCCGCGGCCGCAGCGGATCCGGATTACATTCGTGAGCGCTCGGTCTGGGTGCTGATCAAGGACCTGGAGCAGGAGGCCTGTTTCATCCTGATGTTCTGGGCGCTCGCAATCATGGGCTACAAGTCCGTGAACATCATGAAGGAGCGGCGGCTGCTCGACGTGGAACTCGTCCCCGTTGCCGATGGCATGCGCATACTGCCGGAGGACACCCGTGAATTCGCCCGCCAGGTGCAGGCGCTGCCGGAGGATCGTCAGCGCATGCTGCTGCCGCGCGCGCTGCTCAACGCGCTGCGGCGCTTCGGCACGACCCACAACATCCAGGACGTGTCGAGCAGTACGCACACGATCTGCGAGTCGGAGGCGGAGCGCCTGGAGTCGGAGCTCTCCATGATTCGCTACATCTCCTGGGCCATCCCGAGCATCGGCTTCATCGGCACGGTCCGCGGTATCGGCGAGGCGCTCGCCCAGGCCGACAAGGCCGTGCAGGGTGATATCGCCGGCGTGACGCAGAGCCTGGGCGTTGCGTTCAACTCGACGTTCATCGCGCTGTTAATCAGCATTTTTCTCATGTTCCTCGTACACCAGCTGCAGCTCATGCAGGAGCGCCTCGTGTTCGATAGCGAGGCCTACTGCGACGACAAGCTGATCCGCCACATGCAGGCGGACTGACCGCAAGGAGCGCCGGAGACACGCCGTGACCCTGTTGGCCGCACATATCAACGATGCCGGGATTACCGTCGTCGGCGATGGCGGAATCCTGTATCGCGAACCGGGCTTCGCGTTGCTGGAGGACAGCCAACTCGTGACCGGCGAGGCCGCCTTCCGCAACGCCCGGCTCAAGCCGCGCTATATCCAGAATGCGTTCTGGCACTCGCTCAGCACCGATCCGCTGACCGATAACCGTTTCCGTCACCTTACCGCCGCCGACCTCGTGAGCCACCAGCTGGAGGGCCTGTGGGGCCGCGTGTCCGGGCAGGGCGATCGGCTGATCGTCGCGGTGCCGCCCTCGATGCAAGCCGGGCAGCTCGGGCTGTTTCTCGGCATCGCCGCGGAACTCGAGATCCCGGTCGTTGCGATGGTGGACGCCGCGGTCGCGGCAACGCGACGCGAATACCCCGGCGCCGTCCCGGTCCACGTCGACATCGGGCTGCACGGCGCCTTCGCGACGCGGCTGTCACAGGACACGCAGGCGCAGGTGGAAAAGAGCACGATCGCCGAGGGTGCGGGCCAGCTGGCGCTCACGGACGCCTGGGTGCGGTTCATCGCCGCGGCCTTCGTTCAGCAGTCGCGTTTCGATCCGCTGCACACGGCCGAGACGGAGCAGCTCCTGCAGGACCGGCTGCCGGAATGGCTGGCTCGGCTCAGCGCCGACAAGCGCATCGAGGTCATGATGGCGTATCGCGGCGTCGAGCATCGCGCCGAGATCGAACTACTCGACCTGATCGGCGCGGTCGATCCCGTCTACCAGCGCATCATCAGCCAGCTGCGTGCGATCTATCGGGCCGACGAATATCCGGCCCTGCAGCTCAGCGATCGGGCGTCCCGCTTGCCGGGCTTTGCCGACATGCTGAAGGCCCGCGTCGGCGGCGAGGTGTTTACGCTCGAGCCGGGTGCGACCGGGCGCGGCCTGCTGGCGCGCTGCCGCGAGATGCAACGCTCGACGCCCAGCGTCAGCCTGCTTCGGCAGCTGCACTGGGACCAGCAGGCGGCGGTGCCGGTCAGCGCCGGGGCGAGTGCGGGAGACAACGGTCGTCCCAGCCACATACTCATCGGCAGCCGCGCATACGAGATTCGGGAAACGCCTCTCGTGCTCGGCAGTCAGCGTGCCGAAGACGAGCGTTACCTCGAGCTGCCCGCGGACATGCCCGGCCTGTCGCGGCGCCACTGCGCGATCCGCCACCAGGGTTCGCAGTGCGTCGTCGAGGATTTTTCCCGCTACGGCACGTTCCTGAACGGCCACCGGATCGACGGTTCGGCGGTGCTGCAGGCGGGCGATCACCTGCGTATCGGCACACCCGGGCACGAGCTGCAGCTCATCGTCCTGGACGAAGCGCATGGCGCGTAGACGGCGCGAAGGCAACGTCTTCAGCATGTCCTTTCTGGACTGCATGAGCTGTGGCTTCGGCGCGGTGATCCTGTTTTTCATGATCATCAACGCGCAGGTCAAGGAGACCACGGAAGACGATCCCTCCGACCTGATGGCCGAGACGCGGAAGATCGAGGAGGAGATCCTCGAGGGGCGCAAGAACCTGGTGCTTGCCAAGAACACCCTGGAACGGGTCGAGGCCGAGAAGGACGAGACCGACGGCGAGATCGCGCGCATCATCGCGCTCATCGAGGAGCTCAGGGCCGAGCTCGCGCAGTACGACAAGGAGTCGCTCGCCCAGATCGAGCGGATCGAGAAGCTGCAGTCGGATATCGAACTGCTGGAGGAAGAGGTCAAGCGGCTGCTCGCGCTGAAGGCCGAGCAGGAGAACGAGGGGTCGCGGCTCCGCGAGTTCAAGGGTGAGGGCGATCGACAGTACCTGACGGGTCTCAAGCTGGGCGGTCAGCGCACGCTGATTCTCGTCGACCGCTCCGCGAGCATGCTCGACAGCACGATCGTGAACATCATCCGGCGGCGCAACATGTCAGACGCCGACAAGCTTCGGGCCGTGAAGTGGCGCCAGGTCGTCGCCAGCGTCGACTGGCTCACCTCGCAATTCCTGCCGGGCAGCGAATTCCAGATCTACATGTTCAACAACGAGGCCCAGCCCGTCATCAAGGGCAGTGCCGGCACCTGGCTCAAGGCCGACGACGCGACGCAGCTCAACGAGGCGCTTCGCGTGCTGCGCCGCACCGTGCCCGAGAACGGGACCAACATGCAGGCGGCTTACGAGATCGCCGGCAGCCTCCGGCCGGCACCCGACAACATCATCCTGCTGGTCGACGGCCTGCCGACGATGGGTGATACGACGACCAGCCGGAAGATGATCAGCGGCCGGGAACGCGCCGCGCTGCATCGCCGGGCGGTTCGTGAACTGCCTTCCGGAGTGCCGGTCAACATACTGCTCTACCCGATGGAGGGCGACGCGGATGCATCGATCCTGTACTGGACGCTCGCGTATTCCACCAACGGGTCCTTCATGAGCGTGAGCCGGGACTGGCCATGACGGGGAGCGGGGACGCACGATGAAGCGGCGGCGTAACGTTGAAGCCTTCAGCCTGTCTTTCCTCGACTGCATCTGCTGCGGTTTCGGGGCGATCATTCTGCTGCTCGTACTCAGCAAGATCTACGAGCCCGTCATCATCGAGAAGACCCAGGACGATCTCGAGTCGCTGATCGCGCTGTTGCAGGAGGAGCTCTTCGAGATTCGGGGCGAAACCGCGACGATCAATCGCGAGCTCGAGGACGTCCGCGAGCAAAGCTCCTCCAGCAAGCTCCGGCTGGCGCGGCTGCAGGGCGAGCTGAGCTCGATTCGCGGGCAGTTCGAAGCCACCCAGAAGGATTCCGAGTCGACGCTCGACGAGGGCGCCCTGATGGCGGCGCGCCAGCGCCTTACCGAGGAAATGCGCCGGCTGCAGCCTTACTACCGCCGTGCCAGCGACGACGCCGTTGCGGGTATCCCGGTCGACAGCGAATACATCATTTTCATCGTCGACACGTCCGGCAGCATGCAGCAGTACAACTGGCGGCGCGCCCAGGAGAAGCTGACCGAGACCCTCGAGGTCTACCCCCAGGTCAAGGGCATCCAGATCATGAACGACAACGGCAACTTCATGTTCTCGCAATACCGCAACCGCTGGATCCCCGACTCACCCGGCCGCCGGCAGGCGATCATCAATACGATGCGCACCTGGCGCCCGTTCAGCGATTCGAATCCGGCCGACGGCATCATCTACGCGATCAACACGTTCTGGGCGCCGGACAAGAAGATCAGCATCTACGTTTTCGGCGACGAGTTCAGCGGGCGTTCGATCGAGATGGTCGCGAGACAGATCGATGCCGTCAATCGCCGGACGGCCGATGGCGGGCGCATGGTGCGCATCCATGCCGTCGGGTTCCCCTACCTGTTCAACAGCGGCGGCAACCTGCCGCCGACGGCCGTCCGCTTCGCCCAGCTCATGCGCGTGATCTGCGAACGCAATGGCGGAACCTTCGTTGCATTGACCGACTACCAGGGCTGAGGCCCGCCGACACCTTTTGCCACAATTGATCGCCGGCTGCGCATAAAGCGGACGCCGGTGCTGCGCTTTCTCGGCGCCAAATGATCTCCGTACCCACTCAACAGCAACGGAGATCATCATGATTCGAAACACAGTTACCGGACTCACAGTCGTCGCCATTCTCGCCGCCGGACCGGCAGAGGCCGCCGCGTCGAAGGAAGAAACGATCGGTATCGGTACCGGTGGTGTCCTCGGCGCGGTCGCCGGCGGGCCGATCGGGTTCATCGTCGGCGCCGCGATCGGCGCCAAGCTCGGCGATACGCTGCACCGGAAGGACGAGACCATCGATTCGCTCGCCGCGGAAGTTGCGGTATCGCGCAGCACGATCGACGAACTCGAACTCGATCTTGTCGCGCTGAACCGGGATATCGACGCAATGAACGACGAGCTCGATCACCTGAAGAGCGTGTCACATCCCGAGCTGACGCGCCTGCTCGAGGCGGGCATCGCGATGGACCTCCTGTTCCGGACGGACGAACACGCGCTGTTGCCCTCTACGGGAGACCGGTTCAGCGCACTGGGCAGCAAGCTGGCCGGCATGGACAACGTGTTGATCCATCTCGACGGTTTCGCCGACGCCCGCGGTGATTCCGGCTACAACCTCGAGCTCTCGGAAAAGCGCGTGCAGTTCGTTCGCGAGCAACTCGTCGCCGCCGGCGTGGCGCCCGCGCGCATTACGACCGCCGCCCACGGCGAAACGCCCGCCGCCGACGAGTCCGCCGACAGCCTCGCGCTGGAGCGCCGTGTCAGCCTGACGCTGTCACTCGACAACGGACCCGCTCTTGCCTCGATGCCGGAGTAACCCCGACTCCGGCAGCCTCCGCTTACCGGCCAGTTCGCTGGCCGGTTTTTTTTGCCTTGGGACGATTCACTCGTTCCCGGCGTGCTGCCGCTGCCGGTCGTCCGGTGCAACCGTCACGACAGCTTACGACGACGGCTGAACCGGGCTGACACCGTGGCAGGGTGTAGTATGTCGGTTTCGGCGCCGGCGGCCCGTACGCGGCGGGCCGGGCGCACCACGTCAATTTCCCGGGCGCATCAGCCGTGACGGCGGTACCCGGCGGGAGGGATCTGCATGACACGACTCGGGGAAGCCCGGAACCTGCGGCAAGAAGCGGCAAGGCTCGACGACTACTGGTCGCCGCGGATAGTCGGCCGGGTCAACGATCAGTACGTCAAGGTCGCGAGGCTCAAGGGCGATCTCACGTGGCACAAACACGATGACGAGGACGAACTGTTCCTCGTTCTCGAGGGCAGCCTGCGTATTGAGTACGAAGATCATGCGGTCGACCTGCAGGACGGCGATTTCCATGTCGTGCCGAGGGGCGTCCTGCACAACCCGGTCTGTGATCGCGAATGCCTGATCGCTCTCATCGAGACCGTTACGACGCAGCACACGGGCGACAGGATGACCGCAAGGACGCGATCGATCGAAGAGCAGCTCGGGTCCTGAGCGCTTGCGCGGCAGCGATACGCTGGCTGAAGGCGCCATCGACGTGAATCCTTACGCGTCGGCGAGGCTCACCTGATGCCCGACCGGGACCGGGAAATCCGCGGCGCGGTGTCGGGTCCGAAGGGTAGCGCGTTCGTCTTGCCGCTGGCGGCGCTGGTCGCACTGACAGTGCTGACGCAGCTCGCGAGTGTCGCATACACGTCTGCAAGCGCGTTCGAGCAGGTCTGGCTGCGCAGCACCGTGGCGCTGCTGCTGGTGACGACGCCACTGGCCGGCCTGGGACTCCGCCTGGGCAGCCGGATCGGTCTCGGCACACCCGTGCTGTCGGCGCTCCTGGCCGGCCGCCAGGGTTCGTTGCGGCAGCTCAGAGGCACGGCGGCGCGGTCGGCCGCCTGGGGCCTGTCCGTCGGCGCCTTGCTCTGGGCTCTCAGGATAGTCACCGAGCCTGACCTGCCGCCCGCACTTCCCGAGCTCGGTCACCGTGGGGTAGAGGGCGGCCTGCTGGTCGCACTCGCCGCGGCCGTCGGCGAAGAGGTCTGGCTGCGTCTCGGCGTTATGACGATCGTCGCGTGGCTGCTAACCCGGGTTCGGGCGGGCTCCGGGCTGACGCCGTCGATCGCCTGGGTGGCCATCACGGTCGCGGCCGTCGCATTCGGTGCAATACACCTGCCGCAACTCGCTGCCGCCGGAGCCGCCACGGGTGTCGGGGTTGCTGCCACGCTCGCAGGCAACATGCTGGTCGGCGTACTCTGCGGCTGGTTGTACTGGCGACACGGCTTGCTGGCGGCCATGTTCGCGCACTTCTTCGTCGACCTGGTTCTGCACGTGCTGCCGGCACTCGTCGGCTGACAGCGTCTCGCCGCCGGGGCCAGCGGTATGCGGCCGGGTCGCGCCGGGTGCAATTGTCGGTTTGTGCCGGCCGCCGTACACTCTCGTTCTTTTGGAGCCGACGATGTCCAGTGCACTTGCGGACAGACGATGCAAGCCCTGCGAGGGAGGTGTTCCGGCACTCGGGCGTGCCGAGATAACGGCGGGCCTCGCCGAGCTCCATCCGGAGTGGCGCCTGGCAGAAGACGGCCGAGCCATCACGCGTCGTTTCGGGTTTCCCGCCTACAGTCGAACGCTCGCCTTTGCCAACGCGGTCGCGTGGATCGCCATCAGTGAAGGGCACCACCCCGAGCTGATCGTGAACTACGATGCCTGCGAGGTTCGCTGGACGACGCATGCGCTCGACGGCCTGTCCGACAACGATTTCATCTGTGCCGCCAAGACCGATCGCCTCGTGGAAGCGCTGCCGTGACGGTCACGATCGCCGACGTCGAAGCGGCCGCGGCACGCCTCGACGGGGTTGCCGTCAGGACCCCGCTTATCGAGAACGCCGAGCTGAACCGCATCGCGGGCGGACGCGTACTGCTCAAGCCCGAGAACCTTCAGCGTACGGGCTCCTTCAAGATCCGCGGCGCCTACAACCTGCTCTCGCAGGTGCCGGAGAGTGAGCGGGGACGCGGCGCGGTCGCCTGGTCGTCCGGTAACCACGCCCAGGGCGTGGCCAAGGCGGGCGAGTTGCTGGGGATCGCGACCACGATCGTCATGCCGGAAGACGCGCCGCGCGCCAAGCTCGAGAATACCCGCCGCTACGGTGGCACGGTCGTCACCTACGATCGCTACAGCGGCGACCGCGAAGCCATTGCGCTCGCGCTCGCCGAGGAGACCGGCGCGATCGTCGTGCCGTCCTATGACCACCCCGACATCATCGCGGGGCAGGGGACCGCGGGGCTCGAGATCGCCGAGCAGGCGAAAGCCCTCGGGGCCGATCCGACCCAGGCGCTGATCTGCTGCGGCGGCGGTGGCCTGACGGCCGGCTGCGCGGTGGCGCTACGGGACCGGTTCCCGGCGACGCGCATCTACACCGTCGAGCCGGAGCACTACGACGATACGCGACGCTCGCTCGCGTCGGGACGCCGCGAGACGGCCGATACTGCCGCGGAGTCGATCTGTGACGCCCTGCTGAGCCCCAGCCCGGGGCGCCTGACGTTTCCGTTACTGAAGGCCGCCGTCGCCGGCGGGCTGGTCGTGACCGAGGCCGAGGTGCGAGCGGCGATGCGGTTCGCGTTCCGGGAGCTGAAACTCGTGGTGGAACCGGGCGGTGCGGTCGCACTGGCCGCGGTGCTGCACGGGAAGCTGTCGACAGCGGGCGAGGTGACCGCGGTCATGCTGAGCGGTGGCAACGTGGATGCCGGGCTCTTCGGCCGGATTCAGGCCGAGCCGGCGTGATCGCGCTTGAGGATGCCCGGGCGCAGCGTCGTCGTGTTGCTGCCGAGGCGGGTAACGCCCTGCGGTGACCGGCGTCGAGCCTGCCAGCCGTCGAGCCAGGTGATGATGCGGTCCAGCTGCTCGAGGTCCTGCCTGACTCGCGACGGCGACATTTCGTGCAGACCGATTCCGGCTTCTGCCGCGTGGACGAAATTCTGACTGTCGCGCAGAACCGCGATGATCGGAATACCCAGCGAATCGAGGAAGCGCATCAGCTTGCTGAAGCTCTTCGTGTTGCGCCGCGTCCGGTTCGCGACGACCGCGAGTTTCCTGTCGCGGCGGTCCACTTTCGCGACCAGCAGCAGGTCTGCGATGCAGCGGGAGGCCGCGTGTATGTCCATGCTCGATGGCAGGACCGGCACGAGGATACTGCTCGCGTCGCGGGTCAGCTCCCGGAGGGCGTCGTGCGAAATGCCGGCCGGCGAATCGATGATCAGGTTGAGGGAGTCGTTCGGTACCCGCAGCTGCCAGCTGCGCGTCGCCTGCATGCTCGGCTTGTAGGCTGCGATGCCGTGAATTTGCGGACGATCCTTCGGGCGGCGTCCCAGCCACGCCATCGTCGATCCCTGCGGGTCGTAGTCCATCATTGCGGGCGGCGTGCCGCGTTGCGCGTAGCAGGCAGCAATGTTCGTCGCGAGCGTCGACTTGCCGCAACCCCCTTTGGGGTTGAGGATCACGACCCTGTTTCGCTGCGCGTTGTGCGCTGTTTTCAACACGACTGGTGTCCCGGGGCGGCTTCGCCGACCTATAAATTGTGCCAACTGCAACGCGTAACGCGTTGCGCCAGTTCACATAATAACCCTGCAGTGCCTGGCTGTCAGGCCAGGAGGAGGCGCCCGTCAGGCGCGACGCGGCGCCTGGCGGTGGTCCGCTCGGCATCGTCACCCTTGAGCGTGGCGACGAGATCGTCCACGAATACGGGGTCCTCGAAGTACCAGGAGTGGCCCGAATCGCCGCTGTCAGCGTACTGCGAGGCGAAATGGTCGCTGCAGTCGACGTTGGCCGCCGTCGCCGGCCGGTCCGGCGGGAGTCCGCGACGCCCGGCCCGTGGGGCGACGCCGATGCGCTTGATGTTCGAGAGCTTGAGCACCCGGTCGTGTTCGTTGCTGTAGTTGGTGAGGCGGTTGCAGTGCCGGTACAGCGAGCGCGACCGCGCGTCTGTCGCTGCCATCGATCCCTCAGACACATCTGCTCCGACGAAACAGAGCTGGGAGACGTTCCAGTTCGCCGATGCGAGCGCCGGCCGGTCGTCCGCATCGTCGAAGGCCTCGCGAACGACGTAGGCGCCCATCGAGTGTGCGACGACGTGAACGTTGATCCGGCAAGCCGGGTAGCGGGCCGTGACGAGCAGGCGGATGCAATCGTCGACCAGCCGCAAAGCCGTCAGCTTCGCGTCCGTGCGATCCTCGAGGTAGTTGAGCGCCCGGTCGTCGCTCGGCCAGTCGAAGCTGACGATGGCGCCCGTGTAGCCCGCTGCCGGGAGCGATCGGCACAGGCGCCGATGTAGCTCGAGCGTGCGCTCCGGGCTCGTGTTGTAGCCGTGCACGATCACGACGATGTCGCCGCAGTCCGCACCGGTTTTCGGCTCCTGGTGGGTGTGCCCGGCCTCGAGCACGGCTTTCGTCCAGGCCCGGCGGCTGGTGGCATGGGCGGGCGAGGACGTGCCACCGTCCGGTACCAGCAGGAAGCGCGACTTGCCGGGCTCCGCGTCGAATGCACCGCCTCGGACGCGGCGCGCCGTCACGAGGAAGCTGTCACCCGTGCTCATTCGGGGTAGGCGTCCCATGCCGGCAGCGCATCGCTGCAGGACCAGGCGGCGCGCGATGCAGAGAAGATACGCGCCTCCGGGGCAACGGGCGGGTCATGATCGAGGGAGCCGGCCGGGACTATGACGAGGCCCGAGCCCGGCGACAGTCGCGGCAGGGGACTCCCGCAGCGCTCGCAGAACACGCTGGCGAAACGCTTCGCGTCGGGTACATCGTAGCGCCGGAGGAGTTCACTGCCGCGGGACCAGGTCACTTCGCCGGCCTTCAGGATGAGATTGCTGGCGTGGCCCGTCCCCGTGACCTTGCGGCAACGGCGGCAGTGGCAGTGGTAGAACGCCTGGATATCGCCCGTGACCTCGTAGGCCACGGCACCGCAAAGGCAGCTTCCGGAAAGTGTCGCAGTGCTCATCGCTGGTAGTCCCGCAGGGTTTCCCGGCTGCAATCATAGCGTATACCGCTGCCGCAGCCAGGCGTCACACCCGCGGGTGCGCTAGAAAAGTTCGCTCGGGTCGAGCTTGTCGCGTTCGGCCTCGGAGCGGGAGCGGATCCAGTCCCCGGTGATCATCTGGCTGTAGGGCAGCCCCGGCCCGACCATCGGATAGACGCCCGCGTCCGGGTCGATGATCACCTCGAGGAACGCCGGTCCGTCGAAGGCCAGGAACTCGGCGATCGTCGACTCGAGATCGGCCTTGCGGTCGAGCTTGCGAGCGAACCTGAAGCCGTCGGCCTCGGCCGCCTTGACGAAGTCCTTGCGATGCAGGGACTTGTCGGAAGCCGACATGCGCGAGTCGTAGTAGAGCTTCTGCCACTGCCGGACCATGCCGTCGCCGTAATTGTTGAGGACGACGACCTTGAGCGGCAGCTTGTAGGTCGTGGCCGTTTCGAGCTCGCCGATGTTCATGCGCATGGACGCGTCGCCGTCGATGTCGATGACGACGCGCTCCGGCACCGCGAACTGGGCGCCTATCGCGGCGGGCAGGCCGAAGCCCATCGTGCCCATGCTGCCCGAGGTCAGCCAGAGTCGCGGCTCGCGATAGTCGAAATACTGTGCCGCCCACATCTGGTGCTGGCCTACGCCGGTCGAGATGATCGCCTCGCCGCGGGTCTGCTGGTTGATCGCCTCGATCACGGCATAGGGCTGGATGAGCTCGCTGTCGCGATCGTAGTTCAGGCAGTAGCGTGCCTTGAGTTCGGCGATTTCCGCGTGCCAGCGTGACCAGTCCGGGCGGAAACCGAACTCGCGGCCGTATTCGAGCAGGTCGGTCAGGTCGCGTGCCAGCAGGCCGACGTGATGCCAGTCGACGTGCTTGACCTTGTTGATCTCGGCAATGTCCACGTCGAAGTGCGCGATCCGCTTGGCATTCGGCGCGAAATTTCCCGGGTCCCCCGCGACGCGGTCGTCGAAGCGTGCGCCGATCGAGATGAGCAGGTCACAGTCCTCGACGGCGTAGTTTGCGGACGCCAGGCCGTGCATGCCGAGCATGTGCAGCGCCAGCGGGTGCGTCGTATCGCTGGCGCCGAGCGCCATCAGTGTCGTCGTGACAGGGATGCCGTACTCGTTGGCGAAACGCCGCATCGGCTTGGTGGCGTTGCCGTTGATGACGCCGCCGCCGGCGTAGATGAGCGGTCGCTCGGCAGCCTCGAGCATGTCGAACAGTTGCCGTGCCGCCTCGCGGGTCAGCCGGTTGCCGGTGACCGCCCGGAGGCGTCGCCAGTAGCCGGGCAGCTCGAGCATACCTTCGCCGCGGAACTCGCCTTGCCAGTTCTGGACGTCTTTCGGTATGTCGACCACCACCGGGCCGGGTCGACCCGAACGTGCGAGCTCGAAGGCGGAGCGGACCGTGGCTTCGAGCTGTTCCGGATCGGTGACCAGGAACACGTGTTTCGCGACCGCGCCCATGATGGCTGCCACCGGTGCCTCCTGGAACGCGTCGGTGCCGATGGCGGCGCGCGGTACCTGCCCGCAAATGACGACGATGGGTACCGAGTCCGCCATGCAGTCGCGAACCGGCGTGACCGTGTTGGTCGCGCCCGGGCCCGACGTCACCATGACGACGCCGACCTTGCCACTGGCACGGGCATAGCCGGACGCCATGAAGCCGGCGCCCTGTTCGTTCGCGGGCACGATGAGCGGCATTGGTGACGAACCGTCGCTGCGCCTCTGTGCATCGTTGTAACGGAAGACGGCGTCGTAGGTCGGCAGTATCGCGCCGCCGGAGTATCCGAAGATCGTATCGACGCCCTCGTCGGCGAGTACCTGGACGACCATGTCCGCGCCACTCATCCGCACGCCTGCAAGAGGGTGGGATGACGGCTGTTCGGCAGGGTGAGACTCGCTCATGGATTGCGATCGGGGCTTGCGGCGACAGGAGTGGAATTCGAGTGTCGAGCATCTCATATTGCATTGCAATACTCGCTTGACTGCGCGACTATCGGCCGACATCCCGGTTCTTTCGAGCGGCGATAGTTTCATCTGGTCTGAATAGCCGAGCCCCCGTCATGCGCCACGCCATATCCGTGCTGTTACAGAACGAGGTCGGTGCGCTGACGCGCATGACCGGCATGTTTTCGTCGCGCGGCTTCAATATCGAGTCGCTCAACGTTGCGCCCACCCAGGACCCGACCATCTCGCGCGTGACGCTCGTCGTTTCCGGCCCGGACTGGGCCATCGCCCAGCTCAACACGCAGCTCGCGAAGCTCGTCGACGTCGTTAACATTCACGACATGACGCTCGGCGAGCATTTCGAACGCGAGCTGGCGATCGTCAAGCTCAAGCTGGGCCCCGACGGTGCCGAGATCGTGCACGCCCTCGTGGAGCGCTTCGGTGCCGAACTGCTCGACGACTCGCCCGTGAGCTGTACGCTGCAGCTGACGGGCCGCGTCGACGATGTCGATGCCTTCGTCCGCGAGGCCGCGCGTGCCGGCGAACTGTCCGCGGTCGCCCGCAGCGGCAGCGTGGCGGTATCGAAGGGGGAAGTGACGCTGTCGACGTTCGACCTGCACCATCGCCTGACCAGCTGAGTCATGGCCGTCCCGGGACTCTCGAGCTACGGTCGGCTCGTCATCAAGATCGGTTCGTCGCTCCTGATCGATGACGACGGCGAGGTCAACGGCGACTGGCTGGCATCGCTCGGCAGGGATATCGCCCGGCTGCACGCCGCGGGCGCCGATGTGCTGGTCGTCTCGTCCGGGGCGATCGCGCTGGGCAGCGCTCTGCTCGGCATCGATCGGCGGCGGGCGAGGCTCGGTGAACTGCAGGCCGCGGCAGCGGCGGGGCAGGTCCGGCTGCTCAACGCCTGGGAACGATCGTTCGTACCGCACGGGCTGACGCCGGCGCAGATCCTGCTGACGCCGGACGATACCGAAGATCGGCGGCGCTTCCTGAACGCGAGGAGCACGCTAGCCGAACTCCTGAAGCGGCGTGTGATCCCGGTCATCAACGAAAACGACACGGTGTCGACCGAGGAGATTCGCTACGGCGACAACGACCGGCTCGCTGCCCGCGTTGCGCAGCTCGTCATGGCCGACGTACTCGTGCTCCTCTCGGATGTCGACGGTTTGTACGACGCCGATCCGCGCCGCGATGCCGGCGCGCGGCATATTCCAGAGGTGATGACGATCGATGCGACGATCCAGGCTATGGCCGGCGAGACGAGAACCGCGACCGGCAGCGGAGGTATGGCAACGAAAGTCGAGGCGGCACGGATCGCGACGCGTGCCGGTTGTGCGACGATCATTACGCTGGGGAGCCGGCCGAACCCGCTCGGCGCCGTCGACGCCGGCGAGCGGGCGACGCTGTTCCGTGCCGCCGGAACGCCGGCCGCGCAACGCAAGCAGTGGCTGGCGGGCGCGCTCGGCGTCGCCGGCAGGCTGGTCATCGATGCCGGCGCCGTACGCGCTCTCGCCGAGGGCGGCAGCCTGTTGCCGGTCGGCGTCGTCGGGCTCGAGGGCGATTTCAACCGGGGCGACGTCGTCAGCATCGTCAGCGAGTCCGGCCGGGAGGTCGGCCGCGGCCTGGCCGAGTACTCGCTCACCGAAGCTGCGTGCCTGCTCGGGGCGAAGTCGAGCGAGATCGAGTCGCGGCTCGGCTACCGGGGACGGCCGGCCCTCGTGCATCGCGACGAGTTGGTAGTATTCGCGGATGACTGAATTCGCAGCCACAGCCGTCGACGATATTCCCGCGACGATGATTGCGCTCGGCCGGCGCGCAAAGGCTGCGAGCCGCGAACTCGCCGCGACCAGTGGCCGGCAGCGCGCGGACGCGCTGGCCGCCGCCGCGACAGCGCTGCGGCAGGGCCGCGACCGGGTGCTCGAGGCAAACGCCGTGGACATGCAGGGCGGGCGGGCGCGCAAACTGTCCGAGGCAATGCTCGATCGGCTGCTGCTCGACCCGGCGCGGGTCGAGGCAATGGCGGCCGGGCTCGAAGCCGTCGCCGCACGCCCTGATCCGCTTGGCGTCGTGCTCGCGGAATGGGAGCGGCCGAACGGCCTGCGCATCCAGCGCGTCAGCGTACCGCTCGGCGTGATCGGAATCATCTACGAGAGCCGGCCGAACGTCACCGCGGACGCGGGTGCCCTGTGCGTGAAGTCGGGTAATGCCGCGATCCTGCGTGGTGGCAGCGAGAGCTTTCATTCGAGCCGGGCAATCCACGCCTGCCTCGTCGAGGGTTTCACGCAGGCCGGTATCAGCCCGGACGCGGTGCAGATGGTGCCCACGACGGACCGGGAGGCCGTCGGTTTCCTGCTGTCGTCGATGAGCGAATACGTCGACGTCGTCGTGCCACGCGGCGGCCGGCGGCTGATCGAGCGCGTGCAGGCCGAGGCGCGGGTCCCGGTCATCGGGCACCTGGAGGGGCTATGCCACGTCTACCTGCACGCCGATGCCGAGCCGGACATGGCGAAGGCGATCGTGCTCAACGCCAAGATGCGCCGTACCGGTATCTGCGGAGCCGCGGAGACCGTTCTGGTCGACGAGTCCGCGGCGCCCGAACTGCTGCCGCCGATCATCGATGCGCTCCACGAGGCCGGTTGCGAAGTGCGTGGTGACCCGGCCGTCTGCCGGCTGGCAGAGGGTGCCGTGCCGGCGACCGAGGCCGACTGGTCGACCGAGTACCTCGATGCGATCGTCTCGGTTCGCTGCGTGCCCGGTCTCGACGCGGCGATCCGGCACATCGGGGACTACGGTTCCGGCCACACGGAATGCATCGTGACGGCGAGCGACGACGTCGCCGAGGCGTTCTTCCACGGGGTCGACAGTGCCATCCTGCTGCACAACGCCTCGACGCAGTTCGCCGATGGCGGTGAATTCGGCATGGGCGCCGAGATCGGCATCGCGACGGGGCGTATCCATGCCCGCGGGCCGGTCGGTGCCGACCAGCTGACGAGTTACAAGTATCTCGTTCGTGGCAGTGGCCAGGTGCGGCCGGGATGACGGAGAAGGTTCCGCGCTTCGACCTGGTGGTCGTCGGTGGAGGTATCAACGGCGCGGGCATCGCCCGGGATGCCGCGATGCGGGGACTGCGCGTGGCGCTGTTCGAGAAAGGCGATTTCTCGAGCGGTACCTCCGCCTGGTCGAGCCGGCTGATCCACGGCGGGCTGCGCTATCTCGAGTATTTCGAGTTCCCGCTCGTCTACGAGTCGCTCAACGAACGGCGCCGGCTGCAGGAGATCGCGGGCCACCTCGTCAGCCCCATCCGCGTCGCGATACCGCTGTACCGCGGCGGGAAGCGCGCGCCCTGGCTCGTGCGCCTCGGCCTGTCCTTTTACGACCTGCTGTCGTTCCGGAAAAAGCTCCCGAACCACGAGGTTCTCGGCCGGCGCTCCGCGCTGCGCGAGGAACCCGGCCTCAACGCCGAGGGCCTCGTCGGCCTCGCGCGCTATTCCGACGCGCAGGTGCAGTTCGCCGAGCGCCTCGTGCTGGAGAACGTGCTCGACGCCGTCGCGCACGGCGCCCGGCTCTTCAATTACAGCCCGGTCATCGAAATCCTCGAGACCGACGGGGCCGTCCGCGGAATCGCCTATCGCGAGCCGGAGAACGACGAGCGCCGCGTCGTGCATGCGGCTGCTGTGGTCAACGCGGCGGGTCCCTGGGTCGACAGTGTCCTCGATACCGCCGGTGCGCAGGAGAATGACCTGATCGGCGGCACGAAGGGGAGTCACATCATCGTCAGCCCCTTCCGGGGTGCGCCTCGCGACGCCGTCTATGCGGAAGCCGAGGCCGACGGGCGGCCGTTCTTCATCCTGCCGTGGAACGGCCTGTTCCTGATCGGCACGACCGACATCCGCTACGACGGCAGCCTGGATGCCGCGCGCATCAGCGACCCCGAGGTCGACTACCTGCTGTCCGAAACCAACCGGGTGTTTCCCGGTGCCCGCCTGTCCCGCGAGTCCGTCCACTACGCCTACGCCGGCGTACGGCCGCTGCCGCAGCAGGAGGACGGGCCGGAGTCGGCGATCACGCGCAGGCACCAGGTCATCGAGAACCGGGAGATCGCCCGCCACCTGTTCTCGGTCGTCGGCGGCAAGCTGACGACCTTCCGCAGCCTCGCCGAGGAAGTGGTGGATCGCGTCGTCAGCGCGATCGGCGCCGAGGCAGGACCGGTGTCGACGGCCGTCGAACCGCTGCCGGGCGCGCCGGAACTCGACACGGCGCGTGGACGGCTCGAATCAGCGGGCCTCGTGTCGGGTGCGGGGGTCGCGCGGCTGCTCAGCGTTTACGGCGGCCGCGCACACGCTCTGCTCGACGGCATCGAGGAGGGCAGCCTTCCGGGCGGGACGCTAGGCGACGACGGCCGCGTGCTGCGAGCCGAGGTGCCGTTTGCGTTCTCGGCCGAACTCGCGCGGAAGCTCGAGGACGTCGTGTTTCGGCGGACGATGCTGGGCTTCGATGCCGACCAGGGCCGGCGATACTACGCCGAGATCGCGGATCTCGCCGCCAGCCACCTGGGCTGGGATCCCGCAGAGCGGGAGCGGGCACTGGAGCGCCTCGGCCGCTACGCCGACTCGTTCCGGATCCGCGGCTGAGCGCGCGCCGGGACGAGCGTCGTGCCGCGGTGCGCCGTCCAGTCACGCCGGGTGTAGGGCAGGACGTCGATGATCTCGCCGGCCTCGAAGCGTCGTTTGAGCCGGTTCCAGAACTCGGGTGTCAGGAGGTCGCCGTGCATGTCGAGGAAGGCCTGCCTGGCTGCCGGCTTGAAGCCGAGGAACTCGATGAACTGCTCGGGGAAGACGTCGTTCGGGCCGACGTAGAACCAGGCGCCGGAACGCATCTCGTCCATGTCGTCCTGCGGTTCGGGCAGCCGCCGGAAATTACATTCCGTGACCAGACACAGTTCGTCGTAGTCGTAGAAGATCACGCGGCCGTGACGCGTCAGGCCGAAGTTCTTGAGCAGCAGGTCGCCGGCGAAGATGTTGCTCATCGCGAGGTCGCGTATGGCCTGGCCGTATTCGACCGCGGCCGCTTTCGCGTCGTCTTCCGGGGCTGATTCGAGGTACAGGTTGAGCGGTGTCAGGCGCCGTTCGATGTAGCAGTGTTCGACCACGATGTGATCGTCCTCGATGCGGCAGGTCGCGCCGCACTCGCTGAGGAGGTCCTCCGCAAGTTTCCGATCGAAGCGATGCTTCGGGAAACGGAGCCGTTTGAACTCCTGGGCGTCGACGAGCCGGCCGGCACGGTCGTGCTTGAAAACAAGCTCGTATTTTTCCATGACTTCCTTGCGGCCGATGGTCTTCGGGTAGGCGAAGCGGTCGCGGATGACCTTGAAGACAATATCGGCCGACGGCAGCGTGAATACTTCCATCACCATGCCCTTGTCGCCCAGTGCATGCGTGAACGCGTCTTCCGAATTTTCGAGGTGCTGGAAAAAAGCGCGGTACCGCTCCGTCTTGCCTTGCTTGGCGCGGCCGAGCACCGTGTAGATTTCGGCGAGCGGCTTCTTCGCGAGGAACGTTCTCAGGAACGCGACGGCCGCGCTCACGTTACCGATATCGGCGTGGAAGTAACTGCGCGTGTAGCCGAAGACCATGCTCGCGTCGTCCGTGGTCAAGATCACGGTGTCTGCGACGACCCCTTCGTCCGTGTTGCGAAGGGCAACGATGAACGGCGTCGAGAAACCGTTGCCGTCGATACGGCCGACCAGCATCGCCCGGGTCGATCGATAGAAGACCATCGTAAGCATGTCGATCGATCGGACACGGCGCTCTCCTCCCAGTGTATCGAAATAGGCCTCGATCTCGGCGGCAATGTATTCGACGGTGCGGTCGCGGTCCCGGCAGGGCACCGAGAACGGGTAGTCCGCGAGCAGCTGGTCGATCAACAGTTCCAGGTTGCCGCGGTTCTGGTAGGTCTGCACCTCGATATTGACCGGGACATCGTCGGGCGGGGCGATGTCGAAGGCCGTGAACTCGATACTCGGGTCGACGCCGATCGTCTGGAACAGTCGTCGGGTGATCGAGCTGAAGAAGGTCTTGAAGAAGGCGTCGTCCGGGTATTCGCGGATGGTCTCCGTGTAGTGGTCCTTGACGTCGGCCCAGAGCCTCCGGTCCATCCTTCGGTCACCGAGGCGTGCCGTGAGTTCGTCGACGATACTCTTGACGTGACTGTCGTAGAGGTCGATACGCTGAACGGCATCGTGGCGGGCGGCGGCCCAGTTGCGTTCCTCGAAGGTGCGCCGAGCTCGCCGGGTGATTTCCCGGAACTCGTTGTTGTAGTCGATGAAGGCGTCGACGAGGTAGGCCGCGAGCGACTCGGCCTCGTCGACGCTGTCATGCGGGTCCGGCACAGGTCGCCGCGGCTACATGTTGTCGATCATGGCGGAGCCGAATTCGCTGCACTTCACTTTCGTCGCACCTTCCATCAGGCGGGCGAAGTCGTACGTCACGGTCCGGTCGCCGATCGTCTTGTCCATGGCGTCGATGATGATGTCGGCGGCCTCCGTCCAGCCCATGTAGCGCAGCATCATTTCGCCCGACAGGATCAGCGACCCGGGATTGACGACATCGAGATTCGCGTATTTCGGTGCGGTGCCGTGCGTTGCCTCGAAGACGGCGTGGCCGCTGACGTAGTTGATGTTGCCGCCGGGCGCTATGCCGATGCCGCCGACCTGGGCGGCCAGCGCATCCGACAGGTAGTCGCCGTTGAGGTTCATCGTCGCGATGACGTCGAACTCTTTCGGCCGCGTCAGGACCTGCTGCAGCGTGATGTCGGCAATGGCATCCTTGATGAGGACCTTGCCGGAAGCAAGGGCGGCTTCCTGCTCTGCGTTTGCGGCATCCTGGCCCTTGTCGGCTTTCGTGCGTTCCCACTGGTCCCAGGTGTAGGTCTGGTCCGCGTAGTCACGCTCTGCGAGTTCGTAGCCCCAGTTACGGAACGCGCCCTCGGTGAACTTCATGATGTTGCCCTTGTGCACGAAGGTCACGCTCTTGCGCTGGTTGGCGATCGCGTATTCGATGGCCGCGCGCACCAGGCGCTCGGTGCCTTCCTGGGAAACCGGTTTCAGGCCGATGCCGGAGGACTCCGGAAAGCGAATCTTGCGGTACTCGTCAGGAAAGTTTTCCTTAAACACTTCGAGGAACTTGCGATTGGCAGGGGATCCACGTTCGAACTCGATGCCGGCGTAGATGTCCTCGGTATTTTCGCGGAAGATCACCATGTCGACGCTGCCCGGGTCGCGGACTGGCGAGGGCACGCCGGTAAACCAGCGCACGGGCCGGAGGCAGACATAGAGATCGAGCAGCTGGCGCAGTGCCACGTTGAGCGAACGGATTCCACCCCCTATCGGCGTCGTCAGCGGACCCTTGATCGAGACCAGGTATTCACGGCAGGCCGCGACCGTCTCCTCGGGCAGCCAGGTGCCGAACATCTCGTTGGCTTTCTGGCCGGCGTAGATTTCCATCCAGTGGATGCCGCGCTTGCCTCCGTAGGCTTTTGCGACGGCGGCGTCGAGGACGCGCACGGTCGAGCGCCAGATGTCGGGCCCGGTCCCGTCGCCTTCGATATAGGGAACGATAGGATTGTCCGGCACATGCAGCTGGCCGTTATCGATCGTAATCCTGGCGCCGCCTTCCGGTGGCGTGGGTTTTGGGCTGGACATAGAGACTCCCTGGTTGTCGATGTCTGGTATTCGCAGAGTGGGCGCTATTATAGGTGGCTTTGCGAGCCACGTCCCGAGGGGTGCTCAGTCGAGCCGGTAGCGGAGCTCCACGAACAGTTCGCGGCCGCGGCCCGGGAAATACCGATAGTCGCCGAAAGCATAGTCGGCGCGATCCGCGTAGGCCTTGTCGGTGACGTTGTTGAGGCGGACGACGATGTCGATGGCATCGGTGGGCGCAATACTGGCGCGCAGGTTACCGATGACGTGGCCCGGATAGGTGAAACGATTCTCCGCGTCGACATAGTACTCGTCGATGCCCGTGACCTGGGCCGCAAACGACCAGTTCGCCGTCGGCTCGAAAAACAGTTCGGCACTGCCCAGCCAGCGCGGTGCCGTGTCGACGTCCCGGCCGGACACGAAGGTTTCGCCACGGCTCGCGATCGTGTCGAAGTCATAGGTATGGCGGCCATAGCCGACATTCAGATCGAGGCGCCAGTCGTCACTCATCTGCCAGTCGAGCCGGACCTCCGCACCGCTGTGCCGGCTCTTCGCGCCGCTGACGTTGAACCCCTCGGCGTCGCGATAGACGCTGTTTTGTTTCTGCATGGCGAAGACGGCGACCTGCCAGGCGGCCGTTGCCGATGCGCGCCGGTAGCCGATTTCGACGTTGTCGAGCTCTTCGGAGTCGAGATCGGCCACGCTCTGGCCGCTCTGCAGCCGGTACAACTCGGTGACCTGAGGCGCCCGGAAGCCGCGTGACAGGGCAACATATGCCGACGCCGAATCATTGAGGGAGTAGCTCAGCGCCAGCTTGGGTGCGACGTTGGTGAAGGAGTCGCTGCGGTCGGCAGGGCGCGAGTACAGGCAGCCGCCGAAGCCGCATTCCGTACCGTCGTCGCGCGTATTGCCGTCCAACATGCGGTTGTCATAGTCGTAGTAGGTGTACTCGGCGCGCAGCCCCGCATCGAGCGATACGCGCCTGGACAGTGCGATATCGGCCTGCGCGTAGATCGCGGCGGCGAGGCCCGTGACCTCGAAGTCGTAGTGCTTGCCCGGCGGGCGCGTCTCGACCAGGAAATCCGAGCCCTCGGTCAGCCCGTCCTGCGTCTGTTTCAGAAACGCGTCGCTCATGTCGAGGTCGAAGCCCAGGTTCCAGGCGAGCGCGTCGTTGCCGCCGGAGACCAGCGACAGAAAGCCGGCACTCACCTGGCCGTTCTCTTCCAGCGGCTGGCCCGGCAGGAAGTGCTGCAGGAACTCCATGTCCGATCGCCTCAGATAGGGCCTGATATCGATGCGGCGATCGCCGGCGTCTTTCGTCCATATCGCGTACAGGCGCTGCGAATCGGCCTTGCGGAAGGCCTCCGGGTTCAGGTTTCCGCGATTGAGGTCCGGGTCGCGGTAGGCGTCTTCGCCGAAGATGAAGCCGGCGGTTTCCTGGTCCAGGCCGCTGGCCGATGCCGCCAGTTCGAGCGAGCCCCCGGCGAACGCGGTCGCTGTCCTCGCGTTCAGTTTGAACTGCCGGTAGCCGGAGTCGTCGCGGAAGCCGCCGTCGTCGGCGAAGACGAATGCGACGTATCCCGGGGCGTCGGGGGACGGAGGCAGCAGCCCGCGCACGCGGTAAAACTCGTTGGCACCGACTTCGAGCGACAGGTTGCCGGCCGGCCGGTCGGTCGCCGACGGAAGCAGCACGTTGATCGTCCCGTGCAGCGCGTTCGAACCGTAGAGTGCGTTGCCGGGACCGCGGATGACCTCGATGCTCGAGGCGAGCTCCGTGGGCATTTCGAAGAGCTGGTTGACGTTGCAAAAGCCGGCGGGGCGAACCGGTATACCGTCTTCGAGATACAGGAACGCGCCGCAGGACCCGGGGCCGGTCAGCACGGGTGAGCGGATTGCCGTGAGATGTTCCTGCCCGCTGCCACGCGACAACCAGACACCGGGTACGCGGGTGAGCAACTCGTGGATGTGCTTGTGCGCGACACCGTCGATGTCGTCGGCGCCGAGCGTCGAGATGCTGCCCGCGTAGTCACTGACCGGTGCAGCCGTCCGCCCGGCGGTGACGACGATTTCCTCGAGCGTGTCGGCGGCGCGTGCCGCGGACGTCAGTGCCAGCGCTGCGGCGAGTAGCATCGTTGCGGATAAAGGGATTCGGAACATTGGCATTAGCTTAACGGACTCGGCGCCGGGTAGCGGCTGTCGCCTGAAAAAACGGCTACTGCAGCGGCATGCAGGGTAGCGCGATTCAGCGGGATATCTTCTCGAGAACCTGCGTTGGCGAATCGGTCTTGCGATAGTAGCCGTGTCGCTCGGCCATCTGTCCGTACGCCGCGTCGCGCTCTTTTTCGGTCGCGTACCAGTGCAGGCGTTCCCAGCCGTCGCCCAGGAGGTTCCTGAGCGTATCGCCGGGCGGCAGCGTTACGCGAATGCCGAAGCGTCGCTCGCGCGCCGCCTCACCGGGCTCGACCAGGTTGTGCAGATGACAGTAGTCCACCGTGTGTGCTCGACGCTCCATCCAGACGCGCCGAAGTATACCCGGTTTCCTGTCGCGGGCCTGCAGGCGCCGATCAGCGACGGAGTGAACGGTCACCGGCGCCCTCGCGGTCCGACCAGCCGAGGATCCTGCGCGTGATGAAAAGATAGACCGGCTTGACGGTTCGGCGGAACCACAGCGACGGCAGCGACGGCGAAGCAAGCAGTCGCCGCTCTCGCTGCGTGAGCGCGTCCGGGCAGTACGTGCGCTTGTGCTTCAGGAGGTGGCGGATGTCTTCGCGGGCGAGGATGCGGAAGAGTTTGTGGCGGCGTTTCGCCACGACGGCGAGCTGGAAGTCGATGAAGACGGGTGAGCCCGCCGGTGTGACGAGCAGGTTCGGTTCCTTCGCGAGATCGTTATGGACGACGTTCCGGCGGTGCATGGAGCGGAGAACGCGGGCCGCCTCCCGGTAGAATCCCGGATCGCGGCAGCGTGCGACCTGTAGCGGATCGCCGATGACGTACTCGCGAATCGCGACGTCGCGGCCGGCAGCGATCAGCGCAGGCACCGCGTTCAGGCCGGCGAGTGCGCGGAGCGCGCTGGCCTCACGGCGCAGCAGAGTCCTCGCGAGCCAGCCCAGGCCGAACGCGGCAGCGCCGGCATCACGGACGACGACCCGCGTACCGTTTCTGTCGGCTGTGCGGACGAGGCCGAACAGGTCGCGTTTCAGTGTGCGTGCTGCTTCCAAAGCGGATTGTCAAGCATCCTGTTGTGATACGTCGTCTGGTACCGTGGCCCTGAAAGACAGAGAATGGGTCCGGGCCTGCTCGCAGTGAGAGACTCCTGGGAACCAGTGTATGGGCGAAGCGAAGACCAGACAATCGAAGCCGGACCGCCGCAAGCCCGCGGATTCGGCCAACGATTTCTTTGCCGTCGGCACGCCGTTGCATGCCGTGCGGGCAAGCTACATCCGCCGCCCGGCCGACGAGGCGTTCTTCGAGACGCTGCTCACCGGCCGTTACGCGCACGTCATCGCTCCGGACCAGTCCGGCAAGACGAGCCTGATCGCCGCCACCGCCGAGCGCCTGAAAGCCAACGGCGCGCAGGTTGCCGTGCTGGACCTGGCGCAGCTGGTGCTGCGCGACTCGGGGAATGACGCCGGTCGTTTCTACTACAGCGTCGCCTACCGGATACTCCGCCAGCTCAGGATAAAGTTCGAGCTGCAGCCGTGGTGGCAGGACAAGGCGATGCTCAGCAACCGCCAGCGACTGCACGAGTTTTATGCCGAGGTCATTCTCGGCGAAACCAGGAACCCGGTGGTCATACTGATCGACGAGGTCCAGTGCGTCGAGGCCCTGCCGTTTACCGACCAGCTGTTGACGAGCGTGCGCTCGGCGCACGATGCGCGGACCACGGACCCCGAGTTCACCCGGCTGACGTTTGCGCTCTGCGGTGAATGCGACCCGGCGTCGCTGGTCGACACTCCCGAGGCGTCGCCTTTCCAGGTCACCCGGTCGATTCCGTTGCGGGATTTCACGCGTGAGGAAATCGGGCAGTTCGCCACGGAGCTCAATATCCCGTCCGAAGCGGCGACGGTGGCACTGGACCGGATTTTCTTCTGGACCGACGGTCAGCCCTACCTCACGCAAAAGCTCGCGAGGGCCGTCTCGCGGGAGGCACCCGACGCCGATATCGACGCGTTCGTCGACCGCATCGTTGCGCAGCAGTTCGCGAATCAGGCCTCGCTGGCGAACGAACCCCTGCTGAACCATGTCCAGATGCGGATCCTGAATGACCCGCATCGGGACCAGTTGCTCAACCTTTATGGCCGCATACGCAAGGGCATCGACGTCGTCACGGACCTCGGTTCGGCGCTGCAGCGGCGGCTGATCGCAGTCGGCCTGCTGGTCGTCGACGAACGCGGTGACCTGGGCATTCGGAACCGGATCTACAGCGAGGTGTTTACGGCCCGATGGGCCAATGAAAACCTGCACGTAAACTGGCGAGCGCCGTTGGTCGTGATGCTCGTTCTCCTCGCGTTCCTGCTCGTTCCGTTCTGGTACACCCAGTGGCTGCCCAAGGCTTACCTCTCGACCTTGACGGACGCCTCGACGCCACTCGACGTCGCCGAGACTACCTGGACCAACCTGCGCTCCTTCCCGGGGCATACCCGGACTGCCGACGATATCTATCGCCTGTACATCGACGAGCAGGCGCGTCTTGCCGACACGCGGAGTGCCATCGGTGCAGTGGCGGCGCGCGCCGCCGCACTGGAGGACGCCCCCGGACTGCCGGACCAGCTCGTTGCCGATTATTACGATCGTGTCGTCAGCGAGAGTATCCGCGACGAGGCGCGCGACCAGGCCCTGCTCGCGTCGCTCGAGGCCCTCGGCGTGCCGACGCCGGAGCGGCGCCGCCGCGCCGCAATGCTGATCGGCAAGGACTACCCGGCACTGCTCGCGAGCCTGACCGAGCCGCCGGGTGAGCGGCGCAGTATCGATTCGACCGCGCTCGCCATTACCGACATCGACGGCGCGGCCGTCCGGCAATGGACGCTGTCGGCGCAGGGGCTTCGCCAGGCCGAGCCCTGGAGCATAACGGCGCTGGACGTAACGCCGATCGTGCGGCGCGTCATCCTCGACCAGGAAGGCTCCGTGCGCCGAGTGAGCCTGACATTGAGCCTCAGCCACGCGCGCCACACGGATCTTCGCATCAAGGTCATTGCGCCCTCGGGCAAGACCGTCGAGGTCGAAACGGGGCGCGAGCGTTCCTCGGTCGTCGACGAGATCCGGATTCCGACAGCCGACCTCGCCGCGTTCCTCGGTGAACCGCTGACCGGGACCTGGAGTCTCAGCATCCGGGACGAGGAGACCGGCGTGGCCGGCCATCTCGTCGGCTGGAACCTGACGCTGAACGGCCAGGGACTGGTCGAGGACTTCCAGCGTGGCATCGACATACCGGATCCGGTCGAGGTCGAGGCCAGCAACATCTGGCTCTCGGACGATGGCCGCTACGCGGTAGCGCGCGCTACCCAAAGCGACAATGCCCGGGTGTGGGACCTGGCGTTTGCAAAACCCGTCCGCGCAATCGCGCTCAACCAGAACGAGACGCTGATCGGGCTCGACGCGGGTGCCCGACGGCTGGTGACCGCAACACTCGATTCGGTCAATCTCTGGGATACCGCGAGCGGCGACCGAATTGCGACGCTGCCGGTCGGGGGGGGCGGCCTCGCCGGTCGGCTGACCGATGACAGCAAGCACCTGTTCCTGACGTATCCGGGTGACACCGAGACGCGCTTCGAACTGTGGTCGCTCGACAGCCAGGCCCAGGTGGCAGCCCTGACGGTTGCCGGCACGCCGGCCCTGTCTGCCATCGACGCCGACGGCCGGCGTCTTGCCGTGGCGGATTTCGACCGCTCCGTTCGCGTCTGGGACTTCCGCGAAGGCGAATTGCTGACACAGCTGAACCTGGCGGCCCAGCCGAGCGAGATTCGCCTGGCAGCCGGGGGTGGTGCGCTCGGAGCCGTCTACGGACGCTTCGGCGTGTCGCTGTGGTCGCTCGCCGACGGCGGGCGCCGCCTGTTCGAACTGCTGGGTCCCGGCGCCTGGCGCCTGGCGTTCTCGCCGTCCGGGACCCGTGTGCTCGCGGGACGGCCCGGGACCGGCTTCCGCGTGTACGACGCCCGGACCGGGGTTCCCGCCGGCAGCGCCGTCGGCGTGGGCGCCGAACCCTCGGCCCCCCTCGCGTTCAGTCTCGACGAGAGCATCCTGGTGACGGGCGGTCCGGCCGCAGCGGTTCGATTCTGGCAGACGCCGCTGCCAGGCGGCGTCGGCACCGAGACCTTGCCCGAACATGCCTTCTGGCGACCGGGGCCGGACACCGTCGCGATGGCGACGCCCGATGCCCGCAAGCTCCTGGTCAGTGACGCGGAAGGACACCTGCACGTCATCCCGAGAAACACGTCGCCCGCGCAGCTGGCCGCGGTGGCTGCCAACGAAGTGAATTACCTCGGCCACAGCACAGCGGTGGTCGCCATGGCCACGGACGACGCCAGTCTCTGGGCGGCGACGGCGGCCGAGGACGGCACGCTGCGAGCCTGGGGTCTTGCCGACGGCCTGCCGGAGCCGTGGGTCGTCGACACGGCATCGGGCGTCGTCGACATTGCGTTTTCACCGGACTCCCGCCTGATCGCGGTACTGGACAGCGCCGGTGTGCTGGTCGTCGAGCGGGATACCGGTGCGGTCGTCGCCCGCTATGCGCACGCGACCCCGCTGTCGAGCCTGGTCTTCGGCGCCAACGACACGCTGTATGCCGGGGCCGATGACGGCCTCCTGATGACGATTCGTCTCCGCCGCGGGGTGCCGCCGGAGGCGCGGCGAATCTGGCAGGGGACGGCGGCGATAACGCATGTCGCGCGAGGGCCACGGGCGGACCAACTGATCGTGGTGGATGCAGCCAACACGGCGCGGGCACTCTCTGTCGGCGACGGCTCGATCCTGACGCAGACACTGACGCTGCCTGCTCGGGTCGTCGAAGTCGCGGTGGCGCCGATCGGGGCACGCGTACTCTTCCGCACCGAGCGTTGGGTACACACCGCGCTGGCGTCGATCGACGGCCTGGTCTGGGCCGACGCAACGCTGATCGAGCCGGCGCAGCGCGGGCATCGGCTCACCTTCGACCGGAAGAGCGATGCGCGGGGGCGTCCGGGGGCACCGCTCATCCTCTCTGCGGACAACGCCGGCATCGGCCTGGTGCCACTGGTCGACGCGGCAGACGGCCCGGGACTGTTCGGCAGTCGCGAGGAATTGCTGGCCGACTGGGCCGCGCGCCTCGGCCTCGAGCGGGACGTCAACGACTAGCGATCGTCGCCCCGCAAAGCCCTGACGAGGAGTTCGAGACGCTCGGCCGTGACGTCGGCCGGGCGCACCGGCGTGCCGATATTCACCGTCACGCGCGCAAACAGCCGGCCCGGCAGTCGCCGCAGGTCACCTTGCCGGTTCCGGCTGAACCAGCTGCCCCAGAGCCGTCCCACCGAGACCGGCACGACCGGCACGGGACGACGCCGGATCACTTTTTCGATGCCCGGACGAAACCGCTGAATCTCGCCGTCATTGGTGATCTGGCCTTCCGGGAATATGCAGACGATATTGCCCCGGGCCAGCTCTTCATCGACCAGTTCGAAGGCCAGCTTCATGACCGTCTCGTCCTCCCGTGCGCCGGCTATCGGAATGGCCTTGTACTGCCGAAAGAAGAACTTCAGGAACGGCATGTCGAAAATCCGGTACCACATGACGAAGCGCATCGGCCGACGGATGGCCCCGCTCAGGATGACCGGGTCGACATAGCTCGCGTGGTTGCACACGACCACGGCAGGTCCGCTGGCCGGTATGTTTTCGGCGCCGCTGACGCGTACGCGGTAGAAAAGACTCGCCAGGATCCATGCTATGAAGCGCAGCAGGAATTCCGGCAGCAGCGAGAAGATGTAGACGGCGACGAGGCCGTTGACGACGGCGAG
Organism: Woeseiaceae bacterium; assembly: GCA_036350895.1. Taxonomy (GTDB): domain Bacteria; phylum Pseudomonadota; class Gammaproteobacteria; order Steroidobacterales; family Woeseiaceae; genus UBA1847. Next base: position 38,459 of record JAZBNZ010000041.1, read on the forward strand.
AGCAATGAAGAGCTGGGGGATCGAGAAGCCCAGCGCGAGAATCACCAGCGCGAACAGGGACGCGGCAACCATGAAGATCGCATTGATGATGTTGTTCGCGGCGATGATCCGGGAGAGGTGGCGGCGCTCCGAGCGCTGCTGGATCAGGGCATAGAGGGGGACGCTGTAAAAGCCGCCGAACACCCCGAGCAGGGTAATGTCGATCAGCACCCGCCAGCTGCCGGGACGTGCGAGGAGCTCGTCGAGCGACGTGACGCTCGCGGCCGCGGCGATGGGCTGGGCAAAATACAGGTCGACGGCGAAGACCGACAGGCCGATGGCGCCGAAGGGCACGAGGCCGAGTTCGATGCGGTGTCCCGACAGCCGCTCGCAGAGCAGCGAGCCCGTGCCCACGCCGATCGCGAAGGCGACCAGCAGTACAGTGGTAATGCCCTCGTTGCCGCCCAGGATGTCCTGTGTGTACGCCGGCACCTGCAGCGTCATCGCCGAGCCGAAGAACCAGAACCAGGAGATTCCGAGTACCGAGAGGAAGACGCTCTTCTCCGCGCGTGCGTAGCCGACGATCCGCCAGGTCTCACGCCACACGTTGAAGCGCAGGGCGATGGCGGGATCGACGGGCATCGTCAGGGGCACCTGGCGGGCGGCGATATAGCCGAGCGCTGCGAAGGCGAGCAGGCAGCTCAGGAGCAACACGAGTCCATCCGGATCGATCGCGACCGACAGCCCGCCAATGACGAGGCCGAGGATGATCGCGATGTAGGTACCGGCCTCGACCAGCCCGTTGCCGCCGACGAGTTCGTGGGCGTCCAGCTGCTGGGGCAGGTAGGCGTATTTGACGGGGCCGAACAGCGTCGACTGGAAGCCCATCAGGAACAGCACGACCAGCAGCAGCGTGAATTGCGCGGTCGCGAAGGCGATGGCCGCGATCGACATCAGCGCAATCTCGAACAGCTTGATGCGCCGCATGAGCATCGACTTTTCGTACTTGTCGGCGAGCTGGCCCGCGATCGCCGAGAACAGGAAGAAGGGGAGAATGAACAGGGCGCCCGCCACGTTGGCGAGTTCGCTCTTGTTCATGCCGCCGATCGTGATTCCCTGGAACGTCACGAGGATCACGAGTCCGTTGCGGAACACGTTGTCGTTGAGGGCCCCGAGGAATTGCGTCAGGAAGAACGGCGAAAATCGACGTTGGGCAAGCAGGCGAAACTGGCTCTTTTCAGCCATCGAGGCTACTTCCACGGACGGAACGCCCGACTATAGCAGAGCCCGTCCGGCGGGTTTCCGAGCGCCGATCCGGCCGCGAGACCGCGCCGACGAGTCACCAAAAATGCGAACTCGCTGCGGTTTTGAGGGCCTGTCCCGGTGGTATGCTCCCGCCGACTGAGTTCAATTCTGGCTGCAATACCTGCCCATGACTGACGGAACGACATTTCGGTGCCTTGCTGCCGTTGCGCTCTGCGCGACGCTCGTGGCCTGCGACGCGGAGCCGCCGCCGCGCTCGACCAGTGAGTTCATGGAAAACCCGATCCTGCTCGAGGCCGCGGTCGTTCGCTGTAACCAGAACCGGGCCGAGTCCCGCTACGACCCTGAATGCATGAATGCGCGGGAAGCGGTAAAGATCATCGAGGCGCGTGAGGAAGCAGAACATCGCGCGGCACTCGAGGCGGAATCCGAACGCAAGCGCCAGGCGCTGCGCCGTACCCAGCAGGCCGCCGCCGAAGCCCGTCGCCGGGCCGAAGAGGAGCGCCGCCGCCGGGAAGAGGCCGAATACCTGGCGCAGTTCGGCGAACTGCCTCCCGCGGAGACCTCGCGCGAGGAAGACTTCGGCAACGCGCCCATTGCAGTCGTGCCTGACGCCGAGGTCGTACCGGAGGGCGAGCCGATCAGCTCACCCTACGACGAGGCCGCCCGGGCGCCCGAATCCGTCACCGGCAGCAATGCACCTGCCGTCGAGGCCGAGGCAGAGCCCGACGGTGCCGATCTCGAGGCGATCCGCGAGGAACTCAGGCGGCGCAGCGAATCCGGCAACGAGCATCCCTAGTCACCCCTGGCGGACCAGGCTAGAACTCACCTTCCTCGTAATCATCGGGACCGGGGATTCCGTAGGTCTTGACGCCCTCACTCGCCGGTTCCTGCGGCGACGGTTGCGTGCTGCGACGTTCGGCCGACATGCCCGGCTGGACCGGCAGCCGGCTGGTCTGCGCGGTGAGCAACTCGACGAATGCCTGCGCGCTCTCCGGCGCGCGTCCGGGCGCGCTGGCAAAGATCGAGTCCGGCGTCATGTCGGCTGATCCGTAGTAAGCGGCGTTGGCTCGCTGGTCCATCGTCACGCCGGCCCCTTCGAGCGCGATGCCCGCAAACAGCCCCCGGCTTCGGGAGTACGAATACACCTCGGCCTGGAACTGGAAGTCGGTGGCCGCGCTCGAGTGCCGCCCGACCGGTCCGGCTGCGATAGACGCATCGGCGCCCAGGGTCAGCTTGCCACTCGCAATGCCGTCGACGCCCTTGCGCGTCTTGAAGACGAGGATGACGTCGGTCGACTGGGCGCCCACCTGGAAGCCGAAGCTGCCGCCCGTCAACTGGATAAAGGCGGGGTTGCTCCACGAGCTGTCGTCCTGCCGAACAACGAGTATGCCCTTGCCGTGACGTGCACCGACCCCGAATGCGGCTTTGACGACGTTCGGGACGACGGCGATTGCGTAGGCACTCGACAGCAGCGACGGCGGAATCGACTGTTCCGGGATCCTGAGCAGCTGGTTGAGCGCATCGCTGGCGTCGATGACGCGCTGCTCCTCGCGCGTGGCGGCGTCGGCCGGCAGGACTGTTCCCAGTGTGAGGGTCAATAAAACTATTGAAGACAGAAGCTTATGCATCTTTATTAATCCAGATTGACTTTCGTGGCGGACAGTCAAGAGAGTGAATTATGGTGAAAGAGTTCACATTTTACGCGTTTTACGGAGCGGGCGTCGCCCGTCCGGGTTCGTCGCGGTCGTGCACGAGAATCGGCGGCAGGGGTAATTCGAGGGTGGCGCAGACGGCGCGGATCAGTTCGGCCTCGCGGACCGTGATCTCGTCATCCGCGGCAGCGGTCGCGCTGACGGCCCGGAGCAGCAGACCGCGGCCGGCGGCGTTGAGCGTAACCAGCAGATCGAGGCTGTGATTCAGCAAATCGACCGACAGTGCCGGTGCGCCGTCGAACGTGTAATCCCTGGCCCACGCCGGGAAGGTGGCGATGCCGGCGGCGAATGCGCGCTCCCGGCCGGCCCGGTCGGCGTGCCCGTAATTCGCGAGGATGCGGAGCAGGTTGATCGCCGCCTCGCGTACCTGGCGCTTCGGGGCGCGGTGCCGGCGGGAGGCGCCTGCCGGGTCGCCGGCCTGGCGCAACGTGACCGTCAGTATGCGCAGAAAGCAGAATTCGTAGAGATCGATACGACCATCGACGTCGATCAGCCGGCTGCACAGTTCGACGAGGAACACGAGGTGGGGCTGAGGCCGGTTCTTCAGTGCGGGGAAGGCGACCTCGAGCAGGGGCAGGCGAAACTCCGGCCCGACCAGCGCGAGTGAATCGTAGAGCCCCCTGACGATGCGGGTACGGTCGTTACCGAGGCGCTCGGTACAGATCATGAGCTGCCGGTCGAGGTTGTCGCCGTCCTGGTCCAGTACGAGCGCCACGGCGAGCAGAAAGGCGAGCTCGGGCGAGTGCGCCGCCGAGTAGAGATCGGCGGGCATTGCCCGCCGAATGCCGGCGGCATAGAGCACGTGTTCGTCTTCCGGCCGGCCGACGCTGTCACTGATGTCGGTCGCGACGTAACGCTGTCCGGACTCCGCGAAGGCGCTGGTCATGCCGTCCGCATGGGCGTCCGGGCCGTCTTCGTCGGCGGCCGCAGTCCGGTCCCGTGGGTCGATGATCGGGAATTGTGACGCGTCGAAACTCGGCTCGAGGGCCCGTATCCGGTCCACCAGCGGCGGGTGCGTCGCGAACATGCCGCGCAGCTTGGCTCCGGTTCCGAACAGCATGTGGGCCACTTCCTCGGGATCCGCCCGCGTGATGTAGGAACCGCGGTGGTAGCCGCCGATCTTCTTGAGCGCATTCGCGATCCCGTCCGTCTGCCGGGTGAACTGGACGGCGGACGCGTCGGCGAGATATTCCCGCTGCCGGGATACGGACGCCTTGATCAGGCGCGCGAGGAAAACACCCGTATAGCCGAGCACGGCGAGTCCGAGACCGATCAGGAGGACGACCGGGGCCCCCCGGTCCCGGCTGCGGACGAGCCTGCCGTGGTGGCTGCCGCGCAGGATCAGCCGGCCGACAAGGCCGAGCACCATGATGCCGAACAGCACGCCCATCAGCCGGATGTTGAGTCGCATGTCGCCGTTCAGTATGTGGCTGAATTCATGCGCGATGACGCCCTGCAGCTCGTCGCGGGACAGCAGTTCCAGCGCGCCTCGCGTCACGGCGACGGCGGCGTCGCCCGGCGTATAGCCGGCGGCAAAAGCGTTGATGCCCGATTCGGCCTCCAGCACGTAGATTTCGGGCACGGGAACGCCGGAGGCGATCGCCATTTCCTCGACGACGTTGCGCAGGCGGCGGCGTAGCGGGTCGGTCACGTCCGGCGCGACCGGCGTGCCGCCGAGATCGCGCGCGACGCGTCCGCCGCCGGACGAAAGTACGGCCGTCTTGTAGAAGGTCGCTCCAAGGATGACCAGCACAGCCAGGACGGCGGCAGCGAGCATTGTGCCGCCCTGTTGCCGAAGCAGCGCCTCGACGCCCAGCGGCACGCCGGAACGGGCCGGGTTCCAGAGCGCGAGGCCGGCAATGACGGCGACGCCGGTCACGATGATCAGCGTGGCGAGCAGATAGAAGCCGACCAGGCGGCGGGTGATGCGCCGGGCGTTGTCTTGCGCGTCGAAGAAGTTCAAGGAATCAGGTGAACGATACCTCGGGGACTTCGCGTTTCTCTTCCGACTCGATCTCGAGGAAGCTCGCCAGCTTGAAACCGAACATGCCCGCGATGATGTTGTTCGGGAAGTTTTCCGCCGTGTTGTTGTATCCCATGACCGCATCGTTGAAGGCCTGCCGCGAGAAGGCGACCTTGTTCTCGGTGGTCGTCAGCTCCTCCTGGAGATGCAGCATGTTCTGGTTGGCCTTGAGGTCCGGGTAGGCTTCGGAGAGCGCAAACAGGCGCCCGAGGACGTTGCCGAGGATGCCTTCCTGCTCGCCGAGCTGCTGGATGGCCGCGGCATTCGCCGGATCGGACTTCGCCGTTTCCAGCGCCGAGACTGCCGCGTTGCGCGCCTTGATGACCGCTTCGAGTGTTTCCCGCTCGTGTTTCATATAGCCCTTGACGGCTTCGACGAGGTTCGGGATCAGGTCGTGGCGTCGGGTAAGCTGGACGTCGATTTGCGCGAACGCATTACGGACGCGGTTGCGTTCGTTGACCAAACGGTTGTAAATACCGATAGCGTAGAAGACGATCGCAGCGACGATCGCGAGGAAGATCAGAAATGAACCCACTGTCCCGCTCCTTCCCGTTAGTGAGGAGACGCAAGCATAGCGACGTGCGCCGCTGTGCACTAGCTTTGTGGCTTGTCTTCCTGGTTTCAGGGCCGGTTTCGGCGGAATGGGTGGGCGATGCCCGGCCGCTGATGGGCACCGAGGTGAGCGTCTGGCTCTGGCACGAGGACCCGGTTGCGGGCCGCCTCCTCGTCGATACCGTCTTCGAGGAGGCCGAGCGCATCAACCAGCTGATGAGCACTTATATCGAAGACAGCCGCATCTCCGAGATCAATCGCGACGCCGCGGCGGGTCCCGTGGTTGCCGGCGACGAGCTGTTCAGCCTGATACAGCGTTCCCTCGATATCTCGGTGCTGACACGCGGAGCCTTCGACATCACTTACGATAGCGTCGGCCAGTACTACGACTTTCGCCGCCGGCAGCGTCCCGATACGGCGACTGTCGAGAAGGAGCGGGACCGGATCGACTATCGCCTGGTCGAGCTGGATGCGGCCGCCGGCACCGTGCACTTCCTGGCGGCCGGCGTGCGCATCAATCTCGGTGGTATCGCCAAGGGTTACGCGGTCGAGCGGGGCGTGGACATCCTGAAGAGCCGTGGCGTCACCAGTGCGATCGTGACGGCAGGTGGCGATTCGCGTCTGCTCGGGGATCGTCGCGGCCAGCCCTGGGGCATCGGCATCCGCGATCCGCGCAAGGATGGCGAGGTGGCGATCAGCGTGCCGCTGAGCGACGAGGCGATCTCCACGTCGGGTGATTACGAACGCTTCTTCGACGAGGACGGGATTCGCTATCACCACATCCTGGCGCCCAGTACCGGTGAACCCGCGGAGGGCGTGCACAGTGCGACCGTCATCGGACCGGATGCCGTGATGACGGACGCCCTGTCGACGTCGGTATTCGTCATGGGCGTGGACCAGGGCCTGCGACTGATCGCGAGCCTGCCCGATTACGAGAGCATCGTGATCGACGCGACCGGCGCCATCTACTACTCCGACGGGCTGATGCCCCCTTCGGGCGACGCCGACTGACGGCTGCCGACGACGCCAAAAAAAGTCGCGATCTGTCGCCGAATACAGACGGCTTTTCACTTTAAATTCAAAACCGTAGGCCTATCATTGGGTGTCCGGAAGCCGCTCCTGACGGGATGGCCCCGGAGCCGTAATGAGGGCATCGCCGTGGCCGGGCGAATCACGCGGATAGACAGCGACTTGACGTAATCTCTTGCGAACGAGTCGAGTTTCCGCAGCGGCCGGTGAGCCGGCTGAGGCCCGCCACGGCAAGCGTGAACGGTGTTGGAATTATGTTCAGGCATTCCGGGGACTGTGACGATAGTCACGGCCGCCGGCTGCGGTATCCGTCACCATTCGCGAGGGCTTCCTGACCGCGGCGCTGCCGCGCAGGGCGGCCTGCGGCCGCGGGGCGCTTTCAGCCAGGACGCGGTTTCAGGGATCGAAACGGTAGATCAAGCTAAGGGACGGGACGATGAAATTCAGAAAACTGATACTGGGCGGATTCTTCGCCGTGTTTGCGGCAACGAGTCTTGCCTCGTCGGGACTGGTCGGCAAAGAGGCGCCGGATTTCGCACTCAAGAGTACGACCGGCGAAAACCTGCGGTTGTCCGAATATCGCGGCAACGTCGTGATGCTCAATTTCTGGGCGACCTGGTGCGGCCCCTGCCGCCAGGAGATGCCGCTGCTCGATGACCTCTACAACCGCTACGAACGGGTCGGCTTCACGCTACTCGGGGTCAACATCGACGACGACTCGCAGCGCGCGATCGACATGATGCGGGAACTGGGGGTCAACTTTCCGGTGCTGTTCGACGCCCGGAAGGACGTCAGCAAGCTCTACGACGTCAACGCAATGCCCGTGACGGTCATCCTCGACCGCGAAGGCAACGTGCGCCACGTGCACCAGGGCTACAAGCCCGGGTACGAGGAAAAGTACCTGAACGAAGTGCGCGCGCTGTTGCGGGAGTAAGGACAGGACGGGCCGTACCCGATCGGGCGGCCCGATTTCTTTTGCTGCCAGGAGAAAGCAGGAGTGATGAAGCCAACTGTATCAATCGCGGTATTCGCACTGGCCATGATGCCGGTGATGCTGGCGGCCGAGGAATCGGCGCCGCTCGAGTCCGCTCTGCTCGTCGCCGAGGCGAAAGCGCTGGAAGCGGACGAAGCGGCGTCGCGGGACCAGTTCCGCGCGCTCGACGAGGACGTCCAGACGCTCAAGAAGGAGGTCCTGGACCTCAACCGGGACCTGTTCCTGCTCGAAGAAGAGCTGCTGTTCCCGGCGAACTCGCAGGTGGCGTTCTTCGTCTCGATGGACGTCGGCGAGTATTTCGAAATCGACTCGGTGCAGCTCAAGATCGACGGCAAGGAAGTCGCCAATTACCTCTACACGGAGCGCGAGGCCGGCTCGCTCGTTCGCGGCGGTGTTCATCGCCTGCACATGGCGAACCTCAAGACCGGTGACCACGAACTCGTCGCGATCTTCACGGGCAGCGGCCCGCATACCCGCGACTACCGGCGCGGCGCGACGCTGAACTTCGAGAAGGGGATCGGTGCCAAGTACATCGAGCTCGAGATAACGGACCGGGTCGCGAAACAGCAGCCCGAGTTCGTAATCAGGGAGTGGGAGTAGTCCTTGCAAGGCGTCCGCAGAGCGATGACAGGCCTGGTGCTTGCGCTGCTGCTGGCGGCGCAGGCCGATGCTCGTGAGCAAGCCGAGCCCGTCGTCATCAAGGATCCGCACTACGGCGAGGTCCTGTTCCATTTTTACAAGGAAGACTACTTCCCCGCGATCGTGCGCCTGCTCGCCGCGCGGGAAACGTCGCGGGTCGACAATCACCTGACCGAATCCGAGCTCCTGCTCGGTGGCATGTACCTGTCCTACGGCCATCATCTCGAGGCGGCAGACATCTTCGAGAGACTGCTGGCCGACAGCGTGGACGAGGAAGTCCGCGACCGGACCTGGTTTTTCCTCGCGAAGATCTGGCAGCAGCGCGGCTATACCGACAAGTCCCGGCAGGCGCTCGCCAACATCGAGGGCGAATTACCCGAGAATCTCCAGCGCGAGGCGCGGATGCTCGAGGCCCAGCTCTACATCGACAGCGGCGATTACGACGCGGCCATTGCCCTCTTGTCCGAGTGGAAGGGCAAGACGGAGTGGTCGCGCTATGCCCAGTTCAATCTTGGCGTCGCGATGGTTCGCAGCGGGCGGATCGTCGAGGCCCAGCGGATTCTTGCCGATCTGGGCGACATCGATCCCTGGAACGAGGAGCTGACCTCGATCCGGGACAAGGCCAACCTGGCGCTCGGCTACGCGTTGCTGCAGGACGGCCAGCCGCTGGCGGCCAAGGGCCCGCTGTCGCGTGTCCGGCTGTCCGGCCCGTTCTCGAACAAGGCGCTACTCGGCGTCGGCTGGGCCGACGCGGAACTCGACAACTACGAGCGGGCCCTGGTGCCCTGGATGGAGCTTCGCGGCCGCGACCTGCTCGACTCCGCGGTCCAGGAGTCGATGCTGGCGATTCCCTATGCGCTGGCGAAGCTCGACGCGGTGAGCCAGGCTGCCGATCATTACCTGGACGCCATCGAGGCGTTCTACGACGAGACCAATCGCATCGATGCGACGATCGGGCGCATCGAGTCCGGCGAGTTCTTCGACCAGTTCGTCGAAGACGATCCGCTCGACAGCACCGGCTGGTACTGGCAGATGGAACACCTGCCGGAGGGGGCGGAGGCCCGCTACCTGTTCCACCTGCTGGCGACACACGAATTCCAGGAAGGCCTCAAGAACTACCGCGATCTCAGTTACCTGCACCGTAACCTCGACGAATGGCAGCAGAGCGTCGACGTGTTCCGGAACATGCTCGACACCCGGCGCGAGGCGTTCGAGGAACGCCTGCCGCGCGTCGAGGCCGCGCTCGAGCGCGCAGACATCGACGCGCTCGTGGACCGCAAGCTGGAATTCGACTCGTTGCTGAACGACATCGAACAGAGTAACGACTGGCTGGCGCTCGCGAGCCGGGAGCAATTCGAGATGTGGGGCGAGGTCACCGGACTCGAGGCCAACCCGGCACTCGGGGCCGAGATACCCGAAGCGGCCGAGGTGCGTGACAAGATCCGCCTCCTGAAGGGCGTCCTGCAGTGGGAGCTCGAAAAGAGTTTCAAGGACAAGCTATGGAGAATCCGGCGCGAGCTTCGCCTGACCGGTGAAGCCCTCGTCGAGACCCAGCGCGCGCGCCGGCAGGTGGACGAATCGATCCGCCTCGAGCCGGTTTCCTTCGCAGCGCTGGGAGAGCGGGTGAACGGACTCGCCCCGGGCATCGAAGGCATTAAGATGCGCGTCGAGGACGCGATGTCGGCACAGCGCGCATTTCTCCAGCAAATTGCCGTCGGCGAACTCTCGGCACAGAAGCAGCGACTCGATACCTACACGATCCAGGCGCGCTTCGCGCTGGCGTCGATTTACGATATCGCCGCGACCGTATCGGAGGTCTCGGAATGACGCGCCTGACGGTAATGGTCCTCAGCCTGGCGCTTGCGTTCTCGGCGGCGCCGGCGGATGCAAAGAAAAAGCGCAAGGACCTCGAGACCATCGAGAGCCTGGAGGGCAAGACCGTCGAAATCCGTCCGGGCAAGGCGATAGCGAACAGTTCCTCGCTCGCCCGGGACAATTACCGCGAGTTTCTCGACCTCGTGTCCGACGATCCCGTACTCCGGGCCGAAGCCATGCGCCGGCTCGGCGACCTGGAGCTGGAAGCCACCGAGGCGGCGCAGCTCGGCGAGAATATCGACGCACTCGCTACGGATTCCTACGACAGCGCGGTAGGCCTTTACCAGCAGCTTCTGGAAGCCTATCCCGACTACCGTCGCAACGACACGGTTCTCTACCAGCTGGCGCGTGCCTATGAAATCGGCGGCCTGACCGATGATGCCCTGACCACGCTGGACGAGCTCGTGGCGCGTTTCCCCGACACGCCGTTTATCGACGAGGTCCAGTTCCGCCGCGGAGAGATGCTGTTTCTCAGGAAGCGCTACAACGATGCGGAGCTCGCCTACGTTGCGGTCATCGATTTCGGTGACGAGTCGAAATTCTACGAGCAGTCCCTGTACAAGCTCGGCTGGTCCCGGTTCAAGCTGGCTTGGCACGAAGACAGCCTCGAACCTTTCTTCGATCTCCTTGACCGCAAGATCGGGGATTTCGATCTCAAGGAGGGCGAGGCACGTCTCGCAGGCCTGAGTCGCGCCGAGCAGGAACTGGTCGAGGACACCTTCCGCGTCCTGTCGATCAGCTTCTCCTACATGGGAGGGGCCGAGGGTATCGATCGCTTCCTCGCCAGTCGTGGCAACCCGGTGTACAGCTACATCATCTACCGCAACCTCGGCGACCTGTATCTCTCCAAGGAGCGCTTCGTCGACGCGGCGGAGACCTACGAGGCCTTCGTAAAGCACGACCCGCTGCATCCAAAGGCACCGCTGCTGCAGGTCGAGGTCATCGAGGCCTACGAGCAGGGCGGCTTCCCGACCCTGGTTCTCGACGGCAAGAAAGCGTTCGTCGAGCGCTACGGCATGGACGGCGAATTCTGGGTGCGCAACCCCGTCGAGGAAAACCAGGCCGTCGCGGCGCACCTGAAGGCCAACCTGTCGGACCTCGCCGAGTACTACCATGCCAAGGCGCAGACCGGTGGCGACAGGCAGGACTACCGGGAAGCGGCCGGCTGGTATCGCAAGTTCCTGGCGTACTTCCCGGACGAGCCCGACAGCGCCAACACGAACTTCCTCCTGGCGGAGATCCTGTTCGAGAGCGAGGACTTCCTGGCCGCGACGGAAGAGTACGAGCGGACGGCCTACGCGTATCCGCTGCACGAACATTCGGCCGAGGCCGGCTACGCGGCGCTGGTCGCCTACGGCGAGCATGAAAAGTCTCTTGTCGATGAGGCGGCCCGGAAGACCTGGCACCAGCGCTATCTCGACAGCGGTTTGCGTTTCGCGAATACCTATCCCGAGCATCCCGAGTCCGGCGCCGTGCTGACGACGGTCGCCGAGGAACTTTTCGCGGACAACCAGTTCGACCTGGCGATTGCCGTCGGCCAGGC
>JAZBNZ010000042.1:0-5319 GCA_036350895.1 Woeseiaceae bacterium
CCAGCTCCTCCGGGATACCGATGCGATCGCAACCCCGGGTGTGGTCATCGCGCTCCAGGAAGCGGTGCAGAACGTCCGGATGAACGACCCGCTCGTCGACTACATACAGGCGCTGGTACGCTACACCCGCGAGTCGCCGGATATCGACATCTGACTGTCGCCGAGAGGCGCACAAGCGCTCGCCGCGGCCGCCCGCGCCTTCGCGTACGTCGAGAACCATTCCGGCGTGTTCCCGGACGACGTGCAGGCCGTCTTCGAAGCGGTGGCCGCGCATCGGCTCAAGCCTGCCTCGAACACGACCTTCCGGTCCGCCCGGGAGATCGCCCGTCACGTGCTGGACGCCGTGGCCATTCCCTAGCGCGGCCAATCGACGATGCGACTCGCCGCACACCTGACAGGCTGGTTACCGGGGCTGCAGAGTGCGGCCGACCGGCGCTTCAAGACGTGGGTCCGGCGCCGGCAGGGTCTCGATGCGCGGACGACCACGCTGGGCTCCGGCCGCGTGTACATCCTGCCGACGGGCGTCGGCTTCGTCTTCGGCAGCATGGCGTTCGCGATGCTGCTCGGCGCGATGAACTACAACAACAACCTGTCCTTCGGGCTGACCTTCCTGCTCGCCGGGCTCGGCCTGGTCAGCATGCACAGCTGTCAACGCAACCTCGTCGGCCTCGAGATCGCGTTTGCCGGCGTGGAACCGGTATTCGCCGGCGACGTCGCCCGGTTTCGCATCGCGCTCAACAACGGCTCCCGCAACGGCCGCTACCAGCTGCGCCTCGAAGGCGACGACGGGCTTAGCGAGCCGGTCGACCTGAACCCCGGTGAAAGCCGTGTCGTGTCTCTCCCCGTAACGACGACGGCGCGCGGCTACGTGCGGCTGCCGCGCTTCGCGATCCGCACCCGCTACCCGTTCGAGCTGTTCCACGCATGGGCCTGGCTGCACATGGATCTCGAGGGACTCGTCTACCCCGCTCTCGCGGCGAATCCACCGCAGCCACCGGCGTCGGTCGCCGCGCTCGGGCACCGGCAGCACGATGCGCGCGGCGAGGAGGACTTCGCGGGACTGCGCTCTTTCCACCGCGGCGACTCGCCGCGGACCGTCGCCTGGAAAGCGTACGCGCGCACCGGGCAGCTGCTTTCCAAGCGTTTCGCCGGGGCCGACACGAGCAGCCAGTGGTTCGATTTCGATTCGCTCGCGGCATTCGACACCGAGCAACGGCTCGGGATTCTCGCGCGCTGGGTCGTGGACGCTGATCGCCGTGGCGAGGATTACGGCCTGAGGCTGCCGGGCGCGACGTTCCCGCCGGCCCATGGCGGCGCGCAGCGGATCGATTGCCTCGAAGCCCTGGCGCTGTTCGGGCAGGAGGGCGCCCGTGGCTAGGCCACGCGGCACCGACGGCTCGCTGCTGTCCAGCCTGCCCTGGACGCTCGCTGCGCTCGCCGTCGCCGCGCTGCCGCATCTCCCCTACCTGCCGCTCTGGGTGACCGCCGCCAGCGTCGGCTGTGCACTCTGGCGCCTCGCGGTCGAACGGCGCCGCCGGCCGCTGCCCTCCATCTGGAGCCGCTCGGTGCTCGCACTCGGCGCCTTCCTCGGCATCCTCTTTACCTACGAGACGATCAGCGGCGTCGGTCCCGGCAGCGCGCTGCTGGCCGTCATGGCGGCGCTCAAGCTGCTCGAGACGCGCCGTCGCCGCGACCAGTTCGTACTCCTGTTCATCGCCATCTTCCTGACGATGGCTGCCCTGCTGCGGGAGCAGCACCTGTGGTCGCTGCCGTACATGCTGCTCTCGCTCGTCGTAACGATGGCCGCCTGGCTGCAAATGGCCGCCCCGCCCGGGCAGCCGGCCCGGCACAGCGTCGGCACGGCGGCAAGATTCCTGGGCTACGCGGCGCCGCTGGCGATCGTCATGTGGGTTTTCTTCCCGCGCATCGCCACGCCATTCTGGGCCGTGCCGATCGACACGAGTTCCGGCACCACCGGCCTCTCGGACACGATGAGCCCCGGTGACATCACGTCCCTCTCGCAGTCCGACGCGGTCGCCTTCCGGGTCCGCTTCGATGGCGAGGCGCCGGCTCCCCGGGACCGCTACTGGCGCGCGATCGTCCTGCACCGTTTCAACGGCCGCACCTGGACCGGTTCGGAGCCCGCCCCGGACTACACCTTTCGCGAGCGCGTCGAGTACATCGGCGAACCGGTCGACTACGAGGTCACCCTGGAGCCGACCCGCAGCCAGTGGCTCATGGCACTGGACCTGCCGGAAAGCTGGGACCTGCCGAAGGCGGCGATGTCGCGGACGCAGTCTCTCTGGCGCATCCAGCCCGTGGACCAGCGCATCCGCTACCGGGTGCGCTCCTACCCGGAATTCCGGGCCGATGTCGACCTTCCCGAATACAACCGGTCGTGGTACCTCAGGCTGCCAGACGGGCGGAACCCGAAGGCCCTGCGGTTCGCGCAGGAACTGCGCGACCGGAGCCGCTCCGATCGGGACTACGTCAACGCCGTACTCGGCACCTTCCGCAGCGAGCCCTTCTACTACACGCTGCAGCCACCGGCGCTCGGCTCCAACCCGGTCGACCGCTTCCTGTTCGACACCCGGCGCGGCTTCTGCGAACACTACGCCTCCGCCTTCGCCGTGCTGATGCGGGCCGCCGGTATCCCGTCCCGGGTCGTGCTCGGCTACCAGGGCGGCGAGACCAACCCGCTCGGCGACTACATGATCGTCCGCCAGGCCGATGCCCATGCCTGGACCGAGATCTGGCTCGAGGGCGAAGGCTGGCGTCGGGTCGACCCGACCGCCGCCGTCGCGCCGGAGCGCATCGACGACGGCCGCTCCGCCGCGATGTTCGACGGCACCGCGGAAGCCTGGGGCCTGGCGGCGCCGTCAGCCCTGCTCTACCGGCTGACGCTGACCTGGGACGCGATGAACGCGCGCTGGAACGAATTCGTACTGGGCTACGGCCCCGAAAACCAGGATCGCTTCATGCGCTGGCTCGGGCTGAACAATCCCGACTGGCGCAACCTGATGCTGACGCTCGTCGGCGCAATTGCCGCCCTGACGCTGGTCATCCACGCCCTGCTCATCCTGCGGTTCCGGCCGCCCCGGGAAGACCGTGCACGGCGCCTCTACGAGCGCTTCGTCAGGAAGACCTCGCTACAGCCGGCGCGCGGGGAAACGCCGCTGGGATTCGCAGCACGTGCAGCCGATCGCGGGGCCGATCCGGCGGAGATTTACTCGATTACCGTGCTCTACCTCGACGCACGCTACGGCGATGGCGGCGAGCCCGCGATGGACAAGCTCAGGGCTGCCGTGCGCCGGTTTCGTCCGCGGGTTGCGTGACCCGCACCACGGTCAGCAACATCCCGCCGCCGATGAACAGCGGCATCAGCGCGAACAGCACCCACGTCGGCTCGTCGGAGAGCGTCGCCGCGATCCCGACCAGCGTCAGCCCCGTCATGTGCGCGAACTTCGTCAGCGTGTTGTAGAAACCGAAAAACTCGCCAGGCTGATCGGCGGGTATCAACGAAGCGTAGAGCGAGCGCGACAGGCCCTGCACGCCGCCCTGCACGCAGCCGATGACGATCGCCATCGCGTAGAAATGCCAGACCTCGCTCATGAATACGGCGAGGCCGGACATGAGGATGTAGACGACGATGGCGAGATAGATGCCCGGCCGCGGGCCAAAGCGGTGGCCGAACATGCCGTAGAGGATGGTCGCCGGGAAGCCCGCGAAGTTGGTGACGAGGAGCGCCGTCACGAGATCTTCCTGCGCGAAGCCCAGCCGCTGGCCATAGTTCACGGCCATCGAGATCACCGTGAAGACGCCGCCGATGTAGAGCCAGTAGGCGATCAGGAAGATCACGACGTTGCGATACTGGCCGATGCGTCGCATCGTCGAGCGCAGCTCGCGGTAGGCCGCGCGCACGACGCCGCGCCTGACCACCGTCGCGCGCTTGCGTTCGTGGACGAACAGCAGGGTCGGCAGGGCGAAGAGCACCCACCAGAGGCCGACGGTCACGAACGCGAACCTGACGACGGCCGTCGGGCCGTCGAATCCCCAGGTCTCCGGGCTGGTCAGCATCAGCACGTGGAACGCGAGCAGGACCGCGCCGCCGAAATACCCGATCGCGAAACCCAGCGACGATACGAAACTGTAGTTCTCCGGCGCCGTGACGTCGATGATCAGCGAGTCGTAGAAGATCGTCGAACCGTAATAGCCGAGCGAGCCGACGATGAAAAACAGGCAGGCCAGCAACCAGCCGCCTTCGCCCACCGCAGCGAGCGCCACCGTCGCCGTCGAGCCGACGACCGTCAGGATGAACAGGAAACGCTTGCGCAGGCCGCCGGCGTCCGCGATCGTGCCGAAAATCGGCGCCAGCAGGCAGATGATTGCGCTGGCTGCGGCATTGACCCAGGCGAGCCGGGCCGTCACGACCGGGCCGGGATCGCCGGCGCTCCAGTAAGCGCCCATGAACAGCGGGAACAGCACGGCCAGAATCGACAGCGCGAATGCGGAGTTCGCCCAGTCGTAAAACGCCCAGGCGAGAACGCGGCGTGTCAGTATGGCCCTGTGCTGCAAATTATCTCCACAACCGGTTGCTACAGTTCGCGCGTGCTGCGGAAGCGTATGTCCGGCCAGCGCTCCTCGGTCAGCGACAGGTTCACGCGGGTCGGCGCCACGTAAACGAGGTCGTCCCCGTGATCGAGGGCGAGATTATCGTGCGCCTTCCTGCGAAACTCTTCCAGCATCTTCGGGTCGGCACATTCTACCCAGCGCGCCGTCGCGACGTTCACGGCCTCGAACTGGCACTCGACCTTGTACTCGTCTTTCAGGCGATGCGCGACGACGTCGAACTGCAGGGGGCCGACCGCGCCGAGAATCAGGTCGTTGTTGCGGAGCGGCTTGAACAGCTGCGTCGCGCCCTCCTCGCAAAGCTGCGCCAGTCCCTTCTGCAGCGCCTTGAGCCGCAACGGGTCCTTCAACACGGCACGACGAAAGATCTCCGGAGCGAAGCTCGGTATCCCGGTAAATGCGAGCTCCTCGCCTTCGGAAAAGCTGTCCCCGATGTTGATCGTGCCGTGGTTGTGGATACCGATGATATCGCCGGCGTAGGCCGTATCGGCATGCTGGCGATCGGCGGCCATGAACGTGATCGCATCGGGCAGCTTCATGTCCTTCCCCGAGCGTACGTGGCGGACGCGCATTCCCTTCTGGTACTCCCCGGAACAGATGCGCATGAACGCGATGCGATCACGGTGCCCGGGGTCCATGTTTGCCTGGATCTTGAACACGAAGCCGGTCAGCGTCTCCTCGACGGGCGCG
>JAZBNZ010000043.1:0-2328 GCA_036350895.1 Woeseiaceae bacterium
CAGTGCTGAGACTCGCTGGTTCTTCGCGGGCGCATTGCCGGACTCAGTGGGCGGCTGGTTCGATCCCTCGGATTCAGCGCGCATCGAGGCCGAGCGAACGGACGAATACCTGCTGCTGCCGGGATGCACCACTACCGGCGTGAAGCTCCGGGAGGAGCGCCTCGAAATCAAGGCACAGGTACACCCGTCCGAGGCCGTGGCCTATGGCGAAACGCTCAGCGGCCGCCGCGATGCCTGGGTGAAGTGGTCGCGCCCGGTTGGCGATGCCGGTGCCCTTCGGAACGTGCGCGCCGCCGACGATGATCTTTGGATTTACGTTGCCAAGGCGCGCCGTCTGCGACTCCTGTCGCTGGATTGCGATACACCAACCGAACCGGCAGAAGCGACGGCCCGCGTGACAAACGGCTGCCAGTTCGAACTGAGCACCGTCCGCGCGGCTGCCGGCCGGCTCGACGAGCCCCCTTCGGCAGCCGACTGGAGCTCCGCTCGCGCCTGGTGGAGCCTGTCCCTCGAGGCTTTCGCGCCCTGGTCCGGCGACGGTACCGCCCCGCTCTTCGACAACCTGGAGGCCGGTGCCCAGCATCTCTTCGGCAGTTTACCGCCGGTAGAACTGGCGTTGCCCGCGTCGTATTCCTATCCCGCATGGCTGCAGCGGTTCACGCGTCCGTAAGCCGGTTCCCGGGTAACGGGATTCCGTTCGGCACGGGATTCCTGTGTAATAGCCATCGTTGTTGTCGATTTCGCCACCAGGAGGCCAAATGACCCTTTCAAATCTCACACGGACCGTCGTCCGCTCCGTCGCCGTAGCCATCGTCGCCGTTGGTTTCGCGCCCTACTCCGGTGCTGCCGTCATCAGTTCACAGGACTTCGTCCGGACGGAAATTCGCGCCGAGCGGGTCTCCGACATCCAGGCGCTGCTTGCCCGCGACGATGTCTCGGCGCAGCTCGAGAAGTACGGTGTATCGCCGGACCTCGTCGCAGAGCGCGTCGCCAACATGACGGTGGAAGAACTGGCCGCTCTCCAGGGCGCCATCGACGAGCAGGTCGCGGGCGGCGACGTGCTGGCCATTATCGGCGCGGTGTTCCTCGTCCTCCTGATCCTGGAACTCGTCGGCGTCACGAACATCTTCAACTCCTTCTAGCCAGCCTTCCAGCAAGGGTCGCTCAGCCGCTTCATGCACACCGCCCGGCCCGGCCGCACGCGTAGCACTGCTCTATTGCTCTGCTGCGTGGCCGGGTTGGCCGGGTGCGCGGGTATCGATGAGCAGGTCGCCTCCTACGGGGCACTGTCAACTCCGGTCGAACTCACCGAAGTCCCCTTCTATCCGCAGGAACGTTACCAGTGCGGCCCGGCGGCGCTTGCCACCCTGCTGGTCGAAAGTGCTGCGGAGACCTCGCTGGAATCGATCACGGAACAGGTCTACCTGCCCGGCCGACAGGGCAGTCTCCAGGCCGAACTCGTGGCGGCGACGCGAGCGAACGAACGCATCCCCTATGTTCTCGACGGCAGTCTCCGCGCACTGATTGCCGAGCTCGAAACGGGCCGTCCCGTGCTCGTTCTGCAGAACCTCGGCGTTTCCTGGTACCCGCAATGGCATTACGCGGTTGTCGTGGGCATCGACCCGGACGCTGACCGCGTAATCCTCCGCTCCGGTACCGAGCGGCGCCGGCTCACGCCCACCCGCACGTTTCTTCGCACCTGGGAACGTGGGGACTACTGGGCGCTCATTGCGCTCGAGCCGGGCGAACTGCCCGCGGCGCCCGTGAAAGGCCGTTATCTCGAGGCCGTCGCCGCGGTGGAGGCCACAGGGCACACCGAATCGGCGTATGCCGGCTGGCAGGCCGGCGTGGAGCGCTGGCCCCGGGACCAGGCGGCCCTCTTCGGGCTCGCCTCCGCGGCGTACAGCGTCGAGCGCTACGGTGAGTCGGAGCGGCTATACCGGCAGCTCCTCGGTCTGCAGCCGGGCCTGCACCCGGCCCGGAACAATCTCGCTTACGCGCTGGCCGCACAGGGCCGCCGGGACGAGGCGCTCGGCGAGATCCGCTGGATCCTGGACCGGATCGCAGCCGATAGCGAAAACCGCGAGATCTACGAGGACAGCTACCGGGAAATCGCCGCTCGAGCAGGCGATTAGAAGCTCTGTGACGGCCTGGTCCCGGGGCTGGATCCGAGGCCGCCCGGAACGCTCGCGTTGCCAACCCGTTGCGTCACGAGCCTTTCCGCCAGCGCCCCGATCGCCATCCAGCGTTCCCAGGTCTGCCGGAACCCCAGCGCGAGGTCGCTAATCGTCCGCCGGTGGTCGATCATCACGACGCCCGCCGCGGCCA
>JAZBNZ010000044.1:0-12484 GCA_036350895.1 Woeseiaceae bacterium
GCTCATGCTGCGGCCGGTGATATCGTCCTCGGTGTGCGTGTTCGCATACACGCGCTGCAGGCTTTGCAGGTAAGACTCCACGAAGCGCAGGCAGCGGCCCGACGCCGTGTAATCGCAATACACCATCAGGCGTTCCCCGAACGGTGTCGTGAAGGTGGAATCGACGCCGACGATCTGCTGGCGCAGGTAGCGTCGGTCGATGGCTTTCAGTGACGGATTCACGCGTCTGTCTCCCCGGTGTTCGCCAGCCCGCGTGTCCGGATGTGGTGTCGAACGGGCGGCGCCTACGGGGTCCGATTATAGCGCCCGTGCGCGCCGGGGGACTAACGGCAGGAGGCGAGATTATACTGCCAATGAAGCAACGCACCCCGAACCGGAGACCTTTGATGGAAGTGACCGTCGCCGCCACGCAAATGGCTTGTTCCTGGGATATCGACGCCAACGTCGAGCGGGCCGAAGGCCTCGTTCGCCGGGCTGCCGCCGAGGGTGCGAACGTCGTGCTGCTGCAGGAGCTGTTCGAGACGCCGTACTTCTGCATCGATCAGCAGGCCCGGCATTTCGACCTCGCACGGCCGCTCGCGGGTCAGCCGACGGTCAAGCGTATGCAGAACCTGGCGCGTGAACTCGGGGTCGTTGTGCCTGTATCGTTCTTCGAGAAAGCAGGGCTTGCGCATTTCAACGCGATCGTCGTCATCGACGCCGACGGGTCCATCGTCGGCCACTACCGAAAGAGCCACATTCCGGATTTCCCGCTCTACGAAGAGAAGTACTACTTCAGCCCGGGGGACACCGGCTTTAAGGTTTTCGAAACGCGCTACGGGCGCCTCGGCGTCGCGATCTGCTGGGATCAGTGGTTCCCGGAGGCGGCGCGCGCAATGACACTGCAGGGTGCCGAGATGCTGCTGTACCCTACCGCCATCGGCAGTGAGCTCGACAAGCCGGAGTTCGACAGCAAGGGGCACTGGCAGATGGTGATGCGCGGACACGCGGCGGCCAACATCCTGCCGGTCATTGCATCGAATCGCATCGGGGAAGAGTCGAGCGGCGCGCTCAGCATGGCGTTCTACGGCTCATCGTTTATCGCGGACCACGTCGGCGAGATCGTCGCCGAAGCGGATCGCGAGTCGGAAACGGTGCTCACGCACACGTTCGATCTCGATGCCATCGCCGCCTGCCGGCGTGAATGGGGTGTGTTTCGGGACCGGCGTCCGGATCTGTACGGACCCCTGCTGCCGCTCGGCGGCGGGATTCACTGCATCACCCAGCAGCAACCGGTGGTCTCGCCGATGTAAGATAACCCGCCCGCGCAGGTTCTCCGGAACCGCGCTTTGGATCTTCCGATGGAGGCAGAATCGTGACTGACAGCAGCAAGACCGAAAACGAGGCGTCACCGCCGCCCGAGGCTGGCGCGCCCCGGGAAGAGGGCACCGAAACGCCGTCTTCCGGCGGCCGCAGCGGGCCCGCGTTCAACGACGCGCCCGATCCGCTCTCGGGGGTAACGAAATGGGCGTCCGACACCTGGCGCAGCACGGAGGGCCGGACCGTCTCGATGCGCGTTTACATCGGTACGATCATCGGCGTCGTCGTGTTGATGATGCTTGCACGCTGTGGCGGCTGACCGGCGGGTCTCCGGCGGGACGGGTTAATGTGGATTTGACGGGCAGGATCAGCGCGGTCGTCGGCGATGCCGGCATCGTCCCGGGCGCCGCCCTCGCGGAGAGGGCGACGTCCTACTGGGACCCGAGCCCGATGCAGGGAAAGCTGCTGGTTCGACCGGAGTCGACGGAGCAGCTCAGCCGAGTAATGGCCCTGTGTCACGAAGCCGGGCAGTCCGTGGTCGTGCAGGGCGGGCTGACGGGCGTCGTCGAGGGTGCGCTGGCTACGCCGGACGACGTCATAGTCTCGCTCGAACGCATGACGGCAATCGAGTCGGTCGACGAGGTGGAGGGCGTCGCGGTCATCCAGGCGGGGGCCGTGCTGCAGACGGTCCAGGAGGCGCTGAAGGCACGCGGTTTCCTGTTTCCGCTCGATCTCGGCGCGCGGGGGAGCTGCACGATCGGCGGCGCGGTCGCCACCAACGCCGGGGGTATCAACGTCCTGCGCTACGGCATGATGCGAAACCTCGTCCTGGGCCTCGAGGCGGTGCTGGCCGACGGGACCGTCATCAGTTCGATGCAGCAGATGCTGAAGAACAACACCGGCTACGACCTCAAGCAGCTGTTCATCGGCAGCGAGGGCACGCTCGGCATCGTGACGCGGGCAGCGGTCCGTTTGTTTCCGCTGCCGAAGAGCCGCCAGACGGCGCTCGTCGGGCTCGAGTCCTTCGAGGCGGTGATCGGGTTCCTGAACAGGCTCAAGGCGGACCTCGCCGGCACGCTGAGCGCGTTCGAGGTCATGTGGAACGATTACTACGCCGCCGTAACCGGGGATGGCGGGCACCGCTCACCGCTCGAGCGGGACTATCCCTACTATGTCGTCGCAGAGGCCGAGGGCGCAGATCCCGACGGCGATGCAGCCCGCTTCGAACGGATCCTGGTGGACGCCCTGGAGCAGGGCCTCGTGGTGGACGCGATAATCCCGAAATCGGAGGGCGAGAGGACTGCGATCTGGACGATTCGCGAGGACTTCGAGTCACTGCTGCCGGCCTACCTGTACGACGTCAGCCTGCCGCTGCGGCACATGGAGATCTACGTGGAGCGTCTCAAGGCGCGCCTCGGAAAGGAGTGGCCGGGTTCGAGTGGCTACGTCTTCGGGCATATCGCGGACGGCAACCTGCACATCTTCACCGGTCCGCACGATGCCGGCGAGCATCACGACCGCTCGGATGCCATCGTGTACGGCTGCCTGGAGGGGCTCGACGGCTCGGTCTCGGCGGAGCACGGCATCGGGCTCGAGAAGCGTGCCTGGCTGGAACGAACCCGGGGGCCGGAGGAGCTGGCCATGATGCGCTCCCTGAAGGCGACGCTCGATCCCCGGAACCTGCTGAATCCCGGTAAAATTCTCGCCTGAGGGCCTCGAACTGCCGGGCCGGATCCGGCATTGCGGATCACAGGGGAGTTGCCGTATAATCCGCGGCTGCGCCCGGGTGGGCCGACTTCCCGCGGGGAGCGAAAGCAGTATGCGTATTGCCGGACCCACGCTACCAGAGTCCTGGTAGGAAAGCCCCGCTCAGGGGTTTTTTGTTGTCTGCAGGCAGCAGCAGGCGCAGATGAAAGAATGGGCCAAGGGCCCATTTTTTGTTTTTTGAACAGAGAGTTAGGTGAACTTTCTTGACGCAGGATGAACTAAAGGCACTGCTGGAGCCGACCGTGGAAGGTCTCGGCTACGAGCTCGCGGATCTCGAGGTGAAGCTCGGGGGCCGCAGCGGCATCGTGCGTGTGTTCATCGATCGTCCCGAAGGCATCTCGCTCGACGATTGCGAGAAGGTCAGCATGGCGGTCAGTGCACTCCTTGACGTCGAGGACCCGGTACCCGGGCACTACGACCTCGAGGTGTCATCACCCGGGCTGAACCGGAAGTTGACCAAGCCGGATCATTTCAAGCGATTCGCCGGCGAGGAAGTCAAAGTGGAGATGCGGTTCCCGATCGAGGGCCGCAAGCGTTTCCGGGGCCGGCTGGCGGCATCGGACGAGGACAATATTCGGGTCGTCGTTGATGGCGTGGAACACAACCTGCCGATTTCGACGATCGACACAGCGCGCCTGGTGCCGACGGACGTCTGAGCGCCGAAGAGACTGGAGTTAAGAGGTCATGAGTAAAGAAATCCTGATGGTCGTGGATGCCGTTTCCAACGAGAAGGGCGTCGAAAAAGAGATCATCTTCGAAGCGATCGAGGCAGCACTCGCGTCGGCGACGCGCCGCAAGCACGGCGACGACATCGACGTACGTGTCGCGATCGACCGTGAATCCGGCGACTACGAGACCTTCAGGCGCTGGCTCGTGTTCGCCGATGACTCCACGGAGCTCGAGTTCCCGGATCGAGAGCTGCGCATGATCGATGCCGTCGATATCGACCCGGACGCCGAGCCGGGCGGCTACGTCGAGGAGCCGATGGAGTCGGTCGAGTTCGGCCGCATCGCGGCGCAGACGGCGAAGCAGGTCATCGTCCAAAAAGTCCGCGAGGCCGAGCGTGAGCAGGTCGTCGAGGAATACAAGGAGCGCGAGGGCGAAATGCTGTCGGGCCTTGTGAAGCGCGTGGATCGCAACGGCGTCTACATCGACCTCGGTGGCAATGCCGAGGGCTTCGTGCCGCGCGACCAGATGGTTCCGCGCGAGCCGGTGCGCCCGCAGGATCGTATCAAGGCGCTGTTGACCGAGGTTCGCTCCGAGCCGCGCGGTCCGCAGCTGTTCATGACGCGCACGTCGCCCGAATTCCTGATCGAGCTCTTCAAGATCGAGGTGCCGGAAGTCGGCCAGGGCCTGATCGACATCCTCGCCGCAGCCCGCGACCCGGGCCTGCGCGCGAAAATCGCCGTCCGGAGCAACGACAACCGCATCGACGCGGTCGGCGCGTGTGTCGGCATGCGCGGCTCCCGCGTCCAGGCCGTTTCGAACGAGCTGGCGGGCGAGCGCGTCGACATCATCCTCTGGGACGACAACCCGGCACAGTTCGTCGTCAATGCGATGTCGCCGGCGGAAGTCGTTTCCATCGTCGTCGACGAGGACGCCCACAGCATGGATATCGCCGTTGAAGAGGACAAGCTGTCCCAGGCGATCGGCCGCGGCGGGCATAACATCCGCCTCGCAAGCGAGCTGTCGGGCTGGGAGCTCAACGTGATGACGGCGGCCGATGCCGAGCAGAAGAGCGAGGCGGAAATGCGCGAGCTGATCGAGATGTTCTCGAAGCAGCTCGACGTGGACGAAGAGATCGGGCTCATCCTGGTGCAGGAAGGCTTCTCGACGATCGAGGAGGTCGCCTACGTTCCGACGGCCGAACTCCTCGCGATCGAGGAATTCGACGAGGATATCGTCACGGAGCTCCGTAGCCGGGCACGTGATGTCCTGCTGACCCAGGCCATCGTGCAGGAAGAGAAGATCGACGAGGCCGAGCCTGCAGAGGACCTGCTGAATCTCGAAGGAATGGACAAGGGCCTGGCGTATCGCCTGGCGAGCAGTGGTGTGGTGACGCGTGAAGACCTTGCGGAACTGGCCACCGACGATCTCCTCGAGATCAATGAAATGGATGTAGAGGCTGCTGCCGCGCTGATCATGAAAGCGCGCGAACACTGGTTCGAAGCAGAGCAGCAGGCCTGAACAAGAGACGGAGTTAGCCCATGGCAGACGTCACAGTCGCACAATTTGCCGAAGTACTGAAGGTGCCGGTCGAAAAGCTGCTAACGCAGCTGGACGAAGCCGGCATCAAGGTCGAAGGCTCGGATGACACGATCAGCGAGGATGCCAAGCTCGAGCTGCTGACGCACCTGCGTCGTAGTCACGGGCAGGCCGAGTCGTCGTCGTCCGGCGCGCCCCGGCGTATCACGCTGAAGCGCAAGTCGCAGTCCGAGCTGAGGTTGTCCGGTGCCCAGGGCCGCTCGCGGACCGTCAACGTCGAGGTTCGCAAGAAGCGGACGTACATCAAGCGTGACGTGCTCGAGAAGAAGGCGCTGGAAGAACAGGAAGCGCTGGACGCCAAGCGCCGCGAGGAAGAAGAGCGGCAGAAGGCAGCGGAAGAGGCCGCCGAGCGGGCGCGTGCCGAGAAGGAAGAGGCACAGCGCGAGGCGGAGAAGCAGCGCCAACAGGAAGAGCAGGCCCGCCTCGATGCAGAGGCAGAGGCACGCAAGGCCGCGGAGCAGGCCGCGCAGGCAGCCGTCGACGAAAAGGCCCGCCTCGAGAAGGCGGAGGCCGATGCACGAGCGCGGCGCCAGAAGGAAAAGCCGAAGAAACCGGAAACGAAGTACGGTCGCAAGGAACTGCACGTCGCCGGCGACAAGAGTGGCCGCCGCAAGCGCAAGACCCCGACACGCCGCCGCCCCGTATCCGTATCGGGCGACAGCCAGCATGGCTTCGAGCGGCCGACGGCCCCGGTCGTTCGCGAGATCGAGGTCCCGGAGAGCATCGCGGTCTCGGAACTCGCCCAGCGCATGGCGATCAAGGGCAACGAGGTCGTCAAGGCGCTGTTCAACATGGGCGCCATGGTGACGATCAACCAGGTCATCGATCAGGATACGGCGACGCTGGTGGTCGAGGAGTTCGGCCATGTCGCGAAGCCGATCAGCGAGGCCGAGGTCGACGAGCAGCTGCTCGCCGAGGAAAAGGAACAGATCGGAGAAGGCGGCGAGAAGGTCAAGCGGCCGCCCGTGGTTACGATCATGGGCCATGTCGACCACGGCAAGACGTCGCTGCTCGACTACATCCGCCGGACCAAGATTGCCGCGGGTGAGGCGGGTGGCATTACGCAGCACATCGGTGCGTATTCCGTCTCCACCGACAGGGGCAAGGTGACGTTCCTCGACACGCCGGGACACGCCGCTTTCACAGCGATGCGTGCGCGCGGCGCGCAGGCGACGGACATCGTCGTGCTCGTCGTGGCGGCCGACGACGGCGTCATGCCGCAGACGATCGAGGCCATTCAGCACGCCAAGGCGGCAGAAGTGCCGCTGGTCGTCGCTGTCAACAAGGTCGACCGCGAGAATGCCGACCCCGAGCGCGTGCGCAACGAGCTGTCCCAGTACGAGGTGATCCCGGAAGACTGGGGCGGCGAACACCTGTTCGTGAACGTCTCGGCACACACCGGGCAGGGCGTCGACGATCTGCTGGAGGCCATTCTGCTGCAGGCAGAGCTCATGGACATCGAGGCAGTCAAGGATGGATCGGCGACCGGCCTGGTGATCGAGTCCAGCCTGGAGAAAGGCCGCGGCGCCGTCGCGACGCTGCTCGTGCAGCAGGGCACCCTCAAGCAGGGCGACATGATCATCGCCGGCGAGGAATACGGCCGCATCCGCAACATGTTTGACGAGGCGGGGCAGTCGATCAAGTCGGCAGGGCCCTCGACGCCGGCGGTCGTGCTCGGCCTGTCGAAGACGCCGAGTGCCGGCGACGATTTCCTCGTCGTCAAGAACGAACGCAAGGCACGCGAAGTCGCCGAATACCGCCAGGGCAAGGCGCGCGAGACCAAGCTCGCCCAGCAGCAGGCCTCGAAGCTCGAGGACATGTTCAGCAAGATGAAGGACGAGCAGGCAGCGACCATCTCGCTGATCATCAAGTCGGATGTGCATGGCAGTGCCGAGGCGCTGCGTGATGCGCTGACGAAGCTCTCCAACGACGAGGTCCAGGTCAAGGTCCTGAGCTCCGGCGTCGGCGGCATCACCGAGACCGACGCGACGCTGGCCGCTGCGTCGGATGCGGTGATCATCGGCTTCAACGTGCGTGCGGATGCCGCGGCGCGGAACGCGATCAAGGAATCGGGCGTCGACGTGCGCTACTACAGCATCATCTACGAGGCGATCGACGATGTGAAAGCCGCCCTGTCCGGCATGCTTTCGCCGGAAGTCCGCGAGCAGATCGTCGGCCTCGCCGAGGTGAAGGAAGTCTTCTCGTCGCCCAAGTTCGGCGACATTGCCGGCTGTATCGTCACCGAGGGCTACGTGAAACGATCCAACCCGATCCGTGTCCTGCGTGACAACGTCGTGATCTACGAAGGCGAACTCGAGTCGCTGCGTCGGTTCAAGGATGACGTCAACGAGGTTCGGATGGGTACCGAATGCGGTATCGGCGTCAAGAATTACTCGGACGTCAAGGTGGGTGACAACATCGAGTGCTTCGAGCGCGTGGAAGTCGCGCGTACGCTCGACTGACGCCGGCTGCCGGGATGGCGCGGGAATACACGAGGAATCAGCGGCTCGGGACGCAGGTAATGCGGACCCTGAGCGAGCTGATCCGGCGTGAGAGCAAGGACCCGAGGCTCGACGGCGTCGCGCTGACCGCGGTCGACGTGTCCCGCGATCTCGGCGTGGCGGAGGTTTACTACAGCCTCCTCGTGCCCGACCAGGACCCCGCAGAGGCCCAGGCCGGTCTCGAGAGCGCGGCGGGTTTCCTGCGCAGCAAGCTCGGCCAGGCAATCAAGATTCGTCGCTCGCCCGAACTGCGTTTCATCCACGACGAGAGTTCGGCGGAAAGCGCGCGGATCAATGCCTTGCTGGCTGGCAGCGGACAGGATTCCGGTCAGGACTGACCGCATGCCAACGACCAGGAAAACGATCCGCAGGCGTGCGGTCGACGGCGTGGTCGTGCTGAACAAGCCGACCGGCCTGACCTCGAACGCGGCGCTGCAGCGGGTGAAGCGCCTGCTGCGTGCGAAAAAGGCGGGCCACACCGGCAGCCTGGACCCATCGGCGACGGGGATGTTGCCGCTGTGTTTCGGTGAGGCAACGAAGGCTTCGGCCTTCTTGCTGGATGCCGACAAGACGTACCGGGTCGTGGCACGACTGGGTTCGGCAACGGACACCGGGGATGCCGACGGCGCGGTCGTCGACACCGCCGACGTGCCTGCCCGGAGCCCGGACGAATGGTCCGGGATACTGTCGGGGTTTCTCGGCGAATCGGAGCAGGTTCCGCCGATGTACTCGGCGCTGAAACAAGGCGGGCGGCGGCTGTACGAGCTTGCCAGGCAGGGCGAGACCGTGGAGCGGGCGCCGCGTCGCATCGTGATCTCGATGATAGAGCTGCTCGAGGCGGCAGGTACCCGGCTCGTGTTTCGCGTGACCTGCTCGAAGGGCACCTATATCCGGACCCTGGTCGAGGACATTGCCCGGGCCGGGGGCACGGTGGCGCATACGCGTCGCCTGCATCGCGAGTCCGTGGCCGGCTTTTCGCCGGCGGAAATGATGAGCCTCGGCGGGATCGAGCGCTGCATCGCGGCTGGCGACGACGGGGCCGGGCGGTGGCTGTTGCCGCCGGACGCGGCACTCCGGCATCTGCCGGCGGTCAGCGTCGCGGAGCACGATGCGGGTCGCTTTGCGGCCGGTCAGGCGGTGGCGGCGGACGATGAACCTGCCGGGACGGTCCGAGTGTACGGACCGGGCCGGCGATTTCTGGGTATAGGCGAGGCCGCGGATGCTGGCGTCGTCGCACCCAGGCGGATCTTCCTCCTGGCATCAGAGGATGCGGGCGGGAGCAAAAACGGGGTCGGATCGGCGAAGTCCGAAATGACCGTAGATATTTGATTTTTTGCTGTTAATAGGCTCTTCGAGGCGCTAGAATACCGCGCTCTAAAACAGGGCCAGAATAGAAAATTTGGAGTTTTGTTAGATGTCACTGTCCAGTGAAGCCAAGAGCACCATCATTTCGGAGTACGGACGCGGCGAAGGCGATACCGGTTCGCCCGAAGTCCAGGTTGCTCTCCTTTCCAAGCGAATTGCCGAGCTGACCGAACATTTCGGTGAGCACAAGAAAGACCACCATAGCCGCCAGGGTCTCCTGCGCATGGTCAACAAGCGGCGTAAGCTCCTCGACTATCTCAAGTCGAAGGACCAGGACCGCTACCGCGAGCTGATTTCACGGCTCGGACTGCGGCGCTAATCCCGTACGCCCCCTCATGGCAGTCTGACGATCGTGCCGACGCACTCCCGCGGGAGTCCGTCGGCTTTCGTCGTTGTCTTCTTCTCTTTCAAACAGAGCTAGTGTTGTGAATTCCATAAAAAAATCTTTTCAGTACGGTGGGCAAGAGGTCTCGATCGAGACCGGTGCGATCGCTCGCCAGGCTGACGGTGCCGTCCTGGTCAATATGGCCGATACGGTTGTTCTCGTAACGGCAGTCGGCCGCAAGAAAGCCGATCCGGGCCGGGATTTCTTCCCGCTGACCGTCAACTACCAGGAAAAAGCCTATGCGGCCGGCAAGATTCCGGGCGGCTTCTTCAAGCGTGAAGGTCGGCCGA
The DNA here is from genome assembly GCA_036350895.1 of Woeseiaceae bacterium. Classification (GTDB taxonomy): domain Bacteria; phylum Pseudomonadota; class Gammaproteobacteria; order Steroidobacterales; family Woeseiaceae; genus UBA1847. Next base: position 9,873 of record JAZBNZ010000044.1, read on the forward strand.
GCGAGAAGGAAACGCTCGTCTGCCGCCTGATCGACCGTCCGATCCGGCCGCTGTTCCCGAAAGGCTTCCTCAACGAGGTCCAGGTCATCGCGACGGTGATCTCGCTCAACCCCGAGGTCGATCCCGACATCCCGTCGATGCTGGGCGCCTCGGCGGCGCTGGCGCTTTCCGGTATTCCGTTTGACGGCCCCATCGGCGCTGCCCGGGTCGGTTACAAGGACGGCGACTACCTCCTGAATCCGTCTCTCAGCGAACTGGAGTCGTCTGCACTCGACCTGGTCGTTGCCGGCACTTCCGACGCGGTCCTGATGGTGGAGTCCGAGGCGAAATGCCTGCCGGAAGACGTCATGCTGGGCGCGGTCGTCTACGGCCACGAACAGATGCAGGTTGCCATCAGCGCGATTAATGAACTGGCCGCCGAGGCCGGCAAGCCGCGCTGGGACTGGGAAGCTCCTGCCGAGGATACGTCCCTGACGGAAGCCGTTGCCAGGCAGTCGACGGATGCCCTGACGGCGGCCTACCAGATCAGCGACAAGCAGGAACGCCAGGATGCGGTCTCCAACGCCAAGAATGCGGCGGTCGAGGCGCTCGTGAGCGACGATGAGGGCGGCTGGTCCGCCGATGACGTCGCTGCAGCTCTGAAATCGCTGGAGAAAAAGATCGTCCGTCAGCGCGTCATCAAGGGCGAGCCCCGCATCGACGGCCGCGACCAGAAGACGGTCCGGGCGATCGACGTCAAGGTCGGTCTCCTGCCGCGCACGCACGGTTCGGCGGTGTTCACCCGCGGTGAGACCCAGGCGATCGTCGTGACGACGCTCGGCACTGGCCGCGACGCGCAGATCATCGATGCGATCGAGGGCGAATACAAAGAGCCCTTCATGCTGCATTACAACTTCCCGCCGTACTGCGTCGGTGAGACGGGCTTCGTCGGTTCGCCGAAGCGCCGCGAGATCGGCCATGGCAAGCTGGCCCGTCGCGGCATCCAGGCCGTGATGCCGAGCCAGGACGATTTCGGTTACGTCATCCGCGTCGTCTCCGAAATCACCGAGTCGAACGGTTCGAGCTCGATGGCATCGGTCTGCGGAACCAGCCTCGCGCTGATGGATGCCGGCGTGCCGATCAAGGCGCCGGTCGCGGGTGTCGCGATGGGTCTCGTCAAGGAAGGCGACGAGTTCGCGGTCCTGACCGACATCCTCGGTGACGAAGATCATCTCGGCGACATGGACTTCAAGGTCGCCGGTACCGACGACGGCATTACCGCGCTGCAGATGGATATCAAGATCCAGGGCATAACCCGGGAAATCATGGATATCGCACTCGGCCAGGCAAAGGATGCCCGCCTGCATATCCTGGGCGAGATGAACAAGGTCATCGACACGCCGCGCCAGGAAATGTCGGAGTGGGCGCCCACGATCATGACGCTCAAGATCGACCCCGAAAAGATCCGGGACGTGATCGGCAAGGGCGGCGCCGTCATTCGCGCAATCACCGAGGAAACCGGTGCGAGCGTCGACATCGAGAACGACGGGACGGTCAAGATCGCGTCCGTCGATGCCGCTTCCGGCAAGGAAGCGCGTCGCCGTATCGAGCTGATCACCGCCGACGTCGAGGTCGGCCGGGTCTACGAGGGCCGTGTTGCTCGTCTCATGGACTTCGGCGCCTTCGTCACGATCCTGCCCGGCAAGGACGGACTGGTGCATATCTCGCAGATCTCCAACGAACGCGTCGAGAAAGTCAGCGACAAGCTGTCCGAAGGCGACGTGGTCAAGGTCAAGGTCCTCGAGGTCGATCGGCAGGGTCGCGTACGGCTTTCAATGAAGGAAGTCGACGCCGCCTGACGCGGTATACCGATCCGCAACAAGAACCGCGGCGTCAGCCTGACGCCGCGGTTTTTTTATGCCTGCAGGAATCAGAGCCCGGGACGGGCAGTGTAGGGTTCGAGAAATTCCATGACCCGCTTCGGGAGGTAGTAGCGGGGTGCCCAGGGCGTGCCGCCCTCGATGAAGCCGACATGGCCGCCGTGTTCGCTGACCTCGAGCGTAATCTGGTCGGACAGCCGATCGCGATGCGGGATCACTCCGGGCGTCATGAACGGATCGTCCAGCGCATTTACGATCAGCGTCGGCAGCGCAATGTCCTTGAGGAAGTGGACCGAGCTCGAGCGGTCGTAGTAGTCGGTCTTGCCGTTGAAGCCGTGCAGGGGCGCCGTCACGGCGTCGTCGAACTCCGCGAACGTTCGCGCCGCCATGGCGCGCTCCCAGTTGAAGGCGGCGGTGTGCGGATCGAACTTGCGCATCACGGCAGCTTTCATCCTTTTAATTAGGTGTCGTTGGTAAAATCTTGAAAAACCGCGTTTTAATGCGTCTGCACTCTTGTTCAAATCGAGCGGCACACAAACGGCCGCGGCGGCGGACAGGCGGGATAGACTGCCTGTCTCGCCGAGGTACTTGAGGAGCACGTTGCCACCCAGGGAGTAGCCGGCTGCGACGATCGGGCCGGACTGTCCTTCGAGCACGAGGCGCTCCAGGAAATAGCGCAGGTCGCCGGTTTCCCCGGCGTGGTAACGGCGCGGCAGGCGGTTTCGGTAATCACCGCAATCACGGAAATGCAGC
>JAZBNZ010000045.1:0-25555 GCA_036350895.1 Woeseiaceae bacterium
ATGCCGGTGACGGCGACCACGGACGCCCGGTTTTTCGGTTTGCACGCCGGAATGCCGGCGCTCGTTTACGGCCCGGCTGCCGACGCTATCCACGGCTTCAATGAACGCCTGGACCTGGAATCGATGCGGCGGGTGACGAAATCTATCGCCCTGTTCATCGCCGGCTGGTGCGGACTCGACAAAGTCTGATTGCAGGACTTGCCACGCCGGGAAGGGCTGACTATCAGTACATCGCCATCTCGCCGAATCCGCGGGGTTTGGCAAAGCTGTTCGCGACGAAAGCTAAACAGCTCTCCAGAGCCTCAGCTGAAAAACCCGAGCGCGACCTCTCTGCCGCCCTCTGTGTGCAGCCAAACCAGCGCAGCGCAATTCGTAAAGACAGTGAACCAGAACTGCAGGCGGAAGGAGGTTTTCTTCGATTTGTGGCGGAGCGTCTCCTGCGCTATCAGGCCACCCGGCCAGCCGCCTGCCAGGCCCAGCATCAGGAGAGTGCCCTCAGCGGTTCGCCAGCGGCCTTTTTGTGCGGCCGACTTGTCGATCGCGTAGGCGATGAAGGTAATAAAGCTCATCACCACGTATGCGATGAGCAGAACTATGGAGAGGTCACCGCCGAGCGTCGCGACGCCGATTGCCGCCATGAACAGCACGGCAAGAAGTATCGCCACCCTGTTGCCCTTCCTCGCCGCTTTCGCGACGAGCTTGTCGCCGGCAAGTGTCGCGTTGGCGGCGCAGGGACGGCCCCTGGCATCCTTGGACACCGAGTAGGTTATGACCTCACCGACCTCGGGCCGTCGATCACGATTACCGAGCGCTGAAATATGAAAGAAGACCTGCTTTCCCCCGGTCAGCGGGGTGATGAAGCCGTAGCCTTTTTCATCGTTCCAAGACGTGATCCTGCCCTTCGTGCGCACGTTCTGTCCCGCCATGGCTGGTTCGATCTTATCGGCTGCGCAGGTTGCAGGCCAGCACGTCTTCGGTCTCCGGAATGAACCCGGGGGTCAGAGTAAACACCCGCCTATCGAAATTCCCTCACAGACCAAGCTTGTCTTTTGGCGCCCGGAATCGAGGGTCGTCGGAGTCGGATTTCGGCAAAATCATCCCTGACCCGGTAAACCCGTGCCGGTCGCGTCATGATGATCGACCTTATGCAGGCGGAAAATGCAATGGGTCTCTAAGGTTCTGCAGCTCGCGGTAATAATAGAGCGCGCCAGGGTGCTTTCCCTTGAAGCGAAGCTTTCTCAAGAACTCGATTTCCTCGGCTGAAGCGTCACCGCTGAGCGTGGCATCCTCGAGAAACTCGGCAAATCCTGGCTCGTCCCCGTCGCCGCTGTCGACCTCTCTTTCGACGAAGGCAAATCTTTTCGGTGCCCCCGGCACGAGTCTTTCGTTGAGCACTATTTCCATGTCAAAAGTTGCCAGGTCGATATCCCAGCGCGCCAGCAGCGGGTTGAGAAAAGACACGCAGTCGGCGTTCGAAAGGTTGAAGATATCCGTGTCGAGGAACTCCAGAATTATGACTCGCATTTGCGCATAGCTCTTGTCGCTGAGCTCTGCGACCTGATGGAGCCAGGCTTCGTTATCCAGCTCGGCGCGTGCGACCCGGCTGATAACGTCGAGTAGCGTCCGCGTAACGAGCCGCTCGAGTTCGCCAAACGGCTGCCTCTCGAAGATCGCCCGAATTTCCCGCTGACGGGCGGGGACGCACTTCTCAAGTATCAGTTCCCGGGTCTCTTTCAAGAGCGCTCCTTGCGGCTCCTCGTAATCACGTCTGAGCTCGTCCATCCGCTGCGCGCGGGCCAGCGTTGCCAGCTCGCCGTTCGATAGCTGCAGGAATCTGCCCATCTTCTCGTAAATATCCGTCCGATCCGGTGCTGGCGGTAACTTCTTACGGTTCAGCAGCTGGGATATATAGGATTCAGTCACCTCCGCGGCGGCGGCCAGATCCTTTTGCTCGAGCCCCAGCTCCTGCAGTCGCTTCTTGATGACGAAACAAACATCCATTTCCCGTTCCTTGAAGTTTACTTGTACAGTTAATAATTGAAATAATCGCAGATATGACTTGACCAATCAAATTAATTAACAGACTATGGTTAACGGATCAACAGGGCTTCAAGAAACTTAACCACAACAGTTATTTGAAGTGCCCGGTTGGCCACTCACAAGGACGGAGAACGACATGTACGCACGTCAAGTATCGATGGAACTGAAGCCCGACAGCCGCAAACATTTCACCCAAAAGATCGAGGCGGAAATCCTGCCTTTGCTCCGCAAGCAGAAGGGATTCCAGGATGAAATTACCTTCGTAAACCCGGGTGGCAAGGACGCATTCGCGCTGAGCCTGTGGGACAGCAAGGAAAGCGCCGAAGCCTACGGCCGGGCCTCGTATGCCGAGGTGACCAAACTTCTCTCGAAGCTGGTTGAAGGGACACCGAAGGTAAGGTCCTACGAAGTGGCCAATTCCACCTTCCACAAGATAGCCGCAACGCAAAAAGCGGCCTGATGATTTCAGGTTTCTACTTTCGCAGGCGAAATCCGTTTCGCCTGCTTTTTGCTGCCGCCGCGCCCGAGATGCCAGCCCGGGAATTACTGCCGGAAACGGCCAGCGTAAAAGCCGATCGCCTGGCTATCGAGCGAGGCGAAAACGAAGGCATGGTTTTCACGCTGGATAAACGCGTTTTTGCAGACGCAACCGAACAAGGGTGGGGCACACATGCCATCGACGACAGGTAATGGCCAACGGGGCGGACCGGCGGGCCGCGGCGTCGGTCCGGACAACGAACTCGAGCAACTGATCGGGCAAGGGCAGGCATGGCTGAAGCAGAACATGCCGGGCGGCGGCCCGCGCGGTGCAATCATCATTGCGCTAATCGCAGCGCTCCTCGTCGGTGCATGGACTGCTTACTACACGGTTCCGAGCGACTCCGTCGCCGTCGTACAACGATTCGGCAAGTACCTGAAAGAAGTGCAGCCCGGTCTGCATTTCAAGGTTCCCCTGGGCGTCGATGTGGCGACGATCGTCCCGGTCAAGCGTCAACTGAAGCAGGAGTTCGGCTTTACGACGCCGGGCGCCACGGACCCCTACCAGAGTCCCGTTGACGGCAAGCGCGAAACGGAGATGGTGACCGGTGATCTGAATGCCGCACTGGTGGAGTGGGTCGTTCAATACCGCATTGCGGACCCCGTCAAGTTTCTGTTCGAGGTTCGGGAACCGGGCGCAACCTTGCGCTACGTGTCCGAGTCAGTCATGCGGGAAGTCGTCGGCGACCGCACGGTGGACGAGGTGATAACGATCGGGCGCCAGGAAATCGAATCCGAAGCCTTGACCAAAATGCAGGCGCTTTCTACGAAATACGCGATGGGCATCAGCATCGACCAGGTGCAGCTCAAGAACATCAATCCGCCGGGCCCGGTGCAGGAGTCCTTCAACGAGGTCAACCAGGCGCAGCAGGAAAAAGAAAAACTGATCAACGAGGCGCGGCGCGACTACAACAAGGTGATCCCCCTGGCCGAGGGCGAGAAGGATCAACGAATCCGCGAGGCCGACGGTTACCGGCTCAAACGCATCAACGAAGCGGAAGGCGACGTCGCCCGCTTCAGTGCATTGCTGACCGAATACACGAAGGCGCCGGAAGTCACGCGTCGCCGCATCTACGTCGAGACCCTGCAGGCCGTAATGCCCGACATCCGTTCGAAAATCATCGTCGATGATCAGACTCGCAACATACTGCCGCTCCTGAATCTCGATGCACCAACCGGTGACAAGCCATGAACAAGCTCGCCTCTCTGCTGGCGATACTGGGCGCTGCGGCGTTTGTCGTGATCAGCTCGATCTATACGGTCAGCGAAGTCGAGCAGATGATCATTACCCAGTTCGGCAAGCCCGTGGGTGAACCGGTGACGACTGCGGGCCTGAAAGTCAAGATTCCCTTTATCCAGCAGGTGAACCCAATCGAAAAACGGGTGCTGGAGTGGGACGGCAGTCCGTCCGACATGCCTACAAAAGACAAGCTCTACATATCCGTCGATCTGTTCGCCCGCTGGCGGATTACCGATCCGCTGCAGTACTTCCTGAGAATTCGCGATGAGCGCAGCGCCCAGTCCCGTCTCGACGATATTCTCGGCAGCGAAACCCGGAACGCCGTCGCCAAGCACGAGCTCATCGAAATCATTCGCACGACCCGCGATCGCGTGCCATTGCGTGACACCTTGCTTACGGACGCGGAACGCGAACTCAACATGGGGGCACTGGTGCCGATCCAGAAAGGCCGCAAGCTGGTTGAGCAGGAGATCTTCGCCGCCGCCGCCGACAAGGTCCAGGTGTTCGGTATCGAGTTGCTCGATATCCGCTTCAAGCGCATCAACTACAACGAAAGCGTCCGGCCGAAAATCTACGATCGGATGATCAGCGAACGGCGCCAGATCGCCGAGCGCTTCCTTTCAGAAGGCAATGGCGAAGCAGCCAGGATTCGCGGCAATCGCGTTCGTGACCTGAACAAGATTCAATCCGAGGCGTACCGGGAGGTCGAAGAGATCCGTGGCCTGGCCGATGCGAAAGCCACCGAAATCTACGCCCGAGCCTACAACCAGAGTGCCGAATCCATTGCGTTCTACGAATTCACACGGACGATGGAGTCCTACAAGTTCATCATCGCCGAAAACACAACGCTTGTTCTATCGACCGACAGCGAGCTGTTCAAGTTCCTGAAAGGCATGGATCCGGACGGCGGGACAACTCCATGAACACCATTAAGCCACGCATGGATCGTCTCGCTTACGCCCTGCTGGCCCTGATGGTAGTCGCTGGCTCTATGGGTGTCGCGAGGGCGCAAGGTATCGCGGACACAATCCCGGCAAATGCGAGCGCCAAAAACTGTGAGCGAGGATGGCAGTGCGACAAGCCTTATCGCAAGCGAGCGAACAAATGTATATCGGGAGACCGCAATGACTAAAAAAGACGAGCAGACGATGGAGGCACACGGCATTACTTGTGCAACCAGGAAGGTCTACTTTTACAAGGAGTTCAAGTATGACCGCCTCGAGGATGCGGTCCGTTACGCCGAGATTGACGCCGGGCGAATTCAGCAGACCGGCGGCAAGTCCTGAGGAAGTTGCGAACGCTGTCTGGCGGTTCAGCGAAAGCCCGCAGGATCGGCAGGACAACGACAGCACCCGAAGGGCAACACAGGCGAGTCAAAATGGCGCACCTCTCGAACTGAAGCAGGCTTAGCTATCGAGCCCGCGCCCCGCGGATAGCCCCTTCGATGAGATTGAGCGCTGCCTGCCGGCTCACGCCGTCCGGATCGAGATTGAACGACGGTGTGGACGCTATCCCGAGTGCGACCGTCTTGGGGTTCTCGAACATCAATGCCAGAGCGGCGGCGAGGTCTTCGCTGCTCGGACCGTCGCTTACCGCCAGGTCATGCCCGGGCACCTCGGCCGGGTCGAGCACGTCCATGTCGATGTGCACGTAGATCACATCGACCTGGTCCGCGAGGTCGTCGATCTGCTTTCTCAGGTTGGCGGAGAGCTCGCGAATGTCCTGCACCGAAAATTGCCGGGCCTCGTGCTCGGCAAAACGTTCGGCCTCGAGTGGATCCAGGTCCCGGACGCCGCCCCAGACGATGTGATGCATGGGCAACGGTTCTGTGAGGCCAGTGGTCTTGCGAATATTGTGCAGCGCATGTCCTGCGGCAACGGCCACGGGCATGCCACCGAGCATTCCGGACAGCGTCGTTTCCGGCGTATTGAAATCCCCGTGCGCGTCGATGAAGACCAGCCCGACGCGCCGCTGATTGCCGTCGGAGCCGTACTTGAGCCCGGCCAGCATGCCGAGCAGATCGTTGCAGTTGGCTTCCAGGCCGATCGTGACCAGGCCGTCCTGCAATCCTTCGCGAACCGTCTCGGCGAAATTCGCATTCGCCAGTGCCATCCGATTCCATTCACCGTACTGGCGTTCCTGCGCCTCGGTCAGGCGAATGTCCTGGATGGGTCGAATCAGTTCGCCGCCCCATTCACCGATCAGCCGTTCGAGCCCCGCCGCGTGAATGTAGTCGGGGTTGGTAGACAGCTCCGGCACGTTGCGCGCGCCGCCGTAGGGGTTCTTGATGACGTCGACCTTCACCCCGGCATGGGCGGTGAGCGACAGGCTGGCGCCCAGGATGGCAATCAGGAGCAGGTGATTGGGTTTCATAATGCTGTCCTCATAGTTTGGGGTCAGAGTAAAGACTCGTCTGCAGCGGAGTCTTTACTCTGACCCCAAATATCTTCTTTCAAAGCCCGCGGTTCCGGGGACAGTTTACTTATCCTGGTTTGAGGCGAAGCTGGAACTGGTCGCAGATCGAGATAAGTAAACTGTCCCCGAAACCGCCGTCAATGGCCGATATCGATCTGCCGTCCTCGTGGCGGCACGGCAAGGACCTCGTGCCGGGCGAAGTACGCGATCAGGGCGTCGATCACCTTGCCCGCGTTGCGAAGCGTCTTTGCCTCGGGCATCACGGTGTAGAGATCACCGCCCTCGGCGAGGAAGGCCGCCGCGGCCACCGTGAGGCGATCCGAGTCCGCCAGCGGCAGGCCCTCGTGTTCGACGGATACGAGGCGCTGCCCCGCCGGTAGGCTGAGGTCATAGGTGATGTCGAGGCCGGCCAGCTGCAGTAAACCGCGTTCGAAGGTCAGCGACTGTTCCAGCGCGCGGCGAATCTGCGCGCCGCTCATCTCCTTCACGATGACGTCGTCGACGAACGGGTAGGCGTCCAGCAGGTCCACCAGCCGGATCTCCCCGCCGGGCAGGTCTTTTCTGAGCCCGCCGCTGTGGAAGAAGGCCGCGTCGGTGCCGGCGATGGCCCGCAGCGCGTCGGCGAACAGGTTGCCGATGTCGGATTCCTCGATGTAGCGGCGGTTCATGCGCGCGGCGGTGCGCCCGACGATCTCGCGGAGTTCCGGGTAGGCGTTACGGTACTCGGTGAGCTTGGCGACGATCTCGGGGTCAGGTTCGTAACGGGCGGGATCGACCGGGATCAGGCGGCCGTCGTAATCCGTGATCGTCCCGGTGTCCGGGTCGAGCACAATTTGCAGGTAACCGAGATGCGTCGCCTGGCCGTAGGTCTGCATGATGAGCGTGCCGGTCTCGGGATGGACGACGGGCTCCGGCGTGCCGGCGTCCGCGTGGCCGGCGAACAGCACGTCGACGCCGGTCACGGCGCCGGCCAGCGCGATGTCGGCGTCGATGTCGCGCTGCAGCCGCGGGTCGCTCTCGGCGTCGGTCTGCATCGGTGCAGTCTTGCCCTGGTGGGTCAGGAGGACGACGAGATCGACCTCGTCGCGAAGCTCGTCGACCGAGCGCTGCACGGCCTCGGCGGGGACCGTGACGTCGAGCGGCGCGATGTACGACGGGATGATCGCCGAGACCGCATCCTGCCCCATGATGCCGATGACGCCGATGCGCACACCGTTGCGCTCGATCACCGCGTGCGCCTGCGCGTAGGGATGGTCGGTGTCCCTGTAAAAGAAGTTGGCGCCGAGCACCGGGAACGGCGCCCGGTTCTTCTGCCAGGCGAAGACGTCGTGGCCGTACTCGAACTCGTGATTGCCGATCGCCATCGCGTCGTAGCCCATCGTGATCATCAGCTCGAAGGCGAGGCGGCCCTCGGTGAGCTTGGCGAGCGCGCCGGTGAAGATGTCGCCGGAATCGAACAGGAAGACGTTGGGCTCTGACTCCCGGATCGAGTTGATCAGCGTGGTCATCTCCGCGATGCCGCCGATCATCGCCTGGTCGTCGAGCCAGAACGCCGGGATGGGGTCGTAGGCACTCTCGACATCGTTGGTGAAGAGCAGGGTGACGGTGGTCGGCGCCGGGCCGTCGGCGGCCTGTGCCGCGCCAAGTGCCAGGTGGCAAAAGACGATGACGAGCGAGAGTGAAAGCTTACGCATTGGCGGTTGCCGCAGGTCGACGGGAGCCTGATTGTAGGAGACCCGGGGTCAGAGTAAAAACTCTGACCCCATGTCATACTTGCCGACCTCAGCAGCGGGCGGGCGAGGCGGCTATGTCAGGGTCGACAAACGATGCGGAGCGTTTCGAAGCGGCGGCGCAACAACGGGTACTCGACGCGATCGAGGCCCGGGAGGTCGCCGACTTCACGTCGCTGCCTGCCGAGCAGCGTCAGCTGTCCGCCGGGTTTCTGCAGGGGCTGATCTCCGGCGTCCGCCAGGAAATCGCCTGTCCGCTCCGCATCCGGGGCGCCGATATCGTCGGTGCGCTGCGACCGCCTTCTGCCGGCCCCAACGGTGGACGCGCGGCGGTGCAGTTCTGGTCGTGCCGGTTCGACTCGCCGGTCGACATGAGCGGCGCCGAGTTTCTTGTCCTGCGTTTCGTCGACTGCCGCTTGCCGGCATTCATCGGGGCGAGTTTGCGCGTGGGAGCCGACCTCGACCTCTCGGGTTCGCAGTTCTTGGGTGTCAGCGATTACGAATCGGAACTGAGCCAGGTCGGCACCTGCGCGATTCATCTCAACAATGCCCGCATCGGCGGCAAGCTGGACCTGTCGTCGATCGAGGGGTCCCGGTTCACTGCCTACCACGTCGTTCGGCTCGACGGCGCCCGCATCGAAGGCGATGTGAGCCTCGCCGGGGCGCTGCTCGACGGCTGCGGCGACGCCGCTCTCAGCGGGCAGTCGATCGTCGTTGGCAGTAATGTCGATCTGCGGCCGGCACACGGGCACCGCTTCGAAGCCGCAGGCGAGGTCGGTTTCGCGGCGGCCAACATTACCGGGGACCTGATGTGCGACGCGGCCAGGCTGTGTAACCGGGACGGCCGGGCCCTGCACTGCGAGGACCTGCGGGTCGAGTCCGTGTTCCTGACGTCGGACGATTCGAACACGATGCCGTTCGAGGCCCGCGGTCGGCTCAACTTTCTGACGGCGGTCGTCGGCGGCAGTTTTTTCATGACCAATGCGCGACTGGCGCCGGGTCCGGATTACGGCGGGCTCCTGAGCACCGGCGGGCCGGTCGCGATCAATCTTCAGCAGGCGCGCCTGTCGAACGCGCTCGCCTTCAGCAATATCGGTGCGATTCCGGACGGGCCAGCACCGGCACTGCTCGACCAGACGCCGATCCCGGTGCGGGGCTGGTTCCTGCTGACCAGTGCGCAGCTCAACTCGATCATCGACACCTCCGAGACGGGTTGGCCGGAAGCGGGCTATCTCGCTCTCGACGGTGCCACTTACGAACGCATCCGTCACTTCGGCGCAGGTGACCTGACGGCGAAGCGCATCGCCTGGCTGCGGCGTCAGTATCCTGGCGGGAGACCGAGTGCGGCCAGCTTTCGCCCGCAGCCGTACGAACAGCTCAGCCGGGTACTCAGGCAGCACGGGTTGGCGAACGAGGCTAACGCGATCGCCGTCGAGAAGATTCGGGCGCGGCTCGAGGCACGCGTAGACCGCCCGTGGGCGCGGCTGTTTCCGCAGCTCTTGATGCTGATTAGCCAGTACGGTTACTCGACGCGGCGCGCGGTGGCGTCGTTCCTGGTCTTCGTGCTGCTCGGCACCGCGATGTACGCGACGGCGTTGTTCGGCTTCGGCCAGCCATTCCTCCCGGTCGAGAGTGACCCGGAGCCGGTGACCTACCGGTTCGCTTTCGGGATGCTCGAGACCAGCGCACAGGCGGGCTGCCCCGGCCTGCACGTCATGCACTTTGCGCTCGACGCGGCCTTGCCCGTGATCGATCTCGCCCAGGACCAGCGCTGCCGCTTCACGCCCGAAGGTTCGCTGCGCTGGCTCTGGCTGCTGCTGAACAGTGTCTACGTGATCGCCGGCGCGGCGCTGTCCGCGGTGGTCGTGCTGACGCTTACCGGGGTGTTGCGGCGGGACTAAAGCCGTGAATAGTTTGGGGTCAGAGTAAAAACTCCGCTGGGGCGGAGTTTTTACTCTGACCCCAAACTATCGGTCGTGATAATCAGGTCAGGGCACGCCACAGACCGATCGTGGGCTGGTGATGCGGGTGTCGAAAAGCCTGGTTACCGCCGCTCGGAACACCCCACTGCCGGGTGCCCAGGTTGCTAAAGTAGCGGCTATGTTTCGCGTTCTGTTCATCATCGGGTGCTGTGTGGCCCTGGCACCTTGCGTCACGGCGGCCGACGACCCGACCCTGGAGGGTCGGGTCGCAAAGCTAACTTCCGATACCTGGACGATTGCCGGACTGGAATCCGGGTTCGAGCTGACGACATCGGGGCTGAACGGCGAGGTTCGAATGGCCCGAATAACGTTACTTGCCTCCGATCGGAGCTTCGAGGACGTCCGGGTGGGCTGCACGGGCATCGTGCTTACGACCCACGGCGTGACGTGCGACGATGCGGCGTTCACGGCGACGATCCCGGGCCTGGGTCGGGAAAGCATGCGCGGCACCTTCGCATGGAACCGACTGGCGGCCACTACGCGGGTCACCTTGCGCGACATCGCCATCGCGGGCGGGCGCGTGAGTTTCGAGATCCTCGCGAGCGACGCGGGTATCGAGGCGAGCTATTCGGGGAGCTCGCTGCGACTCGACGAGCTGATGGCGCTCGCCGCCCGATTTACCAATGCGCTGGCCGGCTATTCCGGCAGCGGGCAGGTTGGTGTCGAAGGTTCGCTCGTGGCACCTGCCGACGGGCCGTTGCAGGTCGTGGTCAGCATGGACCTCGACGGCGTATCACTGGCGAACGATGCCGGCACGGTTGCCGCCGCCGACGTGACAGGCCGGCTCGATGTCGACATCGCCGTCAACCCGGACTCGACGCGCTTCGACCTGGCATTCGACAGCGCCGAGGGCGAGGCTTACCTCGAGCCCGTCTACAGCAACTTCTCGGAACACGCGCTGCACCTGCGTGCCGCTGACGTGCACACGGCCGACTTCAGTAGCGTCAAGATTGACCGGTTCGAGCTGCGCCAGGACACATTGCTGGACGCCAGCGGCTCGGCCACGGTGGAATTTCCATCCGACGAGGAAGCACCGGCCAGCGTGTCGGCGGATGTGAGACTCCGCGACTCGTCCGTCGCCGCGCTCTACACCGGCCTCGTGCAGGTGCAGCTGGCAGGCACCTTGCTCGGTGCGCTGGATGCCGGCGGGCGTGTCTCCGGCACGGTGCAGCTGGCCGATAACGCGTTGCGCTCCGCGGCACTGGAACTGGACGACGTCATCCTCGACGACCGGGCTGGCCGGTTTGCCGTCTACGGCCTCGATGGCGCCGTCAACTGGACCGGGGATGCCGGAGTAACCCCGCCCGCGAGCCGGATTTCCTGGGACAGTGGCACGGTCTACAACCTGATCGTCGGCGCGGGCGACGTCGAGCTGCAGCTCGGCGACAACGACATCGAGCTGCTGCAACCGGCGCGATTGCCGTTTGCGGGTGGCGCGTTGCGAATCAATCAGCTGGCCCTGCAGGGCTTCGGCGACGTCGGCGCCACCGGCCGCCTCGACGCCGAACTCGAGCCCGTGCAGCTCGGTCAACTTACGGGTGCGTTGGGCTGGCCAGCCTTCTCGGGCGAGCTGTCGGGCCGCCTGCCACTGTTGCAGCTTGCCGAAGACGAGGTCACGGTCGGCGGTGACCTGAACGCGCAGTTCTTCGACGGAACCATGACGATGTCGAACCTGCGAATAGAGCGCCCCTTCGGCCGGGTACCGCGGCTTTACGGGGACGTCAGCATTCGCAACCTCGACCTCGAACGGGTCACCGAGACATTTTCCTTCGGTTACATTCAGGGTCGATTAAGCGGTGACGTGACAGGATTGAAGCTCGAGAACTGGCGCCCGGTGGCCATGGACATGTACTTCTATACACCCCCGGATGACCGCTCGCAGCATCGCATCAGCCAGCGTGCCGTCGAGAACCTGGCGAGCGTCGGCGGCGGTGGCGCGGGGGCGGTGCTGTCGACGGGGTTTTTGCGTTTCTTCGAGGTGTTTTCCTATGACCGCATCGGCCTGCGCTGCCGTCTCGGCAATGGTGTGTGCGCGATGAGCGGTGCCGGGCCGGCAAAGCCGGGCCCGCAGGGAACCGGCTACTACATCGTCAAGGGCCGCGGTGTGCCGAGGATCGATGTCGTGGGGTATCGTGATAAGGTGAGCTGGCCAAGGCTGGTGCAGCAACTGTCCGCGATCACCCGCAGTGGTGCGCCCACCGTCGACTGACGGCGGCGCCTCCCAGATTACAGAGGAGATTGTCAGCGATGCGCAAGTTAGCCATTACCCTGGCGACATTACTCGCGGTGTTCCTCGTGGCTTGCGTCACGATCAACGTCTACTTTCCGGAAGCCGCCGCGGTTGAAGCCGCTGATCGCATCATCGACAAGGTGCGGGGCGAAGAGTCGGCTGAACCGACGTCCCGGCTGCACGGCGATTACGGGGGCGAGCCGTCCCTCCTGCTTGCCATGGCTAGCGGACTGGGCCGAGTGTTGATCAGCGACGCCGAGGCGCAGGAAGCCGTCGATTTCGACAGGCCGTCGCCCGAGAAAACGGCACTCGAAAATTCACTCGCAGCGCGGTTTCCTTCACTGCGGCCTTACCTCGATTCCGGTGCCATCGGCCTTGCGGAGTCCGGATTGCTGGAGATTCGCGATCGCAACCTGGTGCCGCTGAAAGATCGAAACTCGGTCGTGCAGCTCGTCGCAGCACAGAACAACGACTGGAATGCGCTGTATGCGGAGATCGCCCGGCTCAACAACCACCCGGAGTGGAAGGACAGCATTCGGCGGACGTTTGCCGAACGCTGGATCGCGAAAGCCGACAAGGGCTGGTACTACCGCGAAGGCGGCGTCTGGAAGCAAAAATAGTTTGGGGTCAGAGTAAAAACTCCACCGAGTTTGGGGTCAGAGTAAAGACTTCGCCGCAGCGGAGTTCTTACTCTGACCCCAAACTATTGCGAATATCCCGTGCTTGTCGAATGGCTCAGTCTCGCGGCATGGACGGCCGGGTGAGTATGAACGCCGCTACACAAGCGAGGACCAGGGCCTGTATTGCGATGACGGGCATCGGGGCGCCCATCAGCGAGGAGATCACGAGTATTGCGATCATCGACAGAGCGGCCATCGCTTTCGCGGTCCTGCTGATGGCGCGATGCCGCTGCCAGTTGTCGATCAACGGGCCGAACACATTGTGATCGAGCAGCCATTGGTGCAGCGTCTCCGACGAGTTCGCAAAAGCGAATGCGGCCAGGAGCACGAGTGGCGTCGTCGGTAACAACGGGACGAAGATGCCGATCGCCCCGAGGGCGAGGCTGACGAGCCCGACCACGATCAGGGCGATGCGCCGCGCTCCGGTCATATGCGCCTGTAAATACGCTTCATCGTCGGTGTCTCGAAAAGCAGAACCGAGGCAATGGTCGTGGCGATGACCGCAGCGAGGATGATCGACATTCTTGTCGCAGGCATGCCTTGCGCGAGGCGCATCTGTACGAGGTCATAAAGCGTGTGCGCCCACTCCGCAGCACCGAGCAAGAGCACGGCCTGAACGACGCGTGCCACCCAGGGACTCTGCCAGAACAGAAGGGCAATGGGCGTGAAGGCCAGCGCGACACCGGCCATGTTGCCGTAGCGCAGGAAATGAGCGCCGAGAACAACCAGGCTGAGAACCGGTGGGATGAAAAGCACGCTATTTTTCATGCGCAAATCATGACACGAAAACAGCGTTGCCGATGATCAAGATTCGGGGTCAGAGTAAAAACTCCGCCGCGACGGAGTTTTTACTCTGACCCCGAATATCCGAATGTGCTTCAGACCGGCCTGATGTTCGCGTTCAGGTGGAACAGGTTCGTCGGGTCGTACTGCTGCTTGAGTTTGAGCAGGCGCGGGAAGTTGTCACGATACGTGGCGTTCACCTGTGCCTGCGTCTGGTCGAAGTAGTCGTTGACGTAGAAGCCCGACGTGAACGGCTCTACCTTCTCCCAGTGCGAGTTGATGTAGTCGACGTGTGGGGTCGGATCCGAGTCTATCGCCCAGCTGACGAACGACATTATCGTGTACTGCGACTCGCGATGCGAAAACGCGGTGTCGTTGCGGCCGACCCGCGAAATCGCGCCGCCGCCCGATTGCGAGAAGCCGACGCGCGTGCCTCGATCCGGATGCAACTCGAAGTTGTCGACCAGCTTGTCGATGAAATCGTCGTTGATCTCGTTGACGAACCCGGATTTCATTCGGCCTGTGAATACGCGGGTGTCATCCCAGTCACCGGAGCGCTGCACGGCTACGTAATCCTGCGTCTTGATGCTCTCGAAGGCGACGGTGCCTGCCTTGCGAAGCGGTGCTGCGTACTTTTCGACGTCTGCCGCATCTCCGCTCCAGACGAAGTAGATGCCCAGCGACGGATCCTGCCCGGGGCGATTGCCGATACCGGCGCCCATGCTCATCTCGTCGGGCATCTTCATGGAGTGTTCCGCGTAGAAGCTCAGGACCTGCTTTACCTGGTCCATCGGGTAGGCGAAGTAGCCGGTGACGACGTCGCGCTGCATCTCGTGCAGCTGGAACAGGAAGGACGTCACCACGCCGAAATTGCCGCCGCCGCCGCGCAGCGCCCAGTACAGGTCCGGCTCGCGATCCGGCCCGACGCGGCGCAGCCTGCCGTCCGGTGTCACGACGTCCATCTCGAGGACATTGTCGATGGTCATGCCAAAGCGCCTGCCGAGGCGGCCGAAGCCACCGCCGAGCGTCAATCCGCCGACGCCGGTGTGCGATACCGTGCCGGCGGTCGTCACCAGTCCGTGCGCCATGGCCTCGTAGTCCAGGTCGCCTAGCAGGCTGCCACCGGCGATACGTGCGGTCTTCGTCGTACGGTCGACGCGTGCGTTTCTAAGCTGCGACAGGTCGATCTGCAAGCCGTGGTCACAGCTCGACGTACCGGCAGCCGCGTGGCCGCCGCACTTGACCGCGAGCAGGAGGTTGTTTTCACGTGCGAAGTTCACCGCATGCTGGACATCGGCAGCGCCTGTAGGCTGCACGACCAGCGCCGGGTACTTGTCATAAGCCGGCTGCAACAGGTAGCGCGCATCGTCGTAACCCTGGCTGCCGGGCAAGAGCAGCTTGCCCTTGAGGCTGTCGCTCAGTTCCTGCACGACCGCCTTCGCCAGCGTGACCTGCGTGCCGTCGCTCTTCAGCGCGTCGATATCGGCGGGGACCGTGGTCGGCGTGTGGATGAACGACTTGGCGAGGGCGTGTGAGCCCGGTAATGCGGCCAGGCCGGCTGCGGACAGCGACGAACGAATGAAGTTGCGACGATCCATGGTAAAGCCCCTGTTCTTATTATCGTTGGCCGGTACTGTAGTCTGCCGGCCGCTAAATTGGAAATTGACGGTCAGGAACCACGGATAGTTTGGGGTCAGAGTAAAAACTCTGCCGCAGCGGAGTTTTTACTCTGACCCCAAACTATCAAGGCGCTGCCTCGAGCGGCAGATGCTCGTGGAGAAAGTTCGTCATCAGCGTGAACAGATGCCGTCTCGTGTTCGGCTTCTCGTCGATGCTGTGACTGCGGTCGGGGTACATCATGAACGTAAAGGTCTTGTTGAGCGCGATCAGCTTGTCGACGAGCTGCTCCGAGTTTTGATAGTGAACGTTATCGTCGGCGGTGCCATGGATCAGTAGCAGGTTGCCTTCGAGCCCCGCGGCATGCGTGATCGGAGAACCCTGCTCGTAGCCCTCGGCATTGTCGTCCGGCAAGCCCATGTATCGTTCCTGGTAAATGGTGTCATAGAGCCGCTGATCGCTGACGAAGGCGAGGGCGATCCCGGTGCGGTAGAGGTCCGGATAACGGAACATGGCATTCAGCGTCATCTGGCCGCCGCCGCTCCAGCCCCAGCTGCCCACCCGCCGTGGATCCAGGTAGGGTCGCTCGGCCAGCAGCTTCCTGACAGCCCTGGCCTGGTCCGCGGACGCCTGGATCCCGATCTGCCCGTATATCGACTTTCGCCAGTCGCGCCCCTTCGGCGCCGGCGTGCCACGATTGTCGACGCTGGCAACGATGTAGCCCTGTTGCGCCAGCATCGAGTGCCAGAGATAGCGATATCCGCGTCCCTGGCGCCATTGCTGAATCACCGTCTGCCCGGCCGGCTCGCCGTACACGTACATCAGCAGCGGGTACTTCCTGCCGGGGTCGAAGTCGGGCGGCTTCATCATCCAGGCGTCCAGCACGACGCCCTCACCAATGTCGATTTTGAAGAATTCGGTCTCCACGCGAGGGGTCGACTCAAGGAGTGCCTCGACCCTCTCGTTATCGACGATGACTCGCTGCGAAGCATGGTCCGGCAGCGACACGATATCGACGGTCGGTGGCTTGCTCAGCGTCGAAAACGTGTGGAACGCCCATTTCGAATTCGTCGCAACCTCGTACTCATGGAATCCGGACTCACTGTCCGGGGTCAGGCGCTCGACCCCGGGTTCACCCGTCAGGGGTGACCTGAACAGGTAGCGCGCCGCGCTGTCGTCGGGCGACGCGGTGTAATACACCCAGCCATCTGCCGTATCGATGTGATCGACCTTGATGATGTCGAAGTCGCCGGGCGTCACGAGGCGCACGTCCTTGCCGTCTCGAGAGACCCGGTACAGGTGTCGCCAGCCGTCTCGCTCGCTCAGCCAGGTGAAGTACCGCCCGTCCTCGAGCCACTTCACGTCGGTGTTTACATCGATCCAGGCATCGTCACTGTCGGTAAAGATATGCTGTACGGAACCGTCGGCAGCGTTCGCAAGGAGCACCTGGTTTTTGTTCTGCAGCCGATTCACATACTGGATGATGAGCTGCCCGGAATTGTCCGCCCAGTCCATTTGCGGCACATAATTCTGCCGCGGGTCGCCCTGTAATTTGACCCAGACGGTCTCGGCCGACTCGATCTCGATCACGCCGACCCGCACCGCGGAATTCGTCGTGCCGGCCTTCGGGTATTGCAGCGGAATCGGCGTCGAGTACACATCGTCCGTATTCTTGATCATGTAGAAGGTGCCGACGCCTTCGGTGTCGAATTGCCAGTAGCACAACCGCTTCGAATCCGGACTCCACTTGAAGCCGTCGCGGAGGCCGAACTCCTCCTCGTTCACCCAGTCGCCGGTGCCGTTGACGATCAGGTCGGAGCCGTCACGCGTGAGTTGCTTTTTCGTTCGCCCGTCGATGCTTTCGATGTAGATGTTGTTCAGGTACATGTAGGCGACGAACCGGCTGTCGGGTGAAAACTTCGCGTACATCAGGGTCGAAGGCGGTGCATCCGTGCCGATCTGCCGAAGGGTCGAATCGGCCAGTCCCAGCAGCCAGTAGTCGCCCAGGGATTCCAGACGGCGAAACTTGACGGTGTTGGTGCTGATCAGCACGAACCTGCCATCGTCGGACCAGCTGTAATCCTTGATCTCGAGAGGCTTCTCCGCGCCTTCCGGTATCAGCTGCTCCGCTTCGACCAGGATCGACGTTTCACCGGTTGCCGAATCGTGGCGCACGATGTCGAAGCCACCGTCCACCGACCCCGACGGCTCGACGGTCGTGTAGCTGTCGCCGCCCTCCAGCCACTTGCTGGGCACCTTCCTGTTCAGCTGGAATTCCCCGTCGTGAAAAATCCGGTCGATGGTCAGCATCGAGTCGGTTTCCGCGGCGCGCACCGAGACCGAGACAAGCACTGCGAGACAGAGTGCGAACACGTTGATCGAATGTCGGCTCATAAGTCGTATTCCGTTCCAGGGTTTCCGGGTGCATTCCCGTTCGGTGCGATCCCCGGGCGAGGATCGAGAGTTTTTTCATTGCGTCGTGATGCAGCCGTTACAACAGGTTCTTGTGAAAGCGGCCATCTTTCATGATGGCGAGCAGGTGCTCCCCGTGTCCTGCGAGCAGGGAGATATTGTCGAGCGGGTTGCCGTCGACAACGAGAATGTCCGCTATTGCGCCCGGTGCGATCACACCCAGTCTGCCTTCCCGTTGCAGCACCTCGGCACCGACGCGCGTCGCCGACGCGATGACCTCGTGGACCGGCAGGACCTCGGCGCGCAACAGGAACTCCTGCGTGTGCAGCGCCTGGTCGCCAATGATGTCCGTGCCGAAGCCCATCTTCACGCCGGCGGCCCTGCACAGTTCCAGGGAGCGCATTCCGTATTCACGCACCTTGTTGAGCTTTTCCAGCATCGCCGCCGAGTAGCCTGCGCTCGCGGCGTGCCTGGCCTGGGCTTCATACGCGACCAGCGTCGGGACGACGAACGCCTGTCGTTCGGCGGCCAGTTCGGCGGTAGGCGCGTCGATCAGGTTGGCGTGCTCGATGCTGCGCACCCCGGCCCGAAGCGCCCGCTCGATCGCCTCGGCGGAGTAGGCGTGTGCGAGTACATAGGTGCCGGCGCGCGTCGCTTCGTCGACGGCGGCTGCGATTTCATCGGTCGAAAACTGGCAGCCCTCGAGCGGGTCATGGGGTGAGGACACACCACCGGACACCATGATCTTGATCTGGTCGGCGCCCTTGCGCAGCTCGTCCCGGACGGCATGCCGGACCTGGTCGACGCCATCGGCAATCCGCGAGGTCAGGTGCAGCGCGCTGCTGCAGCTGCACGCGACAGAGTCGTCGGTGCGACGCCGGAAATCACCGTGGCCGCCGGTCTGGCTGATTGCCCTGCCGGAGATGAACAGGCGCGGGCCGGCAATCAGGCCGTCGTCTACCGCCTGTTTCAAGCCCCAGTCACCGCCGGCGGCATCGCGTATCGTGGTGAATCCCCGATCCAGCAGGCGATTCAGTACGACGCTCGCCTGCGCCGTGACCAGCGAAACCGGAATATCTTCCAGCTTCATCAGGTTCATGTCGGTCAAAAACGGGTGTATGTGAAGGTCGATGAGGCCCGGCATGATGGCGCGGCCCGCAAGCTCGTACTCCGTGGCACCCGCTGCCTCGATTCGCGTCTCGGAGACCGCGGTCACGGTGCCGTTTTCCACGAGCACGTCGACCTGGCCGGATGGCTCGGGTCCCGAGCCGTCTACCAGCACGCCGTTGCGAAAGACGATCGCCGTTGCCGAACCGTTAGTCATGGTTTTTGCACGCTGCCTTGCGTTGGAACATTCTAGCACCCGGTGCTGGTCCGCCCTGTGGGAGCATAGAGGATTTAT
This sequence comes from Woeseiaceae bacterium, assembly GCA_036350895.1. Classification (GTDB taxonomy): domain Bacteria; phylum Pseudomonadota; class Gammaproteobacteria; order Steroidobacterales; family Woeseiaceae; genus UBA1847. The sequence continues at coordinate 19,069 of JAZBNZ010000045.1, forward strand.
CGATACGGCATCGGCTTCGTTTTGCCGCGTCGCAGTCTTTTATAATCCACGATTGTCGTCCAGGCGCAGACCACGACTAACAATGTCAGCAAGCTCTGTCCAAATAGCGAGAAACAGCTTCCGGGAACGTCGCATCGGCCCGCGATACTCGGGTCGGCTGCATCTCGCGACCACGATCAGCGTGAGCGTACTGGTCGCGCTGGTGAGTGCCGCGCAGCTCGACGGCGTCACGCCGCTGGAATGGCTGACGATTCCGCTGACGTTTCTGTACGCCAACCTGAGTGAGTACCTCGGGCATCGTGGGCCCATGCACCACAAGACCCGGTTCCTGACCAGGCTCTTCGAGCGTCACTCGATCGAGCATCATTCGTTCTTCACGGATAAGGCCGCGACCTTCGATTCCAGCAGAGACTACAAGGCAGTACTGTTCCCACCAATTCTCCTGATCTTCTTCATTGGCGCCTTCGCGATGCCCGTCGGGGCGCTTTTGTACTGGCTGATCTCGCCCAACGTCTGCTACCTGTTCGTGCTGACGGCCGTTCTCTATTTTCTGAACTACGAACTGCTGCACTTTGCTTATCACGCGGACCCGGCGTCCTGGATTGGCCGCTTGCCGTTCATGAGCCGGCTGCGCCAGCATCACGTGACGCATCACAATCGAAAGCTGATGACGCGGTACAATTTCAATATCACCTATCCGATCTGCGATCTGGTTTTCGGGACGCTGTACCGCGATTGAATTCCGGGGACAGTTTACTTATCCCCGGTACGACCGTTATCTGAAACAACGCGGCGAAAGATAAGTAAACTGTCCCCGAAATCGAGACTCCTGGGGAACGAAACGCCATGCCTAGCCTGTACTCTCGCCTGCTTTGCACAGCCGCGCTGGCGATCAGCTTATTCCTCGCCGTCGGTCATGCCGGCGCCGCCGAAACCGACCCGGATGGACGCCTGTTCGAAGCATCCGCGGATCCTCTGGCTGATGTGCAGCAGGCGATCGATCGTGCTGATGACGGCGACCGGCTCGCGCTGATCGTCCTGGGTGGCAACTGGTGCCACGATTCACGCGCATTGGCGGCGCGGCTGAATCGCTCGCCGCTGGCGGAGGTGATCAGTCAAAACTACGAACTGGTATTCGTAGACGCCGGGTATCTCGACAAGGGACGGGACGTGTTGCAGCAGTTCGGGGTAGAGCAATACTACGCGACGCCAACGCTGCTCATCGTCGACCCGTCGACCGGGCAGCTGATCAATGACGAGGATCGCCATATGTGGGCCAATGCCTACAACGTCGACATGCCGTCGTCCGTCCGCTACTTCGAGAAATGGGCGAACAACGACACCGCCGGGGATCCGTCCCCGGGTTCCGCAGAGCTTCGGCGACTCTACGCGGCGATCGACCGGTTCGAGGAGGAAATCGCAGACCGCGTGGCCGCCGGCTACGCCGTTGTCGGTCCGATGCTCAAAGCCTACAAGGACGGTAATCCGCCCGAGAATTTCGAGGCGAGCTGGAACGAGCTGAGGGACTTCCGGATGGCTATACCGGACGACATTCGTGCGCTCAGGGATGAGGCGGAACGACGGGTCTCCGAGGGTGACGAGGATATAGAGCTCGAGTTTCCGGACTACCCGCCGCTGTCCTGGGAGTCCGACTAGCGGCTTCCGGTAATCAATTCGGGGTCAGAGTAAAAACTCCGCTGCGGCGGAGTTTTTACTCTGACCCCAAACCAATACGAACTGTTACAAGAACTTACGGCTACGGGCTTGTGCCCCGGAAGACCGGCAAACACACTTGACGCCGAATAGGACGAACCCGGCATCGCTTGCTTCGTCGCGTTCCCCTGTGTGTTAACCAGCTGAAGATCATCATGAGTAGCAATGGACTGAACAGCTCCGCGCTGGGCCGGTTCGCCCGGATGGGCGGGCTCGTCGGGCGTGTCGGCTTTTCGATGCTCGGCGACCAGGCGGCAGGCCTCCTGCGCGACGGGCCGACCAAGCGTCTGAAGAAAGCCGAGACCATGGTCCGGAACGCGGCCCGTATCGCCAGTACGCTGGGCGAGATGAAGGGCGCGGCGATGAAGGTCGGGCAGATGATCAGCCTGCACGAAGGCATGTTGCCGAAGGAGGTCGCGGCGGTTCTCAGCGTGCTGCAGAACGAAGCGCCGAGCGTTTCGTTCGAACTCATGGAAGCGCATCTGCGGCGCGAGATCGGCAATTTCGATGAGGTCTTCGAGTCCATCGATGCCAAGCCTTTCGCGTCGGCGTCGATCGGCCAGGTGCATCGGGGCGTGCTGCGGGACGGCCGCGAGGTGGCGGTCAAGATTCAGTACCCGAACGCGGACCGGATGGTGAAAGCGGACCTCGTGAACCTCAAGGTCCTGCTCGGCAACCTGGTCGGCCTGTTTACAGACATCGATTTTGAGCCGATCTGGAAAGAAGTGCGGGAGCGCCTCGTCGAAGAACTCGACTACGTTGCAGAGGCCGAGAGCATCCGTCGCAACGCGGCGATGTACGCCGACGCCCCGAAGATCATCGTTCCCGACGTGGTCGCCGAGGGGACCACGCAGCGTGTGCTGACCATGGAATTCGCGGAATCCATTCCGCCCGGTGAGGCGACGTCGGCTGCATACCCCCAGGACCTGAAGGACCAGTGGGGCGTTGCGCTGTTCGAATTCACGCTGCGGGGATTCTTCGAGCATCGGTTCCTGCACGCGGATCCGAACTTTGCCAATTTCGGGTTTCGCGAGGACGGCTCTGTGGTCGTCTACGACTACGGCTGCATGAAGGACGTACCCGAGGAGATCGCGGCCGGTTACGCCCGGCTGATCGACGCGTTGCTGAGGCGCCAGAAGACCGCGTTCCCGACGCTGCTGAAGGAGCTGGGGGTCTACAAGGACGGCGGCGCCCTGCTGTCGCGGGGCACGACCGATCCCTACGTCGAACTGATGCAGGACATGGTGCGCGCGTCACCGGCCTACACGTTTGGCAGCGACGATACGATTTACAAGACGATCTACGACCTTGGCATGGCCAATTGGAAGGAGGCCAATGATATCCGCTTTCCCCGCGACATGGTCTTCATCGACCGCACGCTCGGCGGCCTGTTCGGCAACCTGGGCAAACTCGGGGCAACCGGTCCGTGGCGACAGCTCCTGCGCCAGTACACGGCGCCGCTCGTGTAGAGACCAGGAATTTGGGGTCAGAGTAAAAACTCCGTTCAGGCGGAGTTTTTACTCTGACCCCAAATTATCCAGGCGATTGCACAGGTACTCGTACTCATCGCCGATAATCCGCTCACAGTCCTTTGCCACGAACTCGGCCAGCGTCTTGCCGACAAACGGAATACCGCAGTCGACCGTGACGCGAACGTGATTGATACAGCCGCCCTCCGCGGGTTCGAGTGTGAGCTTTCCTGAGACGGAAACGGGCACATTGGCGACATCGATTGCGATGTCTGCCTCGTAGCGGCCAACGCCCGGGGAGTGCCACCGTTCGCTTTGCTCGACGGTATTCCAGGGCTGAAGAAATTTGCTCAGCACGCCGGGCACATCGGCCGGCAACTCGCGGACGAACCTGACGACCGCGCCGCCGGAGTCGGTCTCACACGCCTCGATACGGATATTTCGCGCGCCGAGCGCCGCTTGCCGTGCCGTGATTTCCTGCTCGTCGGTAAACAGCGCAAACACCGTTTCCGTGTCATGCGCGTACTCGTGTTCCTGCCGAATTTTCATGCTGTCGGTTACTGCCTCACCGCCGTCTCGAGCTCGGCCAGTGACTGTTCCAGGTAATCGATCAGGCGCTGGACGTGCGGCACCGTCTGCCGACATGCGACGATGCCGAAGTCGAGCTTGTCGTGATAACTGACAAAGGTGATGTTCAGCGCAAATCCGTGGAAGACCGCAGAAACCGGGTAGACACCGAGCAGGCGTGCGCCATTGAAGTAGAGCGTCTCGCGCGGGCCCGGGATGTTGGAGATTACCGTGCTGACCGGCGGGAACCGGTCGGCGACCCCCATCATGCTGGCAACGAACAGCGGTGTCTGCACCAGGCTGGCGTAGAGGCCCGCTTCCCGCGGCGACAGGTCGGCGAGCATCTTCTTGCCGGCTCGCGTCGATTCGACGATCGCCTCGAGCCGGTCGAGCGGATTCGCATGGCGGGTGCCCAGGTCGGCGACGATATAGCTGACCGCGACCGGCGAGTCGAAGTCGTCTTCTGAACGCACCGATACCGGAACCAGTGACCGCAACGAATGCTCGGGGAGTTCGCCCTGTTCCGCGAGGTAGCGTCGCAACGCGCCCGAACACATCGCGAGGACGACATCGTTGAGCGTCACGTCCGCGGCCTTGCCGACGGCACGCACGCGGTCGATGCTCCAGGACTGGGCAACGAATCGCCGCGAGCTCGACACCTTGGCGTTGATCATCGTGTGCGGAACGTGTCGCCATGGCACTGCCAGGCCATTACCCAGGCCCAGCCAGGTCGCGGCATAGCTCTTGACCAGGCCGAGAGCGTGCACGGAGGTGTCGAACTGCGCCTTGACGAAATCCGCTATCGCGCGGAGCTCGGACTCGCTCGGGTCGAGCTCGTCCGCTCGCGGGCGCCGGTGCGCCTTCTTGAATCGCTCATGCGCTTCGATCGAGAGCGGCGACAAATCGGCGGTGGCGTCGGGATCCGGGGAACAGCCGGCTTCGGTAATCCGGACGCCGCCGACGCCGTCGACTGCGGCATGGTGCAGCTTGGTGTAGATGGCGAATTCCCGGTTCTTCAGGCCTTCGATCAGGTACGTCTCCCACAGCGGGCGGCTCTGGTCGAGCAACGTGGAGTGGAGCTGAGAGACCAGCGCGAACAGCTCGCGGTACCGACCCGGCTTGGGCAAGGCGGCCTGGCGCACGTGGTAGTCGAGGTCGAGCCCCGGGTCCTCCGCCCAACAGAGGGGGCCGAGCCGCCCGAGCCGGCCCCGGCTGACGCGGTGAGCGAAGGGTTTGCGGAGCTCGGTGGTCGAGCGATAGACGTCGGCGATCCCAGCCAGGAAGGCTTGCTGGTTTACGCCTTTCGGTAGCTTGAACAGGTTCAGGCCGGCGACATGCATCGGCGTTTCAGGGGTCTCCAGATACACAAACCCTGATTCGAGGAGGCTTAACCTGTCCACGCTCGTATTCTACCGGAGCAGTGGCGGCAATGGGCTCGCACCGCGTAGGTATATATCTGTAGGCGAGGTTTGGGGTCAGAGTAAGAACTCCGTCTCGACTCAGGCAGAGTTTTTACTCTGACCCCAAACATCCAACCCTCGATTCCTTGATCAAGCCGTCGTCCGATGCTTTGATGGCACACCATAAATGGCGCCAAAAGGACGCTGAGATGAAGATAGCCGCTATCCGCGTGTACCAGGTTGACCTGCCCCTGGTCGAGGGCCGGTATTCCTGGTCCGAGGGCAAGTACGTCGAAGTCTTCGACAGCACCGTCGTCGAACTGGTCACCGATGACGGCCTGTCCGGATTCGGCGAAGTCTGTCCGCTCGGGCCCTTTTACCTGCCGGCGTTCGGGCCGGGAGCGCGCGCCGGGATCGGCGAGTTGGCCTCGAGCCTGATCGGGCAGGACCCGACGGCCATCGGCCCTATCAACCAGCTCATGGATCGCGCGCTGCTCGGGCATCCGTACGTCAAATCCGCGATCGACATGGCGTGCTGGGACCTGCTAGGCAAGGTTTGCGGCAAATCCGTCTGTGACTTGCTGGGCGGCCGCTTCGGCGACAGCATTACGCTCTATCGCGCCATCAGTCAGCGCCCGGCCGACGAGATGGCGGAAAACGTCGCCGCGTATCGCGCTGAGGGATACACCCGGTTCCAGCTCAAGGTCGGCGGCGATCCCGCGGACGACATCGAGCGCATACACGCGGTCGCCGACGTGCTGACGAAAGGCGAAGTGCTCGTGGCCGATGCCAACACCGGCTGGCGCGTCGACGATGCCGTCAGGGTGACCAACGCCGTGCGCGATCGCGACGTCTATATCGAGCAGCCCTGCCGTTCCTACGAGCATTGCCTCGCCGTCAGGCAGCGCACATCGCTGCCATTCATTCTTGACGAGAACATCACGGACATCGGGGCGCTGATGCGGGGCCACAACGACCGTGCGATGGACGTGATCAACCTGAAGATCTCCAAGGTCGGCGGCCTGACCCGGGCTCGCCAGATCCGGGACCTTTGCGTGACCCTGAACCTGCCGATGACGATCGAGGACAGCTGGGGCGGCGATATCATCACCGCGGCGATTGCTCACCTCGCGCATTCGACCCCCGAGTCGCTGCGCTTCTCGGCGACCGATTTCAACAGTTACGTCACCGTCTGCAACGCGACGGGGGCGCCGCAACGCGAGGCCGGCCGGATGCGCGCATCGGACGCGCCGGGTCTCGGCATCGAGCCGGATATGGACGTGCTCGGCGAGCCGGTCGCAGCCTACGCAGGGTGATGCCCGGAGAGCGAGTTTGGGG
>JAZBNZ010000046.1:0-21281 GCA_036350895.1 Woeseiaceae bacterium
CTCTGCATGTGGGGACCTTCGTAGGCCTCCCGGCTCGACCATTTTTCGATCATCGTTATGTTTGCAGGCTCATCCATGTCTTGCGCCAGTTCAATGGCCAGGCAATCCGGTTCGACGTTTCTGACTTCCCTCGCAAGGTCCAGCAAGGCTTGTTTTCCCTGCTCGATGGAATCCGGCAGCAGCTTTGTCCGGATCAGGACTGTTACTGCATTTGTTTGCATAGTGACCCTCGGATACGTGACTGGTTGATCAAATCCGAATCGTTATCGGTGTGGGGCGCGAGCCTGAAACTATACTGAAGTCGGACGGACCGTTCACTGCGGCTTTAGAGCGGTTGGTGAATCGACGGCCTGGTTGTACTTGCTATCGACGTGACGGACAAAATCAGCTTGGTAGCTGGATCGAATCTCGAGCCATTGCTCTTTCGTCAACCAGCTATCTATGTCCTGAGAATAGTATTGGTCCCAATCCTGCCACGACTGCTCTCTGATATCTTCGTCCCGATTCCAGTAAAAGATCATTTCCCAGTGATTGACGAACCGAACAGTGTGTGCGAAGTACCGCCGGTACTCGGACGGACTGAGTTCTTCTCCATTATCGATCTTGATGCTGATATCAATGAGCCAGGGATTGGAAACAAAGTCCGCCTGTGCACTATCTTGAAGCTCGAAAAGAAAGTTCTCATTCTGTAGCCGGAGCTCGGCCGTGTTCTGCCGAATGCTCACCACGACAAAGACCAGTGAAACAAGAATAGCAAAGGTCCCTGCTATTTCGGCGATAGCCGCCCAGTCCGATAGTGATTTCTTCTTCATCGCCTGTAGTTCAGATCACTCATTTTCTGCTCGAGCTCGATGAGATGATCTCTCCGTTGGGCGACAAAATTGGTCAGGCTATTGATTCGACTCACATTGTCGACATATTCGTTCCGGAAGGCCGTATTCGTTCGCATTTCGTCGACATTACATTCCGGTACCCATCGATAGCCATCGCCACTCAGGCCGCCCCAGCTAACATCTTCGTCGGCAGTCACCGGCAGGCGGCGAACAATCAAGAGTGACGGAAATCGGCTGTGCAGCCGAAAGAGTTCGTTTACCGCTTCTTCATAGTAGGCCCGGCCCCGCTCGCGGAGGAGCAAATAGGCGCGCAGGTGCTCCTTTATGCCCGGGTCCCGCAGCAGGTCGAATCGACCGGTCTCGAGCATCTCGTCAAGGACGGGTAGCTCGTCGGAGGGCCGCCTGTAGACATGCGACCCCGAGATGGTGGCGCATTCCGGCTCTGTAATCGGCCTGCTCGGCGCCTGCGAGAACAGCACCGGGTTTACGCCGGTCAATATGCCTGCCCGTGTCCGAAGCGAGGCCAGCTCCTGCTCGTGGGCGTCGAGCAGCGACCGGGTCTCCTCGGCCAGGCGGTCCAGCAACACCCGCTCTTCCAGCCGTTCCTTGCGGGACTCATTCCAGTCCTGGACCTGCAGGCCGACGAATACGCCGACGACGACTATGAGGAAATCGACGAAGACGGCGAACCAGTCTTGCGCTTTGATATGTTTGGTGACGCGGCGCAACAACACAATCGGCAACTCGATGCTTCGAATATCGACCTAGACTAGCAGATCATCGGCCGGAGACTTGTCGATCGGCAAGCCGCAAAGGCCGGATAACCGCAACGCCGACTTATCGCGTAGAATCCTGATCATGAAATTCTCAAGAATCCTGCTGCTGTTTGCGCTCGTGGCGCTCGGCGGCTGCAATCGCCCCGATTCCCAGGAAGCGGGTCCGGTTGCCGACCTGCTGCTCGTCAATGCGGATGTCGTCACGGTGGACGAAGCCTTGCCTCGTGCCGAAGCCGTTGCGATCGCCGGTGATCTCATACTCGATGTGGGCTCGAGCGAAGCGATGTCGCGGTATCGTGGCGAGGATACCGAGGTCATCGACCTTGAAGGGCAGATGGTAATCCCCGGCTTCATCGAAGGCCATGGGCACTACACGAGCTTCGGCGGCTCGCTCTTGATCCTCGATTTCCGCTACGCGAAGAGTTTCGCGGAGATCGTGTCGATGGTGGCGGAAGCGGCGGCGGAGACGCCGGCGGGTGAGTGGATCGTCGGCCGCGGCTGGCACCAGGACAAGTGGGAAACCCGGGAGGATCAGCTCGTCGAAGGGCTGCCGTTGCACGACTCGCTCAGCGCGGCGACGCCCGATCATCCCGTGATGCTCATTCACACCAGTGGTCACGCCGTCTTCGTCAACCAGTACGCCATGCGGCTCGTGGAAGTCGACGGCAACACGCAACCGCCGCCGGGCGGCGAAATCGTGCGCGACGCGAACGGCCGGGCAACGGGCATGATGCGCGAGGCGGCGCAGGACGTCTTTCGTGTCGCCTATTCCGGCCACCAGGGGCGCCGGCCGGCCGGCGTTGCGGAGTCTGAGCTGCGCCGCATGATCACGCTGGCCGGTGAGGAGTCGCTGCGGCACGGCATTACCTCTTTCCAGGATCTCGGCACCACGTTTGCGGAGGTCGACCTGCTGAAGACAATGGCCGAGGAAGGCAACCTGCCTGTGCGTCTTTACATGGCCTTCGAGGAACAGGCCGCCGACATGGCCGGCCGCCTCGACGACTATCGCATGGTCGGCTACGGCAACAACTTTCTCACGGTGCGCAGTATCGGCGAGAAAGTCCTGGACGGTGCGCTCGGCACCCATGGCGGCTGGTTGCTGGAGCCCTATTCCGACATGCCCGATAGCTACGGCCTGAATGTCGTGCCTCTGGAGGAAATCGAGGCGTCGGCACGGCTCGCGATGCAGCACGACTACCAGATGGCGATCCAGGGTATCGGCGACCGGGCGTACCGGGAACTCCTCGACATCTACGCAGCGGAGTTCGCGAAGCATCCCGACAAGACCGATCTGCGCTGGCGTATCGAGCATGCGCAGGTGATTCACCCGGACGATATCGCGAGAACCGTGGAGCTCGGCGTCATCCCTGCCGTGCAGGGAATCTTCGCGTGTTCTGACGGCCCCTGGGTGGAGGAGCGCCTCGGCAAGGAGCGCGCCCGCGAGCGAGGTTACATTTTCAATACGCTTGCCGAAGCCGGCCTGGTGCCGACCAACGGGACCGACCCGCCGGTCGACGAGATCAGCCCGATCGGCAGCTTTCACTGTTCAGTGACGCGCGAACTGCCCGACGGCACCTTGTTTTATCCGCAGGAGGCCTATCCCCGCGATCGCGCCCTGTATTCGTACACGATGGGTAACGCGATTGCGGCGTTCGAAGAGGACATCAAGGGTTCGATAACGCCCGGCAAGCTGGCCGATATCGCCGTGCTATCGCAGAACCTGCTCGAGGTTGCCGACGATGCGCTGCTCGACACCGAGGTCGTAATGACGATCGTGGGCGGCAAGGTACGTTACCGCGACGGCGAGATCCTCCGGTAGGTTCGCCGGCCGGCAACGTCCCCGGGGTTCCCGTCCCGTGAATCGCCGGATCAGAGCCGCGTTGCCCTGACCGGCCAATGTCCCGGGTTCAGTGTCAGGCCCGTCACCTCACCGTCGCGGTCGACCTCGAAGCGCAGCGTATCCGCCCTGTCGGTCTCGAGCAGAAAGTCCCCGTTCGTTGCCGGTTTGAGCGGAGTTATCGAATCTTCGGGTAGATACATGGAGCCGAGCCGAGGTGCACTGATAACGAGGCTCCCGCCCTGAATCGACACCGTCGATTCCATTCCCGGTGCGAATCGATAGGTCCCGGTATACCTCGCCATGCCGGAAACAGGCATCGCCGCCTCGCTCGGCGCCGGTCGCTCGGGCAGCGGCGGTACGCTCGAGAGCACTGCGTCCCACATCAATTCGCTGGCGTGTGCCCCCAGCTCATCGACCGACAGCTCGTCGCTCTGCACCTCGCCCGTGGTTACCGCGAACAGCGTGTCCCCGTCATTGATCGTGTGAAAGGGCTGAATAGCCCTCGCCATAGACGTGTGCACCTGCATTCCGAACCGCTGCAGCTCGGCGAACGACATCTTCTGATTGGTCACGACCAGCGAAATCGTCGTATTGGTCGTCAGGCCGGCGGGCGAGTCCTCTGCCGGCGCCGTGCTCGACACCGGTTCACGAAGTACGGAAGATGCGCTCGGGCAATTCGCTCGTGCAGGCTTGCCGCAGCGTACGAACCGGCCGTCCCGGTCGACGATACCACCGAGTGAATTGACGACGGTGAAGGTCGCGATGCGGACGTCGCCGAACGTCCCGAATGCGCCACCCTGACCCGAGTACTGGCGCGCCCCGTAATAAGCACCCTGCAGCGCAAATCGTCCGGCCCCGCGGGCGCCGAGCGGGAAGTAACCCTCGCGCGCCGCCTTTAACGCCGCTCGTCCGAGGCGTTCGTCCGGCGTTACCGCGTTGTAACGGCGGCCGCCGAGGTCGAAAATAATAGCCCCGGTCGCCACGGCGACATTCGTCCACCAGCCGGGATCCTTTCGGACGCTCTTGATTTCCTGGGCAGCTCCGGTGGCTGCGCCGAGCCCGTAGGCCGATCCGCCCGACAACACGACGGCACTGACGAATGGCTCTTCATAGCCAAGCCGCAGAATATCCGTGTTCAGCGTACCGGGCGCGCCGCCGCGAACGTCAACGGATCCCATGACTCCGTCGGGGAAGTAAAAAGCCGTGGTTCCTGTAGGGCCTTCGGCGTATTCGGCAACGCCAATCAACAGCCCGGGGAAATCGAACTCAAGCGAGGGTCCCGTGAACTCCGTCAGCGGTTCCAGGCCCTCGTTCGGGTCGTGAGCCTCGGCGACGACGTCTGTTGCCGGCTGTAATAGCAGCGTTGCAAGGAGTGCGGTTGTAAGGATTCTATTGCCCGCCAGGGCTCGCCGGTTTCTTGTGCGCATTGTCGTCTCGGTCAAAGGTCGTGTACGGCCGTTGTGATTCATTAACCGGGATTCATCATACCCGATGGGGATATCCGCACGAATACGCTACCATCGACGAATCCAGCTGCGGCCGGACCGGAACCAGGCCGTTGTCACTTTTCGGAGATACATCAGTATGTCTTTACACTTGATTGGTGCAGGCGTCGGCCGTACCGGCACGTACTCGCTCAAGCTCGCTCTCAACCAGATCGGGCAGGGGCCCTGCCACCACATGGAGGAAGTCATCCACGACATGCCCCGACAGGTCCCGCTCTGGGCGGCCGCAGCCGCTGATAAACCGGACTGGGCGAGCATTTACGACGGCTACGCCAGTGCCGTCGACTGGCCCACGGCCTGCTTCTTCCGCGAGCTGGCGGACGAGTACCCGGACGCCCGGTTCGTGCTGACCCATCGTGACCCGGAGCGCTGGGCGGACAGCTTCAGTGCCACGATCTACAAGCTGCTCGCCGGCAAGGACGAGGCGCCCGAGGAGATGCGAGACTGGCTGCAGATGGCCAGCGACGTCATCGCGAAGACGGGATTTCCGGCGGGCCTCGATCGCAACGCGATTGCCGAGCGATTCGTCGCGCACAACCAGGCCGTCAAGGACACGATCCCGGCGAGTCGCCTGCTCGTTTTCGAGGTGAAGGACGGCTGGGAACCGCTCTGCGATTTCCTGGGCGTGCCGGTTCCGGAAGGAGATTTCCCGCGTACCAATCACCGGGAAGAATTCTGGGATCGCGTGAACGGCAATATCTGACGATGCGCTGCCGCCGGGGCGGCAATGTCATTCCGACCCGGGTACCCGCGCAGCGTCTAGCTCGTGAAACGCTCGAGCGCAAACGTCGCCTCGACGGGCCGTTCGCTCAATACCTGTGCAGCCATGAGCTCGCCCAGCGCCGGTCCATGCTTGAAGCCGTGTCCTGAACCGCCGCCGAGCAGCCACACGTTGTCCGCCAGCGGGTGCCTGTCGGCAATGAAATCGCCATCCGGCGTATTCGTGTACTGGCAGACACGCGACTCGATCAGCGGCGCTCCCGCGAGCCCGGGGAAGCGCCGGGCAATGTAATCCGCCGCGGCGCGAACGCCCGCGGCGCCGACCACGCGTTTTGCGGTCGTCGGATCATGCGCCGGGCCGCGCGTGTCGTCGGCTATCTTGAAGCCGCGACGCTCACCGCCAGGGATGCCGTACCAGATCGGATCGCCAATGTCAGTCCAGACCGGGAAATTGCCTTCCGAGTAGCGGCGGTCGTTGGCCGGCGTCCCGAAATAGAAGATTTCCTGCCGCGAGATCGACAGGTGTGGACCGAGCACGTCCGGGAACAGTGTCTTGAGCCAGGGCCCGCAGGCGAATACATACTGGTCGGCTGACAGCGCATCGCCATCGGACAGGCGGACCTCTGCCATGCTCCCGCTGCGGATCTCGCCCGGCCGCACTTCGGCCGTGCGGTAATCGCCGCCCGCGTCGAGGAAGGCCTCCACCACCGCTTCGCAGGCGCGGCGTGCGAGGAGATACCCTGCCGTCGGTTCGTAGAGCGCCGACTCGATACCGTCCATGTCGACCTGCGGGTAACGCTCGACGAGTGCGTCGTGATCCAGGCGTTCGTGTGGGATGCCGGCAGCCTGCATCAGGCTGCCGTCGTCGAGCTCGATCGGGGAGTCCGCCTGGTACATGTGCAGCACCCCGGTGACGTTGAGCAGCGGCCGGCCCCAAGCAGCGTTGGCTTCATGCCAGAGGGCCAGCGACCGCCTGGCCATCTCGACGTAGATCGGCTTCTCGTAGCTGTGACGGATAACGCGGGATTCGCCGCCGGAACTGGCGCGGGAATGACCGGGCCCCCAGGTGTCGAGGAGGGTTACCCTGGCACCCGACGCGAGAAGCTTGAGCGCCGTCCAGCCGCCGAAAGCGCCTGCCCCGACGACCACGACATGCGGGGCCGACTGGCCGAATGCCTGCCGGCCGGCGAGTTCCGCGAGCGGCAGGGCCAGGAGAGAGCCTACAAAAGTGCGTCGTCGTATCGCCATACCGGTCTCGGGTTTATTCGTTGCGGGAGCAGCGATCATAACCCGGCCGCATGTCTCCGCGCAGTGATTGGGCTAGAATCGCGGGCAGCCGATACCGCTCGTGACCTGGTCTGCAGCAGAAGAGTGTCCCGTCCCATGACTGAAAACGCACCTGTCGCAACGTCGACGTTCGGACTAGTGTCCGTCGTGTTCGGGTTTCTCGCGTTCGCCGCGGTCGTCGCCCATTTCTTCGCGGGCCCTCTCGAACCGCCTCCGCCGGTCGAGGTTTCCATTGCCGATAAGGCCGCCAGCATTCGGGATGCCACGGTGGCGGCGCTGAAGGGCGAAGAGTACGAGGCGGCGCCTGCGCCGAGGGTACGCACGCTGGATGATTACCTGACCTACACGTTCATCGGCCTGGCCGTCCTCGCAATACTGATGGCCGTCGTCGGCTTCGTCCGTCACGAACGCTTGCGGCCGGCTGTCGCCGGCGCCGCGCTCGGTGGGTTCGCCATTACGTTCCAGTTCGCCGTCATGCTGTTTTTCGCACTCCTGTGCGCGTTCTTGCTCGCAGCGGTGATCGACAAGCTGGATTTCGATTTCTAGTTTGACCGGGCGATACCCATGATCAGCTTTCGTGATTACGTCGGACTGCTCCTTCGTTTTGCCGTGTCCTCGTCATTCGTACTCGGCTTGATCATCGGCATCGGGCTCCTCGTCATCGGCGGCACCACGGCGCGGATCGACCTGACGATAGAGCTCGGCCGTTTCGACGGTTTCTGGATGCTGCCCCTGTTGCCCGTCCTGGTTGCGCTGATCACGCTGTTGACTGCGCCACTGTCGTACTTCGTTTTCCGGTGGATGCCGGGCAGGGCCACCGTTCCCCGTGACTGACGTGGCCGCACCGTGACGGGTCCGTTGTCGGTGCTGCTACCGTGAATGCCGCCGTGCCTGCAATCTCGCTGCCGGGACTGGTCCTCGCGTTCCTCCCGGCCGCCATCGTGATCGGCATCATGCTGCGCTGGCGCGCGGGTGCCGGAACGGCCGCCTGGGCGACGCTGCGGATGCTCGTCCAGCTGCTCTTGATCGGCTACGTGCTGATCTTCATCTTCGAGACGGATAGCTGGTTGGTGATCGGCGCCGTCCTCGTCGTTATGCTGACGGTGTCGAGCTGGATCGCGATCCGCACGCTGGGCAGGCGGACCCTGCGCGACTATATTCGTGCGCTCGTCGCGATCGCCGCTGGCGGTGTGTCGACACTGAGTATTGTCACCCAGTTCGTCATTGCCATCGAGCCGTGGTTCGCTCCGCGCTATGTCGTGCCGCTCGCCGGGATGATCTTTGCCGGTTCGATGAACGCGGTCAGCCTCGCGGCCGAGCGCTTCCGGGCGGAGCGGTCGCGCGGCGAGGAACCGGCCGCATGCCGGCATGCGGCATTCCAGGCCGCGCTGATCCCGATGGTCAACTCACTGTTTGCCGTCGGGCTCGTATCGCTACCGGGCATGATGACCGGCCAGATCCTGTCCGGCGTGTCACCGATCATTGCGGCGCAGTACCAGATCGTCGTGATGACGATGCTGTTCGGCGCGACCGGCATCTCGGCCGCCACCTACCTGGCGCTGCCGGACCGCGACCGAGCCGGCGCCTGAAAGCGCCTGGCCGGGGAGGCTCAGGGCAAGTCGATCGCGGCGGCGCGCACGCGACGCGAGGTCCCGGCGTCGAGATCCGTCCAGGCGAGCACGAGACGCCCGCCGTGTCTGGCGAGTTGCGGGAAGCCTGACATCCGGCCGGCGGCGGTATGTGCCGCGACGACGGGCGCGTCCAGCGTGCCGTCCGGCCGCAGTCGGCGGAGGACGATGTCGGCACGGCCGTCGACGGCGCCGGCGAGATGGCTTACGACCGCGCCGCCATCCTCGAAGACGACGACGTCGACGCGTCCCAGCGTGCTGCCGCTTGCTATCTCTACGGGTGTCCCGAAGCTCTTGCCGCCGTCGTGCGAGACGGCGTATTTCACGGTCGGCCGGTTGCCGGCCGCCGTGAACCAGGCGACGCCGACGGTGTCGCCGATCGCATCGATCGCGGGGCCGTTGACCGGGCAGGCGGTGATTTGCCACTGGTCGGTGGCGACCGGGACCCCGCGTTCCCAGCCGTCGCCGTTCCCCCGGGTGACGTAGATGTCGCGAATTTCGTCTTCGCTGCGGTTTCGATAGACGGCTACCGGGACGCTCCCGGACATCGCAACGTCCGTCTGGCAACAATCGCACACGCGGTCGTCGATCAGCGTTTCCCGCTCGAGGCCCGCGTCACCTGCAATGATCGCCGAGCGGAGCGTCATCGCACCGTCGCTGCCGTGGCCGCCAGCGTCGTGCGTGCCGTCCGGCGTCATCGCCCTGCCGTCGAGCCAGACGGCGCCTATCTTGCCGCCCTGCGGGAACAGGCTCACGAAACCGTGTTCGGTGGCGGTGCCGTCGGAGTGCGGGCTCATCGGCGCTCCCCAGGTGGCGCCGCCGTCCGCCGATATCGAGAGAGCGATATCGTAGGCGTAGGTGCCCCCGTCGCGCTTCTGCAGCCAGTGCGCCGCCCAGGTATCACCCGAGATCGGAACGACCGACGGAAAGTCCGCCCAGTTGACGAACCAGTCACTGCCGCGGGAAATCGTAGCGGGCTCGCTCCAGTCGTCCGAGTCGAGTATCGCGAAGCGCAGCAGCGTGTCGGCACCATCAGCCGGCTCGAGCCAGCTGAGTACGAGCCGCCCGTCCGGCACCGGGGCAAGATGCGGCTCGGCGCTGCCGGTGGCGGCAGGAACCGGTAATTCGGTCACCGGTGCTTGTACGCTACGCCCGTCCCCGCAGCCTGCCAGGAGAGCCGCCGCGATGACCAGGAGGCCGCCGCTCCGAACGCGCCCGTCCGATTCAGGTCGCGTCATTACTCGGGACATACAGCCCGTCGAACCAGGTTGTCCAGGTGTCGCTGCCGGGGTTAAGGATGTCGAAGTGCTGCACGACGGTGCCGTCGTCCTGCGGTGTCCAGGTGCCGCGGAAACCCGAGGTCGTATTCTGCCGATAGTCGTAGAGGTGACCCTCGAGCACCATCGCACCGTCGGCATCGAGACCGCCGGTGTAATCGATCGCATAGCCGTCGGACACCCAGACCTGCCGCCATTCGCCGGTGACGCCGTTGTAGTAATTGATGGACATGCCGCCGCCGCCGCCCGCGCTCTCCCACTTTTCCAGGATGAGGCAGTCGCCGTAGTGCTTGGTAATCCGGTTGTGGCCGAGCAGGCGCTCCTGCCCGTCCGTCGAATAGACATCCCATTCGCCGACCCAGAAGTCGAAGTCGTCGAAACCCGCCGAACCCTCGCAGGCCGACGCCGGCGGTGACGAATTGTCCTGTGCGAATGCGGTGGCGGCGAGCAGTACGAGCGCCGGCACGGCCGTGCGGTGCTTGAGTCGCTGCATGAGTCCCCCTCGTCGATGTATCTGCGGCGCGCTGCGCCGATGCTTCAGTCTGACCCACCTACGATGCGGGCGTTCAATCAGCTTTCGCGCATGCTGTTGATGAACGCGTTGGCCTCGTCGATGGCAACCTGCATGTCGGCAATCAGCGCATCGACCTTGCCCTCGAGCGCGGTAGCCTCGCCGCGCAGGGCGTCGAGCGCGCGGGCATTGAGGCTGTGCTTCAGGTACAGGACGTTGTCGTTCAGGATCGCCATGACCGGATCGACGCGGTCGCGCGCAACCTGCATGCGCTGCCGCAGGCTGGTGAACTGGCGGCGGGACTCCTGGAGTTTCTGCGCCTGGTCGGCGCGGAGTGCGGCGCTGTTGTATTGCGCAAGTTCCTCTTCCCACTCTTCGAACAGGTCGGCGCTCACCTCGTCGATCGCGGCCAGGTGGTCGTCGAGGTCCTCGATGGCGTCCTTCGAGCGCTCGACCTTGCGATCCAGCCGCTTGTACTGGCGCTCGAGCTCGCCGCCTTCTTCGCCGATCAGGATATTGAGTTCCTCGTAGGCGGCCAGCACTTCCTCGCGCGTATCGGCCTGCGAGTCGCGGGCATCCTCGACCCGGTCGACCAGGATGTCGCGCTTGTAGACGCCGACCTGCTCGAGCGCCTCGTACTTCACCGTCGAGCAGGCCGCGAGCGACGCGGCAGCCAGCAGCATCAGGGTATGTCGATAAGAAGCCATGCCCGGTATTTTCTCTCTGAACCGCGGTGCCCCGATGCTACCACGGGCCCCGGCTACAGCGAGTGCCAGATGGCGTTCGGGTCGACGTCGGGGTCCGCAATCGCGCCCTGTGCGTGCAGAGCCCGGGCGATGCGTCGGATTGCGTCCTCCGGGCAGCTTCCGCTGCCGGACCAGCGGACGGTCCGGAACCAGGCGGCGGCATCGCGCTCCTCGAGGCCATAGCGTTCGGCAACGAGCGTGACGGTCCGAGGGTCGGTCTTCAGCCGCGTCGAGTACTCGCTCACCGTATCCAGCATCGTCCGGAGTTCATCGGTCCGTCCGTCCAGCATGCCTGGCCGGACGGAGACGACGAAGGCGGGCCACGGAACCTCCCGTACGCCCACGCGGCGGAATTCGCCGCAGTCGACCAGCGGCTGGGTCATGTGCTTTTCCCACAGGAAGACTTCCGCGTCTCCGTCGGCAAGCGCACGGCGTGCACCGTCGAGCGTATCGACCACGACGAACTCCATCGCGGACGGATCGAAGCCACGCTCGATCGCATCGACGATCGCGATCAGGTGCGACCCCGAGCCGTAGCGACTGATCGCGACCGGGCGCCCGGCAATGTCCCCGGCATCCCGGACCGGGCTGGCGGCCGCCACGTGGATGCCCCAGGTCAACGGCGACTCGACGAACACGCGGACGAGGCGATTGCCACTGCCGGATAGCGCGTCCAGCACCGCCCCTTCGGTCAGGACGATGGCGACGTCGAGGCTGCCGTCACGGAGCGCCGCGGTCATCGCCCCGGTGCCGGCAGGGTAGTCGGTGAACTCCACGTCGAGGCCGTGCTCCAGGAAAGCACGCTCTTCGATTGCGATGCGCCACGGCAGGTTGAAATGTTCGGGCACGCCGCCCACGCGAATCCTGTCAGTCACTCTGTTCCTCGACCGATTACCCGTCGTCCGGTAACTGGTACAGTGAGCCCATTAAGGAGGCTTTGCAATGGACTTCGAATTTTCCCCGAAAGTGAAAGCGCTCTGCGACGAACTCGGCGCGTTCATGGACGAGCACGTGTATCCCAACGAAGAGCGGTTCTGGGAGCAGGTGGACGAGGGCGACCGCTGGGAGCCGCCGGCGCTGCTCGACGAACTCAAGGCGCGAGCGCGCGAGCAGGGTCTGTGGAACCTGTTCCTGCCCGAGGCTTACGGCGAATTCAGCCCGGGGCTCAGCAATCTCGAATACGCGCCGCTCGCGGAGATCATGGGTCGCGTGACCTGGGCGCCCGAGGTCTTCAACTGCAGTGCGCCGGACACCGGCAACATGGAGGTGCTGGCGCGCTACGGCAGCCCCGAGCAGCAGGACAGGTGGCTCCGGCCACTGCTTGCGGGCGAGATCCGGTCCGCGTTCGCAATGACGGAACCGGGCGTAGCTTCCTCGGACGCGACCAATATCGAGACGTCGATCCTGCGGGACGGTGACGACTACGTGATCAACGGCCGCAAGTGGTGGACGAGCGGTGCCTGCGGGAGACACGCGAAGATCCTGATCGTGATGGGCAAGACGGATCCGGACAACGAGAACCGGCATCGGCAACAGTCGATGATCCTCGTGCCGATGGACACGGAGGGCGTGCGGGTCATCCGGCCGATGCGGGTGTTCGGTTATGACGATGCGCCCGAAGGCCATGCCGAGGTCGAGTTCGATAACGTCCGCGTACCGGCTACCAACATGCTGCTCGGCGAGGGGCGCGGCTTCGAGATCGCGCAGGGACGGCTCGGACCGGGACGCATCCACCACTGCATGCGCCTGATCGGCGTGGCGCAGCGTGCGCTGGAGGCGATGTGCCGACGGGCCGGTGAGCGCATCGCGTTCGGCAAGCCGCTCGCGGCACAGCAGTCCGTCCGCGAGGATATCGCGCGGTCCGCCTGCGAGATCGAGCAGGCGCGCCTCTTGACGCTCAAGGCGGCCGACCGGATGGACCACGGCGGCAACAAGGCGGCGAAGGAGCTCATCGCGATGATCAAGATCGTGGCGCCCGCCATGGCCTGCCGGGTGCTGGATCGTGCGATCCAGGTGCACGGCGGCGCCGGCGTCAGCCAGGATTTCTTCCTCGCGCGCGCCTACGCGCACTCCCGCACGCTCCGCCTGGCCGACGGTCCGGACCAGGTTCACATGATGCAGCTCGGGCGCAATCTCGCTGCGATGGGCGCGAAAGCCGGAACCTGATCTTCCTGCTATTCGACGTCCTGAAGTGTCGAGCCGAGCACCGCACCGGCCAGGCCCATCAGCGCCAGCACGGCGATCACGCCGGCGTTGCCGATCAGCGGTGTGAGCACGCCGACCGCGCCGACGACCAGCAGGAGCAGGCCGATGACCGTGTTGCTGATGGCGACGTAGTCCGTGCGCTGGTTGCCGGTCGCGAGATTGACGACGTAGGTCTTCCGGCCGACCCGGACACCGCTGTGGGCGACCGAGAGCACGAAGTAGGCGAGCGGCAGGAACCAGGTGCTCGCCACGGCCGCCGGCGCGAAGCGATCGGCAAGGAAGGTCACGATGCCGGTACCGGAAGTAACGAGGGCGGCGGCGATCATCACGCGTTTGCTGGAGCGGTCGGCGAAGCGGCCCCAGGCCGGCCCGCTCACGAGGCTGGCGAGACCCGCTGCAGCGATGAACGCGCCGAGCAGCCACGCGGGCGACTGGTCGCCCTGCGCCAGGGCAATGTAGTAGGGCGCGCTCAGCGCGGAGCACATGAGAAGCGCGCGCGTGATCACGAAGTTACGAAACGGCTTGTCGGTGATCAGCAGGTCGAGCTTGGCGAGCGAGGCCCACGCCGTCCGTCCTCCCGATGTCGCGCCTTCGTACTCCGTGATCCGGCTGAAAAGCAGCGCCGCGAGCAGCCATAGCGACGCTGCGCCGAGGATAAGCCAGCCGATGAGACTTGCGTTGACGCCGGTCGCCAGAGGCAGCATCAGCGCGACGCCCAGGAGGATCGAGACGAATCCGGCCATGCTCGACGACCAGCCGGTCAGCTGGCCTCGCTTCGGTTTCGGGATGGTCTTGCCGATCACGTCCTTGCTGGCGACGGAGCTGAAGCCGCGCGCCAGGCTGAAGAGCGCAATCAGCGTCAGGATCGACCAGCCCGCCGCGGCGCCCTCGAGGAACCAGGCGGTCAGGCCGATGCCCGCAATGCAGAAGAATTGGCCGATACTGCCGGCGATCCATACGTACTTGCGGACGGGCAGCTGCCGGATGTAGCCGCCTATGAAGAGCTGGGGAACCATCGAGCCTGACTCGCGGATCGGCACCAGGAACCCGAGCACCCATGCGGGTGCGCCGACCACCGTCGTCAGCCAGGCGAGCGTGGTTTTCGGGCTCGCGATCGCGTCGCCGAGTTTCGTCAGGAAGTTGGAGACCAGCATCAGCGAAAACGACTGCGGCGCCTCGCGACAGGCTTCCTCCGGAATGTCGTCGCAGAGCCGGGCGTCGTCGTTGGTAAGTTTTTCGTAAACGGTTTCGCTGATAGCCATCACGTCAGAATACACGGGCTCGCGCGCGGTATTCGTAACGGGTTGTCTCGCTTTCCCCACCCGCTTCGCCGTATAGTCGGTGCCGGTCCCGACGAGGTCCGGCCGATCGGCACGAACGCCCGTCCCGCCAATTCGTCGGGGCTGCCGCGTGTCCAACTGTCACCAAAGAGAACGCCACCAACATGACCAGACTCCTGTGCTTGCTTCCTGTACTGCTGTTCGCGCCGCTCGCAGCGGCCGCCGCCGACCCCGATTCCGACCATGCGCGGAAGACCCTGGAAATCTACGAACGCATCATCGAGGTCGAGACCTCGAAGCACCTCGGTAACGTTCCAGAGGTCGCGAACTATCTTGCCGACGAACTGATCGCCGCCGGCCTCCCCGCGGAGGATGTCGAGGTGATCCTGGTCGAAGATACGGCCGCACTGGTGGCCCGTTACCGCGGCGACGGTTCGTCCGGCAAGCGACCGATACTGTTCCTCGGTCACATGGATGTGGTGGAAGCGCGCCCGGAGGACTGGGAGCGGCCGCCGTTCAAGCTGACGCGGGACGAGACCAATTTTTACGCGCGCGGCACGATCGACAACAAGTTCGGCGTGGCGCAGCTGACGTCGACGTTCATCCGGCTGAAGAAGGAAGGCTTCGTCCCGAATCGCGATCTCATCCTGGCGTTTACCGGTGACGAAGAGAGCGGCATGGTCACGACACGACTCCTCGCCTATGAACGGGATGACATTGCGGAGGCTGAGTTCGCGCTCAACTCCGATGCCGGCGGCGGCGATCTCAACGACAAGGGCGACGCGCTGACTTACCTGATCCAGGCCGCCGAGAAGACCTACGTCACCTGGGAACTCACGGTCCGGAACCCGGGCGGGCACAGCTCGAGGCCGCGGCCCGATAACGCGATCTACGACCTCGCGAGGGCGATCACGAAGATCCAGGAATATCGCTTCCCGGTGCGCTGGAACGACCTGACGCTCGAGTTCTTCGAGGAAACCGGTCACCAGCTGGGCGGCGAGCTCGGTGAGGCGATGGTGCGCTTTGCGGACAACCCGGAGGACGAGGCGGCGGCGGATCGACTCGCCGTCGAGTCGTCCTACGTCGGCACGACCCGCACGACCTGCGTCGTCACGATGCTGAGAGCCGGGCATGCCGAGAACGCGCTGCCGCAGTCAGCCACGGCAACGGTGAACTGCCGCGTCTTCCCCGGGGTGTCGACGGCGGACGTCGAGAAGACGCTGCGTGATGTCGTCGGCAACGAGGCTATCGAGTTCAGCCAGACCTACGCGCCGACCGAAAGCCCTGTCTCCGATCTGCGGGAGGATGTCCGCGCCGCGCTCAGCGAGGCCGTGCATCCGCGCTATCCCGACATTCGCCTGCTGCCATACATGGAGTCCGGCGGAACCGACGGCATGCATTTCCGCCGGGCGGGCATACCGACGTGGGGCGCAAGTGGAATTTTCATGAACCCCGACGAAATGTATGCGCACGGGCTCAACGAGCGGGTGCCGATCAAGGCGTTCTACGGCGCACTCGATCACTGGAGCACGATCATCCGTGAGCTGGCGGGCGATTGAACAGGCTGCCGACAGGGTAAACTCGTTCGGACCGCGCCCGAGCAGTCCCTCGGATTCGGTTTTGCCTTCGCCTTGTTCGCCCTCGGGATCGCCTGGGTCGTAACGACAGGGGCGGCGTTCTACGCGATCCGCAGGCGTAACTTCCGGCAGCACCGGGACTGGATGATCCGCAGCTATATCGTCACTCTCGCGTTCGTGACCTTCCGCGCACTCTCCGACTGGGTGCCCTACCAAAAATGGGGTCTCGACGTCGCCGACTACAATACCGCGATGATGTGGAGCTGCTGGGTCTTTCCGCTGCTGATCGCGGAAGTCGTCCTGCAGTTCCGCAGCCGCTAGGCCCGGGGTTACTGACCGTCCGCTCGCTTCCGGGAGCCGGCGGTGTTTTGAATCGAGGGGCGGCGGTAGCGTAAGGTGACCCTGTGCAGCGTCGTCGTGGCGCCGCCGAGAGCCGCGTAAGGAGGCACACGTCCCGACAGGTAACAACAATCTCCGTCCTCTCGTCGTATTCCAGCTTCTTGCGGGGATGGCACTGTTCGGCTCAGCTACGCCGCTTTCGAAAATCATCGCCCAGAACTTCCCGGTGTTTACCGCCTCGTTCTCGCGCATGGCCATTGCCAGCCTGGTGCTCGCCCCGGTCGTCTGGATTGCGACGGACCGCTTCGGCAAGGCGCAGAGATCCGACTGGTACGTCATGGCAGGCATTGCAGCCGCAGGCATGGTCGGTTTCACGGCCATCATGCTCTTCGGAATGCGGCTCACCACGGGCGTGATCGGGTCGACGATCATGAGTGCATCGCCCGCGGTTACCGCCACCGCTGCCGTTATCTTCATGGGCGCCGCGATGAACTGGCTGAAGGGCGGTGCCTTGCTGCTTGCCGTGCTCGGCTGCGTTGCCATCAACCTGCTTAAGGACGGCGGCGGCGACGGCGGCGACGCCGTCCTGCTGGGCGGGCTGCTCGTCGCCGTGGCCGTGTGTTTCGAAGCGGCCTACACGCTCCTGTCGCGATTATTGTCCTCGGGTGTCAGCTCGCTCGAAGCGACGCTCGGCGCATCGTTGATGGCGATTCCGCTGTTCGTGATCCTGGCCTTGCTGTTCGACACACGGCCCTTCGACTTTACCGGCGCCACGCCGCGGGGCTGGTCGGCGCTCGTGTTCTGGGGTGCCGCCACCGGGGGACTGGCGCCCGTGCTCTGGTACAACGGCGTTCGCAGCGCGCCCGGCGCAATGACGGCGGCCGCGATGAGCGTGATGCCGCTGACGGCCCTCGTACTGTCCTATGTGCTGCTGGGCGAGGCGTTTCGCTGGGCGCATCTCGCGGGTTTCGGACTGGTCTTTGCCGGCGTCATCCTTATGATCGTCGAACACGCGAGGGAACCGTGATGTCCAGGCGGTTCAGCCGCGTCGCTACACGCCTCATGGTTTGTTTCGGCTTGTATCGTTCTCGCGGAAATTCCGCCGTTTGCGGTAACTTGAACGGGTTTACCACCGAGTAGAGGAGTACTGATGCCCCTGCCATTCGAACGTGTCTTCAAGCGCCCGGGAATCCGGCGTATCCTGTTGCCATTCACGATCGGTCTCGTCGTTCTGTTGATCGTCGTTGCCGTGCTTACAGCCTGACGCCGGCGCTCCAGCGCGTACACCGTGGGACGCTTTGGCCCGCTCGGTCGCGAAAAAACACGCCGGAGGCGGGCTCGGCGCTGACGGCCGGGCTGCGGACAGATTCTTTTATGCTGACCATCGAACTGAATCCCGACTGTCGTCCGGATATACGGATGATCGGCGCCGAAAGAACGCCCGTCGTCGTCATTGACGATCCGATTTTGTCGGTCGATACGCTCCGCGCTTATGCGCTCGAGCAAGCGACGTTCGGTCCGGACAGCCAGTTCGCCTATCCCGGTATTCGAGCGGGCACGCCGCCTGAATACTCGCGGGCGCTGGCGCCTCACCTGGCCGGGCTGCTCAGGCACCTGTACAGCATTCCCGCTTCGTACGATTACCAGCTGTTCCACGAGGTGTTTTCGCTGGTCACGGAAAAACCCGAAGACCTGATGCCATTGCAACGGATTCCGCACACGGATACCCGCCATCCGTTTTACTTCGCGACGGTCCATTACCTGAACGAGGGTGATTACTCCGGAACGGGATTCTTCCGGCACAAGCCGACCCGCTACGAGCGTATCTCGGAGGAGCGATATCCGCGCCTGATCCAGGCGGCCAACGTGCACATGGAAGCTCACGGGCTGCCGCCCCGGAAATACATCAACGAGTCCGACGATCATTTCGAGCTGATGGCCCGGGTGGACTACAGGCCCAACCGACTGGTCATGTATCCGGGTAATCTCCTGCACTCCGGGCTGATCAGGCCCGAGTTCGACCTCAGGGACGACCCCGCATCCGGTCGGCTGACGGCGAACATGTTTCTCTATTTCCAGGCACGGCAGGGTGCGGCCCCGCAATAGCATGCTTGATTCGGTCTCTCATCGCGTTGCAGGCAGGCGCAAGCTAATCCGGTCAAAGGATCCATACCGGTCCCTCGCAATGACGGCCTCCGCCCGCCTGTCGTCGCGCGTACATCAGCAACGGCAGCCGTGCCCGAGGCGTCCGACGCTATGACACCTCCGACCGGCGTCTACAGGTTTACCTCCATCGCCCGGCCGGTAGATCCGGCCTATCCGACGAACCGTGCGTTGCTGTTCCTCGTGCCGATCGCCGCGGCCGCCGCGGCGCTGTTGCATCTTGCCGGTCTCGGCCATGGCGAATCTGCCACGTCGACCGCAATCGCGGCAGCGCTCGCAAGCTTCGGTGCCTGGGCTCTGACGCGCGAGCTGGCGCCCGACGACAACCCTGCCGCCTTCGTCAGTTTCGTACTCGGTTTCGGCGCACAGCTGCTCTGGGGGCCGTCGACCGTGATTCCCCTGTTCGTTGCCCTCGTGCTGGTGCGGGTCGTCAACCGGTCGACCGGTCTACAACCGCGTGTGGCCGATGCCGTTCTCGTCACGGGCTTCATCGTCTGGGCAACGGGCCGGCTCGGTGACCCGCTGGTCGGGCTGGCGGCTGCCATTGCGTTCTTTCTCGATGCGTCGCTGTCGCGGCCGGCACGCTGGCAGCTCGTGACGGGTTTCGTTTGCCTCGCTGCATCGATGGTCTTCGTGATGCGGGACGGCGTTGCCATGCCGGCGGTGGCGGAGCTTGCGGGTGCGCCTTTCTGGCTGGCGATCGCCGTGCTGACGGCCTACGCCGCCGTCACGTTCACGACGAGCCGCATCGTCTCCGTCGGTGACGTCTCCGGCGAGCGGCTCGACGCGGCCCGCGTTCGCGGGGGCATGTTCGTTGCCGGGCTGCTGGCGGCCGGTGCGCCCGTCCTGCCGGGTGAGCGAGGCATGAATACGCTGATCTGGGCGTGCCTGCTCAGCGTAGCGGCGAGCCGAGCCCTTGCCCGACTCGATACGCGCCGGCGCCCGACGGCGTCCAACTGAAGTGGCCAGCAAATTGACTTGCCGCGGGCAGGCCAGGGTGTCCGGAACGGCTGCGGTGTGCCTCCTTTGCGGCCTGGCCGCGCTGAGCGCCCCGCGGGTATTCGCGGCGGAAGACAGCGCCGGTGCCTGGGGTGTTGTGAGCGCGTCCGGTCCGCTGGGCGAGGCATCGTCGACCGGCCGCTGGAACCTGGCGGTCGATACGCAGGCGCGCTACTTCGATATCGGCAGCGGCGCGAGCCAGTGGCTCTTGCGGCCATCGATCGGCTACGGGTTCGCGAACGGCGTCGAGTTGCGGCTGGGCTATGGTCGCTTCCGGACCCGCTCGAGCAGCGGCCGGGTCGTCGACGAGAATCGGCCCTGGCAGCAGATCGGCCTGAGGCTCGGCAGCCCGGGCGGCGGCACGCTCGACTTTCGCGGGCGCCTGGAGCAGCGCAGCGTCGATGTCAGCGACGAGACGAATCATACGTTCCGGGCGATGCTGCGTTATCGGCGTAGCGTCGGTTCGGCGGGTACCCGCATCGAAGTCAACGTCGAGGCCTTTCTTGGCCTCAACGACACGGACTGGGCAGGGTCGTCGGGCATGATCCAGGAACGGGCATACCTCGGCGCCAGTCGCCCGATCAGCTCGCGAGCCCGCCTCGAAATCGGCTATCTCTACCAGGTCCTGGAGCGCGAGGCGGCGCCGGACATCGGCAATCATATCGCCGTCGTCCGCCTCGGCTACCGCTTCGGAGACTGAGCGCGGCCGTACGCCGAGGCGTGTGCCCGGCACCCTGAAGTTAACCGGCCGGACAATTTTCTTATTCCTTTCCGGTTACAAAGCGAGACAGAAATCGACTAATAACTGTACAGGACGTTCTGTATAGTTTTCCGCCCATGCCCCGGAAGCCGACAGCCCGCCAGAAGGTCATCGACGCATCGCGACAGATTGTCATGGAGCGGGGCGCCGGTTCGCTGACCTATGACGAGATCGCCCAGGTGAGTGGCGTGACGCGCGGTGGCATCACGTACCACTTTCCCACCAAGCAGAAGCTCCTGCAGGCGCTGGTCGAACAGGATATCGAGCAGTGGATTCGTCTCGAGGAGACGAGCGTGCCAACGGATTGTCCGGCTGCGGCAGCGGAGACGGTCGCCTTCCTGCGAGCGCACACCAGCGACGAGCCCGATCGGCGTCGTTTCGTGACCGGCATGCTGAGTGCGGCGACGCTCGATCCTCCTGTCCTCGACCCGGTACGAGCGTATTCGCGTGAGCGGCTCGAGCACGTCGATGCCGCCGGGACCGGGCTCCGGCTGGAAATCCTGAGACTTGCCGCCATCGGCCTGTTCTGGAGCGACCTGTTCCGCTGCCCCGAATACCCCGGTGAATTGCGGGAGCGGATCGTCGCCCTGCTCGAGTCGCTCGCCACCGAGTGGTCCGAAGACGGCACAACAACGAATTCAAAGGACGTTTAGAACATGATGACGTTTGTCCCACGCATGCGGCGCCGGTCGATCCCCTTCCTGTTGCTCGCCGGCCCGGCGCTGATCGCCGCGTGTGGCGGCGGTGGTCCCCCGCAGGGCGACCAGGTCCCGCCGGTGAACGTCGGCGTCGCCGAGGTCGTCGTCCGCGAGATCGTCGAGTGGGACGACTTCAC